>NZ_JAGFJM010000117.1 GCF_024102715.1 Nitrosomonas communis
TTTCGCGGCGCTCGCCAGCACTCAGACCCGATGCTTTATCCCAGGCAAAAATGACGAACGCCAGCACTGCTGCCGAGAAAATCACGATCATCATGCCGCCACGCCAATTGAAAATGGAATCATACGTTCTGAGAATTTCGTCGCGTATGATCGGGCGGGAGCCATGTAAACGTTTCTTTATTTTTGAAGCGACCATGCTCATTTCAACAGGATTTCTAACGGTGGCGACCACATCAGTAACGAAATTCTGTTTGATGCCAAACAGCTTCCTGAAATCTTGCTCGGTGATCAACATTAAATCGGCAGAAACCAATTCCGATTCCGAAGATAATGTGCTGACGATTTTCAGATGCATGATCTGGCCATCAAACGCCATAAACGGCATAAAATCACCTTGACCAATATTGCGCATGCGCGCGATGCCGCTGCCGATAATCAGCGTCCCAGGCTCTAAAGTTGCGCCATCATAGGTAAATAACGGTTTGATCGAATCATGCGCATGCAGCTCATCATTCTCTGATTCGACAAAAGTGCTTTTGCCCACTGACGCGGCATGCTCATCGCCAGTAGGCGGCACCATTATCGTGTAATTGGCGCTGACCAGACTATCATAATAATAGCCCCACAAGCGCCCTTCGACATGGGCCACGCCACGAATCGATTTGATTTCGTCGAGCTGTTCAAGCGGGAACAAATCATGACGGCCAGCGACGATTTTTTGCACAACGATCTCGGGCGAGCCTTGCAGAATCAGGGAGGCCTCTTTTTTGATCGAATGGGTAAAAAACATGGTCGAGGCGAGGATGAATACGATCAAGGTATACAAAGCCAGCAGGCCGATATTTTTTACTTTTCTGCGCAACAGTGCAGAAATCGTAAAATCAATGATATAGCGTTGTTTTTCTAACCAGACGTTCATGGCTGCTCAATTTTAACGAGGGGCTGCGTAAAGGAGCCGGATGGGAAATGCTCCAGGGACAAGGGATGATCCTGAAAAGCCGTGGTTAAATCAGCCTGCGACAAATGGCGCGTATAGCGCGCTTCAGTGAAAAGGCAAAGATCAGTCAGCCGCAAAGTTTTAACCAGCTCAGCTTTTTGCGCAAAAATAGTCTGCTGGGCGCTCTCGCTTAGTGAAGCATGGACTAAGAGCAGACCGAGCAAAGTCACCTCGATTGTCAAACCTAAGAAAAGCACTGATGATTTTCTCATATTACAGCACCACTAACTTTTTCATAAAAATTATAGATCACTGCAGGATCAATGTGAGATCAATGTAGGATTGATGTAGGATCAACGAAAAAATAGTTTCTCACAATAAGCGACACTCATCAATGCGGCAATTTGTCGCATTGATGCCCATTGCTAGAAACCAAAAATACCAAAATACGAATATTTTCTACAAAGAACTGTTGTTTTCACCGTTTTTCCTAAATTGGGCAGTTTTACTTCCCGCTCGATACTAGCAACGCTCTCAAACCTCACTCAGCGCTTTGATTCGTCATCATCAATAACGATAAATGTTCCAGGTATCATGCCCATCCAGCAACTCCATGGCACCATACCGCTTTCTGTGGGTGTAAATTCGATGATCTGCTCTCCCGGCTGCAGCTTAATTTCGAGGCCGTATTGCGGGATGACAATAGCCTCATTGCATTCATTCAATTCCCTGACGTTAATCACCCATTTCACTGGCACCCCCTTGCGCAGCGTAAACTTATTTGGAGAAAAGCTTTTTTTCAGCACATCCATCGAAATGGTTTGCTCATTCATAACATCCTGACTGATTTTGGTTATTTCTGTGCGATCGAAAGGCCAGCTCTCTGTCGGCCAAAATATAAAAGCTATTGCAAACATAGTGATGGTTACTGGCATGCTCATGATGGGTGCTTTTCAAATTTATAAAAAAGATAATTATTGTTTCTGTTCGGAAAGCGCGAGTAATCAATGATGATGCGTATGATCGTGCCCATGTCCAGGCACAGCATGACGTGCATGATCGCTGAGCTGAGCATCAAACCATTGGTGGATTGCGTTGATTAAGCGTGGTGAATCCGATGCATAATTAATCTGCGCACCGTCCGGAAGTTCTATATAGTCAATCTTGATCTGACCCACTTTGGCAGATTTCAACTCCGCCAGTCCCGGCATGTCTTCACCATGAATCTGCGCCGACCTGGAAAAATCACTCTGCCTGAATTCTGTCGAAATTTCAGACAGATGCCCGCGTATCAAGCGAATTTGCTCAGAATCGGATTTGTCTTTGGCAATCACCTGTTGAACGCCACCTTCATTTGTTTTAGTAAAAACATGGATCGTTTTCTCCAGATCAAATGGCATGACATGCGCGCCGCGCTTGGTAACTTCATCGAGCCGCTGCTCATCTGCTGGTTTTACTGCATAAGCTGGAAATATTGCAAATAATACAATCAACAACGATACGAAAGGCTTTTTCATGATGAACTCATCCATTTTTTAGATAAGAATTAGGCAATCCACCCACTAAATAATTCTGCAGGTAGAGGAAAAAGTCCATCCATGTCTTGATCAAAACCTGTCAAGTATTTTTTTAATTATTTGGGGGCAAGTAGTTACGTTGCCAGAACGATATCCTGCATACTTGGTCGAACGAGTTATTGGCACTGAAAGGAGGGAACCATGGAAATGGAAGTGCGAGCTTATCAGGCTGGCAAGAGAACAATTCCTTCCTTTAATAAGCTTCTATAGGAGGTAGTTAATCGTGGTTAGACGATCAATACAATCAGCTATTACAGTTTGTGCTGTAATTTTAACGTTTTATGCAGGTACAGCTGCGGGACATGAGAACGTATCCCCAGAAGATGATGTCTGCGTGCGTCAGGTAGGGGAAAACATGGTGCGTTTAAGCGCATACCAGCCTCAGAATAATCTTTTCGGGCAATCCTGTGAGGAGATACCCGCTGCGGGAGAGACTTATCTGGTGGTAGATTTGCTCGACAAGTCCATGCGCAATATGCCGGTAGGTTTAAAAATTTTTCGTGGGGATGCTAACGAAGGTGAGGCTATAACTCAGGTTAATGCCAATTACCATCCTGACGGTGTGATCAGTGGGGTGAGCAAGCTGGAGAAAGGACTTTATTCAGTTGTCGTTACAGCAGAAGGTGTACCGCCTCTGAATTATTACTACCAACTTCGCGTGGAAATGACGGATTATGAAACGATAGTACGTTCATGGATAGTCCCCATCATAGGCATGATGCTCTTGTTCTGGTTGGTGAATGATTTTGTCCAATCCAGACGTTGGCGCAGTTAGTTCAACTCTTGACGCTAATAGATAAGATCAGATATTCCAAGAAAATAGTTTTAGCCTCCGGCCAGAACCGGAGGCTTATTTCATCCCGCCTTCAGAGGTAAAAAATTGATATCACCTTTTCAATCCGAGTCGATCATAATACTCACTTATACTGGTTTGGCTGATCTCGTCAATAGCTATACTGATAACAATCATCATTCTTCAATTTTTTCATTGGAGTGTCTGCAATGTGTAACCTTTTATAGGCTTTTTCTTTTGATCCTCACTGTAGGCAACGGCTTCGCTAACATCAAGAAAAAACTGCTCTTCGCCCAGATATTGCATAATCCGGGCACGATTAAGCGTATCCCGCACGGGTCCAATCACGCCGGTTAAATAAAGGGCAATATCCCGTTTTTTATAATCGTCTATGACCTCTTTCAATGCATGAACGCCGCTCGTATCGATTGATGACATGCTTGCCGCATCGATGATGACCAGCTTAAGCGATGCCCTTTTTTCTTCTTCAAGCTTTCGTAATGTCTCTTTGAAATATTCGACATTAGCAAAATATAATTGTGAATCAAATCGAATGATCAGCAAATCATCGCGTTGTTCTACCTGTGGAAAACGCTTGATATTACGATAAATATTTGTCCCGGGTAACCGGCCGAGTACTGCAACATGTGGTCTAGTGCTTCGGTACACAACCATCACCAGCGATAACACAACACCTGTCGCAATTCCCTCTTCGATGCCGATAAACAAGGTAGCGAAAAATGTAATCGCACACATTGCGAAATCTTCCCGTTTTGTATTCCAGAGAAACTTCATCTCGCTGATATCGATCAATCCCAAGACGGCAACCAATATGATGGCAGCAAGAATTGCATTCGGTAGATACGTAAATAAAGGTGTGAGAAAAAGCAAAGTGATCCCGATCAGTCCTGCACTGATGATGGCGGCTAGCCCGGTTTTTGCACCTGCTTGCTCATTAACAGCAGTCCGTGAAAAACCTCCTGTCACGGGAAACGATTGAAAGAATGCACCGGAGATATTGGCAGCACCGAGACCGATTAATTCCTGATTCGAGTCAAGTTTATAATCACGATGTCGTTGCGCCATCGCTTTTGCAACAGCGATCGATTCCATGAAGCTGACCAATGAAATTGCTAACGCTAGCGGCAGCAGTGAATGCATGACATTGATATTGAAATTGATAGGACTAAATGACGGTAATCCTTGGGGTACCTCTCCTACAATGCGAACCCCACTTTCATCTAATTCCAAAAGCCAGACAATCATAATCCCGCTAACCACTACAAATAATTGTGAAGGAAAAATATTTTTCCATCTTCTCAGGAACAGAATGCTGACTATTCCGGTAACTCCAAGCAGTAGTGTCGGAATGTTGACGGCACCAATGTTGTGTAGGGTAACAGCTAATATCTCATGGATTTGATTGGTCCGAGGAAGGGGTATGCCGAGAAAATGCTGAAGCTGACTGAAAGCAATAATAATTGCCGCAGCGGAGGTAAATCCGGTGATCACCGGATGAGAAAGAAAATTAACGAGAAATCCCATGCGCAAAATACCCATAATGAGCTGTATCACGCCAATCATGAATGCCAGCAGGATTGCAAGGGCAATATAGCCTACGTCACATAAAATGATTCAATTTTAAAGAGTTGCTCAACGGTTTGGTTTTGTTGTTTTCTGATTGCTTTGGCTTGTGCCCATTTGTGCTCAATGGGGTTAAGGTCTGGTGAATATG
>NZ_JAGFJM010000136.1 GCF_024102715.1 Nitrosomonas communis
AGAACAGGTTTGCCTCATCCCGGCCAAATGGCAGATAGCCGATTTCGTCGATCACCAACAGTTTTGGCGATAACACACTACGCTTGAGATAGATATCCAGGCGGCCCTGTTTCTTTGCTGTGGCCAGTTGCAGCATCAAGTCGGCTGCTGTAATAAAGCGGACCTTAATACCCCGCATGATGGCGCTGTAGGCTAGCGCTATCGCCAAGTGACTTTTTCCGACCCCACTGGGGCCGAGTAAAACGAGATTCTCTTTTCGTTCCACAAACGCCAGACTGGTCAGTTCCTGTAGCTGCTTGCGTGGCGCACCGGTTGCGAAGCGGAAGTCGTAGTCATCGAAACGCTTGATAGCGGGTAAGCCTGCTGTTTTCAGTAACATCTCACGTGTGCGCTGCATCTTGCTGTCCAATTCAGCCTGCAGGATGCTTTCCAGGAAATCAGCAAAGCTTTTGTCCTGGGCTGCGCTATGATCTGCCGTCGCAGACCACTCGGCAGCAATTGCCGGTAGTTTGAGGAGGTCGCAGGCATGCTGTATGCGCTGCTGTTGCAGATTCATGGCCGCACCTCTAGCAGCTCGTCATACACCGATAACGGATGCTGCAAGCTTTCCAGCGGCATGGCATGACGCTGTGCTTGTGAAGTGCTTGTCAGTCGACAGACTACGCCATCAGGCAGCGCTTGCAGGTCAAAGCGTTCTTTATCCAGTAATAGCTGTGGCTGTTCTCCTGTCGTGGCATGAATGCGTTGATTGGCCACATCATGCAGCCACGGCCCGACTTGAGCATTGGCCGCCGTTACATCCAGTTCGAGCCAGGCTTGTTTGAGTGTGGCAGCCAGGGGCGTAATAAAACTGTGTTTCAGATAGCCATTAAATCGTTCAACCTTGCCTTTGGTCTTGGCACGGTAAGGTGGACATGCTTTGAGGCTAAAACCATAATCCTTGGCCATCTCAAGCAACTTGGCATTCCAGCGGTGCAGTCCTTCGCCATAGGCATCCCGTTCAATCATGATGCACTTGGCATTATCGAACAGCAGCTCTTTGGGCACACCGCCAAAGTAATGTAGAGCACCTTCAATACCGGCCAGCCAGTCTTCCTGGCGCTCATATTCGCTAAAGCGAACATAGGTAGCCCGGCTGTACCCCAGTGTGGCAACAAAGGCTTTGAGTTTGCGCCGTCCCCGGCGGATAGTAGTAAAGTCAACTTGTAGTTGTTGACCAGCTGGCGTTTCAAAACGCCGTATCGGTTCGTCCAGGGTGATTTTAAATGGGCGGATATAATTCTTGAGAACACCCTCCTTGCCTTCATATCCGTTGGCCTGTATTTCGCGAAACAGCACCGTGGCCGGAATCCAGTCCGGTTTGGCCGCATCAATACGCGCTTTAAGATAAGCCTTGAAGGGATCAAGTTTTGATACTCGATCAGCACGTTTACTGTAGCTTGGTGTCATGGCAATATTGCACAGATATTTACGCACGCTATTGCGTGACACCTGCAATGCCTTGGCAATGGCACGAATGCTCTTGCCTTGTCGGTGTAACACATGGATTTCCACTAATAGCTCCTGAGTTAGCATTAAATGTACACCGCCTTGTTCTATTAATCATCGGCGGCAATTCTGCCTCAGGTGGGTCAGTTTTATATTGTCGTTAGTGGGTCAATTTAACATTGCCGGTGACAAATAGCAGCTATCTTGGCGTGCGCCACCTGACACTTTAGGTTGGAGGAGGAACGTACCGATTGAGTGTTTCTACACTCCCACGTATACCTTTGAACGCAGCCCAGCATAAGAGTCCTCCTAAAGCGACAAAAATAAGCATACCTACAAGACCATATGCTTTTGCGGACTTTAATTCTTCAAGGCTCATACCTATACCTTGTTGAGCTAGAGCTTCGGAGAGCCCCGTGTCCATATATAAGATGCTCAGAATGACGAAGAGACCACCAAGGATACTACTTAAGGCCCCAAAACCAACGAAAACAGATCCGAGAAGCCCTAATAGTCCGAATACAACTCCTCGTATTCTTCTTGTGGTAAGGATAGGTTCGATCAGACTATCGTGACTGAGTTCGTAATACCAGCTATCGGCGCGCTGATCTGTACGCAATAAACGACCGTTGACCAGTTGCTGTAACGTAGAACGGTCAAGCTTGAGAATCCGTTTGATTTCGACCTCTTCAAGGCTCAGACGCCGCCCTTCGGGACTGATCAGGTACTGCTCGCAGAGCCGGCGGACTCTCTTACGGTTTCGTATGGGCTGGATAGACCGGACAGCGTCCATGTAGAAGCTGCGTAGCGTTGTTTTCAAGCCTTTTTCACCACCAAGATCAGCTAGATCGATCTCTACTGATTCTCCCGCTTGATGCTGGCGCTGGGCCACAAGTGCTTCGACTCGCTGACAAATTAGTTGCAGATGAAAAGGTTCGATGAATCCAACTGATGATCTACTCTTGGTTTTGGTCCGTCGCAACAGATAGTCGAGTATGCCCTGCACGGCTTTTGGTTGAAATGCAAACGGTTTCGTTGCCAGTCGCTGGTCTTGGACTTTGGTAGGCCCCTCGATCGCTGCAGCCGCGGCTTCAGCACTCAGAGGCGTCAGCCGAAACCGATTATTTAATATCTGAGGTATATAATTGGTCGCCTCTTCCAAATATCCCAAATAGTCCTCACGCAGGGATATCACGACACGAATTTCAGGTGGTGCGTCCGTAAGCGGTACGCTCTGATCCGAATTCTTCAAACTAGAAGAAGTGGCCTGTTCCGCAGCCGGCCTGATGCCCCGGATTAGATGGCCAAGTTCGGTGAGCAAACCCGCTCTCACCTCGTCACCATGCAGCGTGAATAGTTCCTCAAACTGATCAAGAATGAGAACCGGAGTCAGCAAAAGGTCGCCACGCCAAAATTCTGCAGTCTTGAAAAAGTGCCAAAGAGAAAGTTCATTTCCATGGTGATACTCTACGCCCTGACTTTCGGCGGAAACACGTATCCCATCTAATACCGTGCGGATGAGATCTTGTTTGATAATGTTTACTCTGGCGACCAGTGGAAGAAACCCATCCTCACGCAATGGTTGGGCCACCCCAGCATTCAGCAGCGATGTCTTACCCAAGCCGGATTTGGCATAAACCACAACCAGTCGATTCGCGATGATCTGATCCGTGAGCATCGTGGTTTCTCTTTCGCGGCCGAAGAAGACTGACCGTGAGACTGAATCGTCTGAAAACGGCTGGGCACCAGGATAGCGAGTTCGAGCGGTTTCCATAGATCACTTCCTTTGTCTGCGCTGATAGTCGCGTGTTAGCGTCGATACCAAATCCGCCAAATCTTGATCATAATAGTTTTCTCGCAAAGGCAGCTGTTGATAAGAGCCTAGTTCCTTAATTTTGTCATCGACTGACAGGTCGCCGACGACGAGTGGGATCAAAAATGAGCCGCGATATCGCAAGGCTTGCTCGCGAGCAATAGCAATCTCTTTGTTGACATAACCGACCTTTTTCGCCGCTAGTGCTGGTGTTTGCAGTACAAGCATATAATCAGTTTCGCGTAACTGATCTTCAATCATCAGATTCCAGTCCTCGCCTCCTCGCAATGCATCCTTATCTAACCAAGGTTCAAAACCTTCTTTCTGCAACGATGCGAAGAGACGCGCTGCCAAACCTTGATCTTCACTCGCGTAGCTCACGAATACACGCGGGCGAGACCCAAGAGTCACAGGTTGTGTGGCGATGCCACCCGTCGCCTTCAGTCTGCGGTCCAACTCAGAAAGAAAGGAATGGATGTCTTCTTCGCAAATTTCGATGCGGGTCCCCCGTTGGTAGAAGAGGATCGTTTGCTCCCTTTCCTGATCAGGTACTCCCTGTAGTAGAGGCTCAACAGCAACGGAACTTCCGGTTCGGCCCAATGCAAGCCCTCGGACGAGTGCTTTCAATAGCACGCGAAGATACCAGTGGCGAATACCGAAGCCCACAAACAAAAAACTAGCCCCATTTCGCTGTAGTGCCCTACGAAGGCTATTTGGAAGCGGAGGAGTCCCGGAAATTACGGCGAGCAGGAAATCCAAAAGGTCATTCTCACTGAGCACAAGGGATTGTGGCTCTTCGAAATAGCCGAAAAGATGGTAAATAAGTGGGGAATTTAGGGTCACGGGCACTGCGAATTCTGGATTTTCTTGCCCGTCTCCTCTCAAGTTGTATCTATAAACTATAGAAGACTTACCTACTGAACGAAATGCCATTTCGAGGAGTTGGTCATGGCACGTGGAAAGAACAAGGGAAAATGGAAGCGAAGCAATCTCACGATGTATGGTTGAAGGCTCCAATTGACTCGAAGTGTAAAACCCGGCCGATTGCGATCGTAGCATTCCCGGACCGAAGCCATCGGCATCTTCATATTGTTGTGCAACTCCCGCGAGGCTGGTAGCTGTTATGCGGCGTCCATCTTCCTCCAACTCCGCTGCAAGCTGATCCCTGAGCGCATCCGTGTAAGTAATTTGAGAATCAAGCTGACCGGCGCCTCTTTCTCTTGGTATATCCGCCGGGATCTCCGGACCTAGCACAAGCACACATTGCCCATATCTTAGGCTGGTTACCAAATTATTCCAGTGACGTTCTTTCACTATATATCTTATATTTCTTTAAATGTGAATTAAGAGTGAAATAGAAGCCAATTCATCGATAATGTTAAACTATTGAGGAAGATATCATCTAACCTCAATAAATCAAAGTAACGGATGAACTGGCAAGACCGATTAATAACAATTTATCTCTATATTTGCAAGCAATATCAGGAAAATATTTGGGTTTATAGTTAAAGAATAAGTAATTACGCGGATTTAAGCTTTAGCAACGAAGAAGTCATCGCTATTTACCTGTTCGGTGTGATGGATAAGCATAGAGAGATCAAAGGTATTTATGAATATGCGGGTCGTCATTTACGCGATTGGTTTCCGCGACTTCCGGGTTATGTGGCTTATGTTCAGCGCCTGAATCGGGTAGCCGATGTGTTTGCGCTCTTATTAGCACTGATTCAGCAAGAACAGGAAAACAAGGATCCAGGATAAGCTTGGCTGATCGATTCATTTCCGTCAGGGAAGTTTCGAGGCTCAAAAGCACTGAAACATGTCAACACATGAGCTAAAAGTGCGATGATGGCCGCTGTAGACAAGCATCGAAAATATGTACCTGAATCACAGCGTTACTATGAAAAAAACGGATTGAGGGAAAATCACATAACCAGGCAATTCGTGCGTTTGGCCGACAGCTTTGCCGCATCTATAGTCAATCCTTCATGCCGTTACTCAGGAAAATAGCGATCAACTCATTGACTTGCTCCGCTTCTTCGTGCTGAACCCAATGTGTTGCTTCTTCGATAAAAATTAGGCGCCCGTCATCGCAGAGATCAATGCTTGGCTGGGCCAGTTCCCGCCCTAAAAACCTGTCTTGGGCTCCCCAGATCAACAAAGTCGGCACAGTGATACGTGGATTGGCCGGAAGAGTGGGTGGCTTCTGTATGAGGGCTCGATACCAGTTAAGCATGGATCTGTATGCTTTCGGTTGAGACCAGGCCTGGCGGTATATATCCAGGTCATTCTGGGTAAACGTGCCCGGACGGCTGCTATTCTTCAAAGATTGTGTAGGCATATTCCAATTTCGAAGTCGGGCCAGCCTTTCTGGCAACCACGGAAGCTGGAAGAAGAAAATATACCAGCTCCGACACAGTTGCTTGATATTTCGTCGCAGGTGCCGTTGCAACACCAGCCCGTGAGGAACGTTCATGACTATCATTCGCGCTATCCGGTCTGGGTATTTGGTAGCCACCCACCAGGCGACCGCTGCGCCCCAATCGTGTCCGACTAGAAAAGCCTTCTCCTGACCAGCGGCCTTAATCAAGCCAATCACATCATCGGCTAAGATATCAAGGGTGTACGCCGCAATTCCGTCTGGCTTGTCGCTTAAGTTGTACCCGCGTTGATCTGGAGCCCATACCCGATAACCGGCCGATGATAAGTAGGGGATCTGCCGTTTCCAACCATATGAGAACTCGGGAAATCCATGCAATAAAATAACCAGCTGCCCATCGCTCGGACCATCTTGGCCAACGTGCAAGTGAATGCCATTTGTTTCAATAAACTGATAATCCATGATAGATGCTCCTCTCAATAAAGCGCAGTTAGCGCGGTAGGCTGGAGTGAGTCGGCGAATCCCAGCAATTAATGTGAGGTGGATGTTGAGGTTCCTCTCGTTATCCAAACCTACGGGCTTGATTCCTCCACCCACCAGCATCAAGTATGCTTAGCTATTATCTATCGTCTCATCTTATGCTCGTTCACTCGAGTGGCGGTGGCGGGATCGTTTCTATCTTCACGCCAGGTAGGATGGTTGAAATGGATGACAAAATCCCCGTTGTAGGAGGCGACTGCGCTGTCGAAAGTCAGAGTGCCGATATGTCGCCAGTTTCTAAACTCGCGTCGTTCAAACGCTGGTGTGCCGTGGGTCGAGCCCTCGTCGGTTACTTCAATGTTAAAGACGAGTCGGCGTTTTGGGTTGGGATCGCCCTGGTCGTAAATCTGCGCCATGATTTCGTCACGGAAATCTAGATCCTCTCCAGCGACGCGAGCGTGGTTGGATGCTACCTTGAGACGCATAAATTCCGGCGCTCTGGTCGGCTCGCTTTCAGGCTTGCCGAGCTCAGCGATTTGGTATAGCTGGCGGATCGTAGGTTTGTTGTCAACGAAGAGAAAGAATATTCCCTCCAGGAGCAGAATGGGCAGTCCCATGCCCCGTCGCCAAGAGCGCGTATCGGGTGCGTTGCGAAGCTCTATGTCGTTGATTGAGTCGGTACGTTCTCCTCCTAAATCTTCCTGAGTAAAGAAATTAGCTGGACGTAAGCGCTCAGGGTGGTTCGGATCGATTGTGGGATAAAGCTTGCCTACCAATGCCAGCGATCGGGTATGACCGCGTCTGGTCTCGCTGCAACAAGTAGAATAGCGACCGATGAGCAGGCCCTTGCTACCTTGAGCAAAATAACCCGAGTAGTCGGTATTTTCGGAGATTTCCCAGAGACCAGTGAGACAGATACCATTCGGATGAAGCAGTCGGCGAACACCCCTACCTTCCTCACCCCAACGCAGATCGGCATGGGAATCCACTGCGCGTTCCACAGCTTGACGAAACAAATGCGGCTTGCCGAAGGGTAAAATGCCTCGTAGTATGCTGGCAAGGGTGACTTGGTAAGCAGGGAACGGCGATTCGCCTTTACTGCCCCATACCTTTTGGTAAGGATTGGCGAAGATAGCGTCACGCACTTCAGAAAACCGCGATCCTTGGTAAGTACGATCCTCCTCAGTCATCTGCACCGATCCGAAGTAGGTTTTATGCATGAAATGCCTCCGAGATAAGTTGGTTTCGTGAACTTATATTTAGTAACGAATTTATCATGACCTGGTCAAGTAGCCGGTATTGTCGATGTGGATACGGTTACTTAATTGTGTGTCGTGGACTCTCAGCGTTTTGATTCTTTGCCTTCTCGCGCTCATGCGGAGTCACGCAGACGACGTCACCAGCAAACGCTTCTCGCCAAACATATCCATCGCGGCAAGTGTTTGGCCCAGAGGGCCCGCCCCCGACTCTCCGGTTGTTCGCGGCATTTGCATTCTGTGCCTTTGCTTCCGCCCGCTCAGCAGGCGTCACGCAGACACCATCGCCATCCTGTGCATCGCGCCAAACATAACCTGGTTTGCACTCAGCAGCTGCAGTCTCGATCATCATGGCCACTGCGAGAGGAACCACGATGACGAAGGTAGATATTTTTAGTGGCTTTGTCATGTTTTTACTCCTTGAGTTTAATTAATGCTTAAATTAAGCAGATAAGCTATAGCAGCGCCTGTTGAAAGATAAACGTCCAACGTCCAGCATCAGCTGCGGGGTGGGCGGCGCGTCTCGTGCGGCGCAGGGGGGATAGCGCCAGATCGTCAGCTGCATGCTGTTGTTGGGCTTAAACTTCATCCGTTTTGCCATTGTATGTCAGGCAGAACTATTGCTGGCAGCACTAAAGTATTTACCAGCCGTTACCGATCTGTATTCGCTGCGCACTACTGTAGCCGCGCTTACTCTCGCCGGGGTAGAGCCACAAATCGCCGGTTGCGTTTTCTCGGGTGAGGATGTCCTGGTGACCGTCCTGGCCCCAGTCGGCTAGCCCAAAAAAGATATACGTCTCCCTCATATCTTGAGCTGCTGATATTGAAACTATTGCAAACCAAACAATGACGGAAGAAAGAGATAGTTTTTTCAGTAGATGCATAACAACCTCCATATGTCGGTGGAAGGGTTTGCCCGCTACTGGTCCACCGTGTGCCCAGGTATAGACCTAACGAATAGCGTTTATCCGTCGCCTTTCCCAAGTTTATAATAGCTACTGTCCTATCGGCGGTAGATAAACCTTGTTGAACTAAGTTAGCGGGAAGTGGCGCTTATGGGGATTGTAAGTCTGCGGAATGCCTCGTGTAAATAGCAGAGTAAAAATGTGAAACAGGGGATAGGCCACGGTTTTATGTTTTAGGATCGTGTGACCCCCGCGTGGCACCAGAAAAACTAAAGGGATCTAGCATTTCTGCTAATTTCTTGATTTCATTGGCGCCCTGGAGACGAATCGAACGTCCGACCTACCCCTTAGGAGGGGGTCGCTCTATCCACTGAGCTACCAGGGCGAAGCCCGTATTTTACGCTATTATGTGCGGATGGATAAACAGAAACCGCTCCCAGTTCAAAACACTGCCGTCCAGCAAAAATTACCACAAGCCGTAGTAGTGCTTGGCTTGGTCAGTTTTTTCAATGATTTTGCTTCCGATATCGTCGCGCCGCTTATTCCGATTTTGCTGGCTTCCGTGCTGGCAGCTGGACCGGTGGCGTTGGGTTTGATCGAGGGGATTGCCGATGCCTTGGCCAGCTTGTTGAAACTCTGGTCGGGGCGGCATTCTGATTTGATGGGTGGGCGCCGTAAAACATTGACGTTGATGGGCTATGTTTTGTCGAATACTGCGCGCCCCTTGCTGGGATTGGCTGTTTCCTGGCCAATGGTGTTGCTGTTGCGCAGCATCGATCGCGTTGGCAAAGGAATACGCGGCGCACCGCGCGATGCACTGGTGGCGGATGCCACGCCTTCGCATATGCGCGGTTATGCATTTGGTTTCCATCGTGCACTGGATAATGGCGGCGCAGTGGCGGGCAGTCTCGCTGCGGCAGCGATACTCGCCTGGTCGGGGCTGGGTCTGATCGAAGTGATTTTATGGTCTGCGCTGCCGGGTTTGTTTGCAGTGTTGCTGATCGGTGTAGGTATCAAGGAAGAAAACAAGAGCAACATAACGAAAACGAAAGACGCCTTACCTGAATCCTTGCCCCCCTTGCGCTGGTCATTATTATCTTTGCCGGCACGGCGTTATCTCCTGGTGCTGACGCTCTTCACTTTTGCACGCGCTTCTGAGACATTCATTCTGCTGCTGGGGTATCAACTCGGCATTGGCGTAGTAGAGTTGCTGCTGATCTGGTCTGCGATCAGTCTCGCCAAGGCCATGACCTCGACTGCCGGGGGGCAACTGGCTGATCGCTATGGGCGCGGCAGTTTGATGCTGATCGGCTGGGGGGCGTTTGCGGTGTCGTTCCTGTTGCTTGGACTGGTGAGCAGCAGTAGCGGATTATGGCTGGTCAGCATTTTTTATGGTCTGTTTATCGGTATGAGCGAAGGGGCTGAACGTGCGCTGATCAGTGATTATGCCAGCCCAACTGAACGAGGCACCGCCTTTGGCTGGTACCATCTGGCGGTCGGCTTGGCGGCCATTCCTGCTGGTGTGCTGTTCGGCTCCCTGTGGCAGTTTCATAGCGCATCGCTGGCATTCTTTTTTGCCGGCGGGCTGGCTGCCTTGGCAGCTTTACTGCTGCGGCTATGGGCTTGGCCAGTTCACAAAACGATAGAGACGAGATTGCATTAAGCAGATGACTTCAGCAGCACCAGCACGGCGCCACTGCCGCCATGTTCAGGATTTGCCTGACAAAATGCCAGTACATCATCGCGTTGTGCGAGCCAGCTGCCTACGCGCGATTTCAGCACAGGTTCACGATTTTTTGAGCTCAATCCTCGGCCATGAATGACACTTACGCAGCGTGCGCCATAGCGGCCGCATTCATCAAGAAATGCTGCCAGCGCATAACGCGCCTCATCCCGTGTCATGCCATGTAAATCCAGCTCAGCCTGAATTTTCCAATGACCACGCCGCAATTTGCGCAAAATCTGGCGGGACAGGCCAGGACGCAGGTAGGACCACTCATCCCCTTGCTGGATTTCCAATGAAAGGTGGTCTGACAGCGTATCCCTGGTAACAGTTGTTTCAACACGCGGTCGAACAATGGGTCGGGGCGGTTTTTGCCGATGAACGGCCTGGTTGGGTGGCGGAAGCGGAATCACATCCCGCATCGCCTCACGAAACAAGGCAGCCTCTTCGTCGTTATTTTTATGATCGGTTGCTGATACTTTTTTCCTGTCCCGCTTCACCTGAAATCCGATCAAGCTAAATCTTCGAGATACTTCTCTGCATCCAGAGCGGCCATACAACCAGTGCCGGCACTGGTCACCGCCTGACGATAGACATGATCCTGCACGTCGCCCGCGGCAAATACGCCGGTAATGCTGGTCGCGGTGGCATTGCCTTCATTGCCGCCCTGAGTGATGATATAGCCATTTCTCATCTCTAGTTGCCCCTCGAACAGATCGGTATTGGGCTTGTGCCCAATGGCAATAAAAACACCACGCACATCCAGCGTGCGGGGGGTGTGATCCTGCGTATTCTTAATACGAATGCCGGTTACACCCGACTCATCACCGAGTACTTCATCCGGCACATGATTAAGCGCTAACGTGATATTGCCGTTTTCTACGCGATGCATCAGCTTATCGATCAGAATTTTTTCCGAACGGAATTTGTCGCGCCGGTGGATCACTGTCACGTTGCGGGCGATATTGGAAAGATACAGTGCTTCTTCGACAGCGGTATTGCCACCGCCGATCACGGCGACATCCTGCCCTTTATAGAAGAAGCCATCGCAGGTGGCGCAAGCTGATATACCCTTGCCCATATAGGCTTCTTCGGAAGGCAATCCCAGGTATTTGGCGGAAGCGCCGGTGGCGATGATGAGGGCATCGCAAGTGTAGGTGCCTTGATCGCCTATCAGAACAAAAGGCTTTTCCGTCAACTTAGCGGTATGAATATGATCGAAAATGATTTCGGTTTGGAAGCGCTCCGCATGCTTCTGGAAACGCTCCATTAATTCCGGCCCTTGCACGCCTTGCACATCGGCCGGCCAATTATCGACATCGGTGGTTGTCATGAGCTGACCGCCTTGCGCCAGGCCGGTGATGACGACAGGGTTGAGATTTGCACGTGCTGCATAGATCGCAGCGGTATAGCCTGCGGGGCCAGAACCAAGAATAAGCAATCGGGAATGTTTGGTTGTCATGTTTTAGTGTTAATAAAAAAATAATTTAAGGTTTTTGTTCGAGAACGATAACGTATTCATACATATCCAGTGCTTCTGGTGCTGATGGCTCTTTTTTACGAGCGATCATCAGCAAGCGCTCTGAAGGTTTTTTCTCGCTGAGTAACAAATCGTTTTCATTCAATGCTTCATTGGGAAAGTACATCTGAGTAGTCAAATTAGCATAACCTTCTTTGGCTACCTTGAAATGAATATGCGGCGGCCGCATCCAGTTTTTGGATGCAGGATATGCGCCCGGCATGACGGTTTTGAAGCGAAACTCGCCATGTTTATCAGTCAATACAATCGCCCATCCCTGAAAATTGGGATCCAGTGGCGCCGGATTGGGATCGCCCGGGTGGCGATAACGTCCCTTTGCATTCGCTTGCCAGATTTCGACAGTCGCCTGCGGGATGGGCTGTCCACGCATATCCATTACCCTGCCCGTGACCATGATGTGTTTGCCTTGAGCTACATCCTTGTGACCTGTTACTTGCGTCAAGTCGAAATCTTTATCATCCTGCGGCGTGACAGGATAAAATGGCCCTTCCGTTTCAGGCGGCGTCGGCAGGAGGGCTTTGGCCAGCCCGCTTGTTGCCGCAAATATGCTTACTACACCGCTCAATAGACCCAATCTAAGCAGTTTTCTTCTGGCTAGGCTTTTCATCCTCATCTCCTCAGGTCAGATTACTCAAAACAATTTAACAATTTAAATTTGTTCGACTTGAGCAGTTGAATACCGTTCCTATAATTTCTGCTCCACCCAAGCACTCACGCTTGCCAGCGCCGCAGGCAGCTTGTCAGGCAAGGTGCCACCAGCCTGCGCCATGTCTGCGCGCCCGCCACCTTTGCCGCCCACTTGCTGCGCGACATAATTGATCAGTTCACCGGCTTTTACTTTCGCGGTCAGATCATCGGTCACGCCGGCAATGAGCGTCACTTTGCCGGCTTCGGTCGTTGCCAGCACGACAATGCAGGGTTTGAATTTGTCCTTGAGCTTGTCCAAGGTTTCGCGCAGTGTTTTGTTGTCCGCTCCTTCCAGCTTGACCGCCAACACCTTCGTGCCTTTGACTTCGCGCATCTGTTCACCGAGCTCACTGCTTTGCAGCGTAGCCAACTTTGATTTTAATGCAGATAGTTCCTTTTCAAAGGCCTTCTTCACTTGCTGCAAATGCTGAATCGCCATCGGAATCGCACCCGCTTGCAGGGGCGGCACATTCAGTAGGGAGGCGCTTTTCCTGCGATCTTCTGCCAGCACTTCCACATAATGCATTGCGCGATCGCCGGTGCAGGCTTCCACCCGGCGCACCCCTGCCGCCACACCGCTTTCGGAGATGATCTTGAATAGGCCGATATCGCCGGTACGCTTGACATGGGTGCCGCCGCACAACTCCCGCGAAGAACCGATATCCAGTACCCGTACTTCATCACCGTATTTCTCCCCGAACAGCATCATGGCACCGGCTTTTTTCGCCTCCTCGATCGCCATCACACGCGCCTGGCATTCGCTATTAGCGAGGATCTCGGTATTGACGATTTCTTCCACCTGCCGGATTTGCTGCTCACTCATCGCTTCGTTATGCGAAAAATCGAAACGCGTGCGCTCATGATCCACCAGCGAGCCCTTCTGCTGCACATGACTGCCCAGTACTTCCCGCAACGCCTTATGCAGCAAATGGGTCGCGGAATGATGACGCGCTGTGCGCATCCGCGCCAGCGGATCGACTTTTGCTACGATGGTATCGCCCACTACCAAGCGGCCGCTGCTTAACAAGCCCTTGTGCCCGAACACGTTTGCCTGAATTTTCTGGGTATCGGCTACCACGAATGTGCCACTGGCTGCCAGTAACTCGCCGCAATCACCGACCTGTCCGCCTGACTCCGCATAGAAAGGAGTGCGATCGAGCACGATCACCGCTTCTTCGCTAGCTTCGATAAATCCCACCTGGCTGCCTTGCCGGTAAATTGCCAGTATGCGCCCCTCCTGCTGCAGGCTGTCATAGCCATAAAATGCGGTAGGGATGCCGTGATATTCTACCCCGCCTTGCATGGTGAACTTGCCTGCCGCGCGTGCGCGCTCGCGTTGGTCTGCCATGGCTTTGTCGAAGCCGGCATAATCGATGCTGATACCACGTTCCCGGGCAATATCGGCGGTCAGGTCGACGGGAAAGCCAAAGGTATCGTACAAGCGGAACACAGTGTCACCGCTCAGCGTGCCGCTGTGCTCGCGCAAGGCCGTTTCCAGCACCTGCATGCCGTTTTCCAATGTTTCCGCAAAACGCTCTTCTTCCTGCTTGAGCACGTTAGCAACGCGCTCCTTGGCAGATAGGAGCTCAGGATAAGCCTGCCCCATCACGTTGGCGAGATCATCGACCAGTCGATGAAAGAACGGCGTCTTTTGCTCCAGGCGGTAACCGTGCCGGATGGCACGCCGGATAATGCGGCGCAACACATAACCGCGCCCTTCGTTGCCTGGAATGACACCATCGGTGATCAGAAAAGCGCAGGCACGGATATGATCGGCAATGACCTTGAGCGAATTGTTCGATAAATCACGGCTGTGCGTCTCGCGTGCTGCCGCCCTGATCAGATACTGGAACAGATCGATGTCATAGTTGCTATGCACCTGCTGCATCACTGCGGAAATCCGTTCCAGCCCCATGCCGGTATCGACCGAGGGTTTCGGCAATGGGTGCAAGGTGCCGCTGGCATCACGATTGTATTGCATGAACACCAGATTCCAGATTTCGATATAGCGATCGCCGTCCGCATTGGCTGAGCCCGGCGGGCCACCGGCCACTTCGGGGCCGTGATCATAAAAAATCTCGGAGCAGGGGCCGCACGGGCCGGTATCGCCCATCTGCCAGAAATTATCCATGGTAGCGATGCGCACAAAGCGTGATGGGTCGATGCCAACCTCATTCAGCCAGATATCCGCTGCTTCATCATCTTCGGCGTACACCGTGACCCACAGTTTTTCCTGAGGAATTTCCAGTACCCTGGTCAGAAACTCCCAGGCGTACTGAATGGCATTACGCTTGAAATAATCACCGAAACTGAAGTTGCCCAGCATTTCAAAAAAAGTATGATGGCGCGCGGTATAGCCAACATTTTCCAGGTCGTTGTGCTTGCCGCCTGCCCGTACGCAACGCTGCGAACTGGTTGCACGCACATAGGGCCGCTTATCCTGGCCGAGAAATACATCCTTGAACTGCACCATGCCTGCATTCGTGAACAGCAAAGTGGGATCATTGCCGGGCACCAGCGGACTGGAAGCGACAATGGTATGGCCATACGACTCAAAGAATTCAAGGAATTTTTGTCTTATTTCACTGCTTTTCATGTTTGTTCCATTTCATGCAACACGTATTAGATGACAGCCTTTATACATCTTCATGCGGGCAAGCCAGCACTTGACGGATGATTTCGGCAGAAAATCCTCTTCCTGTCAGAAAGCGCATTTGTTTGCTGCGTTCTTTCAAGGTTTCAGGGATCACGCCGAATTTCCTGCGCCAGACTGCACGCGCTGCCTCCAGTTCAGTGCCTTTTAGTTCAACCATGGCGGTATCGATCAAATGTTCGGCGATGCCTTTTTCTTTCAACTCATGGCGGATGCGTTGCGCGCCATATTTGTGTCTACGGCCATGCACTATTTGCTCGACCACGCGTTCAGCCGATAGTAATCCGCGCTGTTCCAGTGCATCCAGCACTTGTGCCAATGCTTCGGGTGTCTGGGCGTATTCGGTCAGCTTCTTTTCCAGTTCTAGCCGCGAATATTCCCGTCTGGCCAGATAGCCCACGGCACGGGTTTGCAAGCTCGGCTTGCTGGTCATTATTCGCCGGCTTTGTCGCCTGCTGGGGCAGTCTTGGTGGCCTTCGCCGGTTCGGCCAAGCCTGCTGCAACCCGTATTTTCTGCTCGATCTCTTTGGCCATTTCCTTATGTTCTTTCAGATAATCGCGTACATTGTCTTTACCCTGACCGATTTTTTCACCATTATACGAATACCAGGCGCCTGCCTTCTCGATCAATTTATGCAGCACGCCCAATTCGATGATCTCGCTTTCGCGCGAAATGCCTTCACCATAAAGAATATCGAAATCAGCCTGCTTGAAGGGCGGCGCCACTTTGTTTTTAACGACTTTTACGCGGGTTTCGTTGCCGATCACTTCTTCTGCCTTCTTGATTGAGCCGGTGCGGCGAATATCGAGCCGTACCGAGGCATAGAACTTCAGTGCGTTCCCGCCGGTGGTTGTTTCAGGATTGCCAAAGACCACACCGATCTTCATGCGGATCTGGTTGATGAAGATGACCATGGTGTTAGTGCGTTTGATATTAGCGGTCAGCTTGCGCAGCGCCTGTGACATCAAGCGGGCTTGCAAGCCCATCTGCGGTTCACCCATTTCGCCTTCGATCTCTGCGCGCGGGGTTAAGGCTGCCACCGAATCTACCACCACAATATCGACCGAGCCGGAGCGAACCAGCATATCGGTGATTTCCAGCGCCTGCTCGCCATTATCGGGCTGCGAAATCAGTAATTCCTGGATATTGACGCCGATTTTCTTGGCATATTGCGGATCCAGCGCATGTTCTGCATCAATAAAGGCAGCAGTCCCGCCCATTTTCTGCATCTCTGCGATCACCTGTAAAGTCAGTGTGGTTTTACCGGATGATTCAGGTCCGTAGATTTCAATGATCCGGCCACGTGGCAATCCACCCACTCCCAATGCGATATCCAGCCCTAAAGAGCCGGTGGACACTACCTGGATATCACTGGCCACCTCGCTTGCGTCCATGCGCATGATCGAACCTTTACCGAACTGCTTTTCAATCTGGGAAAGCGCTGCAGCCAATGCTTTATTTCTGTTCTCGTCCATCTCTTTTCCTGTTAACAATTCATTGAATTATCGCATATTCAATCGAGGAAGAAACAAGCTTGCAACAGCGCTTTTTATGGTATGGCCACAGTGTGTATGGAACCTCGCGAAAAATGAGCAAAAACTTCAAGTATATGGCTCGCCTGCGATATAATTTGCATTCGCTGACATTGACACAATTCTTTTCTTATATTCTTGGCAATAATAGGGAGAAAACCATTAGAATCATTTTATTAGGTGCCCCAGGCGCAGGTAAGGGCACGCAGGCCAACTATATCAAAGAACATTTTGGTATTCCGCAAATCTCGACGGGGGATATGCTGCGTAATGCGGTCAAGGCCGGCACACAACTTGGCATCATGGCAAAAAAAATCATGGAATCAGGGGGCTTGGTACCGGATGATATCATTATCAATCTCGTCAAAGAGCGGATTGCTGAGCCTGATTGCACCAATGGTTTTTTGTTCGATGGCTTTCCTCGTACTATTCCGCAGGCAGATGCGCTGAAAGCTGCTGATGTGCAGATTGATTACGTCGTCGAAATCGATGTGGCCGATGCAGAAATCATCAAACGCATGTCAGGCCGCCGCGTGCATCCGGCTTCGGGGCGCACCTATCATATCGAGTTCAATCCACCCAAAGTAGACGGCAAGGACGATGTGACAGGTGAGCCGCTGATCCAGCGGGATGATGACCAGGAGGAAACTGTCAGGAAACGTTTGCAGGTCTACCATGACCAAACCAAGCCGCTGATCGAGTACTACTCGAATTGGTCAGCAACGGGAGCATTCAATGCGCCGCGTTATATCAAAATTGCTGGCACTGGTGATGTAGAAGCCATTCGCCACAACATCATGACATCGCTTACAAATAAGCCCAAGAATTTTTTTGATAAGTTATTGAGCTATTTCCGGAAGTAAACAAAAAATAGAATCACCAAAGTTTTGATCAATCAGGAGAAAAAAATCATATGATAATAAAAAATGCATTCTATGCACAATCCGGCGGCGTTACTGCTGTTATCAACGCTTCTGCGGCAGGTGTGCTGGAAACAGCCCGTGCGCATAGTGACAAAATCGGTAAAGTGTACGCTGGTCGTAATGGCATCATTGGTGCACTGACGGAAGACTTGATCGATACCAGCGTAGAATCTGCCGAAGCAATCAGAGCATTACGCCATACGCCTTCTGGCGCCTTTGGCTCTTGCCGTTATAAACTGAAAAGCCTCGAGCAGAACCGGCGTGAATATGAACGCTTGATTGAAGTATTCAAAGCGCATGACATCGGTTATTTTTTCTACAACGGCGGCGGAGATTCAGCGGATACCTGTTTGAAAGTATCGCAATTGTCAGACACGCTCGGCTACCCTATCAAAGCCATACACGTCCCCAAAACAGTCGATAATGATTTGCCGATTACCGATTGCTGTCCTGGTTTTGGCTCGGTGGCGAAATATATTGCCGTATCGACACGTGAAGCCAGCTTTGACGTCGCGAGCATGGCCAAGACATCCACCAAAGTGTTCGTGCTGGAAGTAATGGGACGTCATGCAGGATGGATTGCGGCTGCAGGCGGCCTGGCTTCGAGCGAAGACTGCGAAATTCCGATCGTCATCCTCTTTCCGGAAGTGACTTTCAATAAAGAAAAATTCCTCGCCAAAGTCGATAGCTGCGTCAAGCAATATGGCTATTGCTCAGTGGTGGTATCAGAAGGGGTCAAAGGCGCAGATGGCAATTTCCTTTCTGACCAGGGATTACGCGATGCGTTTGGCCATGCGCAATTAGGTGGAGTGGCGCCGGTCGTCGCGAATATCATCAAAGATGGGCTGGGACTGAAATATCATTGGGGGGTGGCTGATTACCTGCAGCGCGCAGCCCGTCATATTGCCTCTAAAACGGATGTGGAGCAGGCTTATGCCATGGGTAAAGCCGCTGTCGAATATGCGATTGCCGGACATAACTCAGTCATGCCTACGATTGAACGTATCTCCAACAACCCTTACAGCTGGAAAGTAGGGATGGCTGAATTATCAAAAGTCGCTAATGTAGAAAAAATGATGCCAGCAGACTTTATCTCCCAAGATGGCTTTGGCATTACGGAAAAATGCCGTGAATATCTCTCGCCGCTGATAGAAGGTGAAGATTATCCTCCTTATAAAAATGGCTTGCCTGATTACGTGCGGCTGCAGAATGTCGCGGTCGCCAAGAAATTGGGTGAGTTCAAGCTTTAGCTCGTACAGTTACATTCTGGCAGCAAGAACGTATAAAATACGCGCTCTTGCTGTTTTTAGTTCAAATTAGATATTGATGCGAAATTTTCAGACCAAATTTCGCATGTTTTTCAGGTGGTCTGGCTTTAATTGGAGTTCTTTATGGCAAACGGTTTAACGATCGCAATTCTCAGCGCGATTCTTGCCCTGGTTTTCAGTGGCATCTGGATTCGGCGTATTTATGCTCAGTCCCCCGGCAATGCACGTATGCAAGAAATCGCTGCTGCCGTACAAGAAGGTGCATCGGCTTATCTCAAGCGTCAATACATGACGATCAGCATGGTTGGCGTAATTTTATTTCTTGCCGTGGGCGCGACCCTTTCATGGAGTACTGCTTTCGGTTTTGCCTTGGGCGCATTGCTTTCTGGTGTTGCCGGTTTCCTGGGTATGACCGTATCTGTCCAATCCAATGTACGCACGGCGGAAGCGGCACGCACCGGACTGAATGAAGCATTGGAAATCGCATTCCGCGGCGGTGCCGTTACTGGCATGCTGGTGGTAGCGCTTGGATTATTGGGTGTGGCAGGTTATTGCGCACTGTTGTACAGCGATTCAGCTGCTGATCAGGCCATGAGCGACATCATTCATCCGCTGGTGGGCTTTGCCTTTGGTGGTTCGCTGATTTCCATTTTTGCGCGTCTGGGCGGCGGTATTTTTACAAAAGGTGCAGACGTGGGCGCAGACCTGGTGGGTAAGGTCGAAGCAGGCATTCCTGAAGATGATCCACGCAATCCTGCTGTAATCGCGGATAACGTGGGCGATAATGTTGGCGATTGCGCTGGCATGGCAGCCGACTTGTTCGAAACTTATGCCGTTACCATCATCGCGACCATGCTGCTGGGCGCCTTGTTGTTCACCTCTGATGCGGCCAATGCTGTGGTTTATCCATTGATGCTGGGCGCAGTTTCGATTGTCGCTTCCATTATTGGTTGCTATTTCGTCAAAATGCGTGAAGGCGGAAAAATCATGAACGCGCTGTATCGTGGCTTGGCTGTTGCTGGTGCGATTGCGTTTTTTGCTTATCTGCCAGTCACTGTCTGGTTTATGGGCGGTATGTCGTTAAATCTCGATGGTAGTGATGTAGCAGGTGGCGAACTGGTCATGCGCCTGTTTGTTTGTGCTGCTATCGGCTTGCTCCTGACTGGCTTGATGGTGATCATCACCGAGTATTACACTTCGACCGAATATCCACCAGTGCAACATATCGCTAGCGCATCGACCACAGGGCATGGCACCAATATCATCGCTGGTCTGGGTGTTTCCATGCGCGCTACTGCCGCACCTGTTTTAGCAGTGTGTGCAAGTATTCTGATTGCCTATTCACTGGCAGGCCTCTATGGCATTGCGATTGCTGCCACCGCCATGCTGTCCATGACCGGTATTATCGTAGCACTTGATGCATACGGCCCCATTACTGACAATGCAGGCGGTATTGCTGAAATGTCTGGCATGCCTGAATCGGTACGTGCGATCACCGATCCGCTGGATGCAGTTGGCAATACCACCAAAGCCGTTACCAAAGGATATGCCATTGGTTCAGCCGGACTGGCTGCACTAGTGCTGTTTGCCGACTACACGCATGGTCTGGAACATGCAGATAAACTGCTCACTTTTGATTTATCCAATCATATGGTCATCATCGGCTTGTTTATTGGCGGCATGGTGCCTTATCTGTTTGGCGCAATGTCGATGGAAGCTGTCGGCCGCGCTGCAGGTTCTGTGGTGATTGAAGTGCGTCGCCAATTCAGGGAAATTCCCGGCATCATGGAAGGGACCGCCAAACCGGATTATTCCCGTGCAGTAGATATGCTAACCAAAGCAGCCATTAAAGAAATGATCGTCCCGTCCTTGCTGCCAGTACTGATTCCAGTGTTAGTAGGTATCTTCCTCGGCCCGCAAGCACTCGGTGGTGTATTGATGGGTTCCATCATTACCGGTCTGTTCGTGGCTATTTCCATGACCACCGGCGGTGGCGCTTGGGACAATGCCAAGAAATACATCGAAGATGATAACTATGGTGGTAAAGGAAGTGAGGCGCACAAGGCTGCAGTAACGGGTGATACCGTTGGTGATCCGTACAAAGATACGGCTGGACCCGCCATCAATCCGTTGATCAAAATTATTAATATCGTGGCATTGCTGATTATTCCACTGTTGTAATGTTTTGTTTTTAGCTATTGAAAAAGCCCGCCAGGTTTAGCTGACGGGCTTTTTTTTTACCTATTTGCTGCGTTGTCATGCTGCTGCCGTTGCATTCTCGCACCATATTACGTAGCATCAATCGTGAGTGCGATCATGAGCGTAATGGATTTTATCTGTTCACCGATAGTCACTCATTGATAATTTTTATCAGAAATTCTGTATAACTGTTTGTATTCACAACATTAACAGGAGAGTCAAGATGAATATTAAAGGACGCATTCTCGTTTCAGTCGTTCCACTGTTCTTCGCAACATCAGGTTTTGCTAGCGAAGAAAAAGTCGAGTGGTCCCAGGTTCCGGAAAAAGTGCAAAAGACTATCACGCAACATTTACAGGGCGGAACCATTGAGGAAATTGAAAAAGAAACAGAGAAAAAATATGGCATCGTTTATGAAGCTGACGTAAAAAAACCCGATGGCAAGAAAATTGAAATCAAGGTCAAGGAAGATGGTACCTTGATCGAAGTCGAAGATGATTAAGCGCGCAAATTCTTCCAATCAGCGGTGATCTTCGCGCTATTTCCGCGCGGTCTGATAAAATATCAGTCAGACCGCATTTCCGTTTAGCCCAAAGGAAGGAGTAATAATCATGCTATCCAGAACGCGCTATTTCCTGCAGTCAAGCTTGATGCTCATGATCTTGAGTATAGCCTGCACCTTTGCACAAGCAAGCTCAGCCACCCCATCAGCTGCACCAGCAAAATCTGGCGCTGGACATCAGCACGCGGATCAGACCAATCAGGCAGCGCCAGCTGATGAATGTGCACCGAGGCTGCAAAATCTCGGTTCTCATACTTTTCCAGTTAGCACCAATAACCAGCAGGCGCAATTATTCATGAATCAAGGACTCAATCTAGCCTATGGATTCAATCATGCTGAAGCGCGCCGCGCCTTCCAAGAAGCTGCACAACTCGATCCTGCTCTGGCCATGGCTTACTGGGGGCAGGCGCTAGTGCTGGGACCCAATATCAATGCCATGATGGATCCGAAAGAAGAGCAGGAGGCGCTAGAATTGATTCAGAAAGCGGTGTCGCTCATGACCACTGCAACGCTGCGGGAGCAGGAACTTATTCGCGCGCTGGAAAAACGTTACACGGGTAAAGCGGAAGATCGTGCCGGGAATAATCAGGCTTACGCAGAGGCCATGCGCGCAGTATACCAACGCTTCCCGGATGATCCCGATATTGCTATACTCTATGTCGAATCGATGATGGACTTGCGTCCATGGGGCTACTGGATGCCAGACGGACAACCGTATGAGGGCACGACTGAAATCGTGGCAATCACCGAACAAGTCATGCGCCAGAATCCTAAGCACCCCGGCGCATTGCATATGTATATCCACCTTATCGAACCGACCAGTACACCCGAGCGGGCAGAACCAGCCGCGGATACCTTGCTGTCGCTCATGCCAGACGCAGGCCATACCGTGCATATGGCATCACATATCTATCAGCGTGTCGGGCGCTATACCGACGCGATAAAAAGCAATCAGCTCGCTATTTCCGCAGATGAAGCTTATTTTGCGCAATGCCGGGCGCAAGGGCTCTATCCGATGGCCTATTATCCGCACAATATCCACTTCCTCTGGCTTGCGGCCACGTTCAATGGACAAAGCAAGCTTGCCCTTGAAGCAGCGCGCAATGCAGCCGCCAAGATCAGCGATGCCGTGCTGCAAAAGTTTCCTGTCACAGCGATATTCCGTGTCATTCCCTACTGGACGCTGGCGCGATTCGGCCACTGGGAAGAGGTCCTCAAGGAACCGGCGCCGCCAGCCGACAACGCGTTCCTGACAGGTAGCTGGCACTATGTACGCGGCCTTGCGTTTGTGGCAACGGGTCAACTGCAGCAAGCCGAGCAGGAACTCGCGTCATTGCGCAAAATCATGCAAGAACCAAGCTTGGACGCACCCTTATTCTCACAGAATACAACCCGCACAGTACTGGCTATCGGCCCCGAAGTATTGGCTGGCGAGATCGCTGCTGCCCAGGGAAAATTCGATGAAGCGATTGCTCATCTCGATCATGCTGTTCGGCTGGAAGATGGACTGGTTTATACTGAGCCCGCCGAATGGCACTTTCCACCGCGGCTGGCGCTGGGGGTCATTCTGCTGGAAGCAGGGCGTCCCGCCGAAGCGGAAACAGTTTATTGGGAAGATTTGCGGCGTAACCGCCACAACGGCTGGGCGTTGTATGGTCTGATGCAGGCACTGAGCGCTCAGCAGAAAAATGATCAGGCAGCGCTCATCGAGGTTCGCTTCAAGAAAGCATGGGAACGTGCTGATATCACGCTCAATGCCTCGCGTTTGGGAAGGCCTCTGAACCTGAGGAAATGAACAGGGGGAGTTTCGATGAAATGAGCCTAGCGGATGCTGCCGACACGACATGAACCGTATTGCAGCGATCGACTGGATGCGCGGTATTGTCATGGTGCTGATGGCGCTGGACCACGCTTCTGCTTTTTTCAACCAGGGACGTATTGCAAACGATACAATCGTGAAGCACGTAGTCGGATCGAATTTTGTGATCGAGCAATTTTTCACCCGCTGGATAACGCATCTGTGCGCGCCGACCTTTATCTTTCTGACAGGGACAGCGATGGCACTCAGCATCGTACAGCGGCGTGCAAAAGGCATAGAGAGCAAAGCCATAGAGCGTGATTTGCTCATCCGAGGCGCATTCATTGCGTTGCTGGATGTATTGCTGTTTTCATTCTTAGCCGGCAAGCTGTATCTGCAAGTGCTGTATGCGATTGGTATCAGCATGATGCTGATGGCGCTGCTCTATCGTCTGGGTAGGCGCGTGCTGTTATTTGGTGCATTGCTCCTGCTTTTTGGCGGAGAAATGTTCACCATCTTATTCTGGCAACCGCATGGCGATGTACCGCTCTGGCTGGCACTGACTTTTGCTCCCTGGTTCAGTGTATCCTTCACGGTGCTCTATCCGGCAATTCCCTGGCTCGCTATCATGATGCTGGGGTGGGTATTTGGCGATTGGCTGATCACACGCAAAGAACACGACCGGTCAGTTGCCCACCTGCTGCTGGTAGCGGGTCTGCTTGCTTTGACCTGTTTCCTGCTTGTGCGAGGGTTCAATGATTATGGCAACATGCTGCTGTATCGCGAAGATTATTCGCTTATCCAGTGGTTGTATGTCAGCAAGTATCCACCGAGCATCAGCTATATTTCGCTGGAGCTGGGGCTGATGGCAATCATACTGGCGATCATGCTATGGCTCCAGCCAAAAACAGGTATTCGCGCGCATGGCCCCATGCTGGTATTCGGTCAAACAGCACTTTTTTTCTACCTCGCCCATTTTGCCGTATTGGGTGTGCTGACCCTGTTTCTCAAGCCCGGCGGACTTGGCCAAGCCTATCTCGCAACTGCCATCGCGCTAATAGCGCTTTACCCGATTTGTTGTGCTTATCGAGCCTTAAAATGGCGTTATCCGGATAGTGTTCTGCGATTTGTTTGAGGAACAGTTGCTAACCAGCAACCGCTGCTTGGCAATGTGGCACTTACAGTTCTGCTGCAGCACAATGAACGTTGCGCCGAGGCAAGGTAGGCGTTACTGCGAATTTGCTTGACAGTATATTTCAATTATGATAATCATAATTGCGTCTTTCAAAAAAGAAGGGCGAGTGGTCATATATGTTAGAAGATCTATTTTGCTATGTATTTTTTCTATTATAGGAGACTGCAACAATGAAACTTTCACTTATATTAGCTGCACTCTTGGCAGCTTCCTCTCTTACAGCCTGCATGGAACCAAAACCTGGTCAGTATCCGCCAAGCGCGATGATGGAACGTGAATCTATGCCGGACAAACAAGAGGGAAAAAGCTAGCTAGCACTAAGCATATGACGCAAATATGATGAGGCAAGTATTTTACCGCCCTGTCAGGGCGGTTTTTTTTGATACCCATTAACATCAGAATCACAGTGGCCTGCTCATAATATGCCTTTACGATACAACACACATAAATCCATCATGATTGCAATACCGTAGTGCAGCATCACACCCGGCCAGATACTCTTACTTTTCAGACTCATTGCACCTAATACAATACCGGCAACAATGGCGCCAATCGTTTCGGGGAGCGGTTTGCCAAAATGAATCATACAATAGGGAATTGTCATGACAAAGATAGCGTAAATGCCAAATTCTCGTTTAGTTCCATGCAATAAAAATCCTCGGAATAAAAATTCAAGGGCAACAAACTGAAAAAAATAAAACGTCTGCCAAATAACAAAATTTGGATAAAGCGCCTCATTTTTCCCAATACCATAAAAAGGATAGCTTGCCATAAAGCTTTCTGTTCCTGAGAAATAAGCAATTATGGGAAACATACTGATGATCATCAGAAGATAAGGCCGGTAATTGCTAAAACTGTAATTGGGTGCTAAGCCGTAGTCACTGAGATTTTCTTTTATAATCAGTATAATAACCAGTAAAGGAAGAATAAAGTAAAACAATATGATAGATGATGCCCAGAACATCAATTGATGTAGCTGAGCATCAGCATGGTACAGCATGAATGATTGAAAGATATTTGCAAGATAAGTGAGTTCTATGCTTTTCAGTATGGATAATACAAAGCGATAATCTCCCAAGTAGCGGTTAAAGGTCAGTGCCAATGCCACTACAATACAAACCAGCGCTACTTTTAAACTCGCTTTGTTTGTTTGCCATTGCAGTAATTTGGTAAAAATTTGATCGGATTGAGGGATTAAAAACCTAAGCATTTTTCAGTGAAGTAAAAATTCCTATTCCAGTGGCTTGTGCGACACAACTATTTATTTGGTGGCGCGTCAATTGTTGATGGATGTCGGGAATAATGCAGATTTAAACGTCATATTGCAATGTCGAGATTATCACGCCGATGATTAAAACAAAATGTGGTTTAGCTGAATGAATATAAAATGTGTACTGCGACTATCAGCACCGTTTTATTCGCTGAAAATTTCTTCTAAGGAAGATAATTACAGCAGTTCATTTGCGAGATTCGCCAAAGCCGAACGCTCTCCCTTCTCAAGACGGATATGCGCGAATAAAGGATGTCCTTTCAAGCGATCAATCAGGTAAGTAAGACCGTTGGATTGCTCGTCCATATAAGGGGTGTCGATCTGGTTGATGTCACCTGTAAACACCACCTTGGTTCCCTCACCGGCACGGGTGATGATCGTTTTAACTTCATGTGGCGTGAGGTTCTGCGCTTCGTCAATAATGAACATCACATTGGATAAACTGCGTCCGCGAATAAAAGCCAGGGCAGTGATCGAAAGTTTGCCATTTTCTTCCATATCATCCAGCACTTTGGATTTCCTTTCAGTGGCACGGAACTGGCTTTTGATGTATGTCAGGTTATCCCACAATGGTTGCATGTAAGGGGAGATCTTATCTTCAGCACTTCCAGGCAGAAAGCCGATCTCGCGATTGCTCAGCGGTATAACCGGCCGGGCGAGAATGATCTGATTGTATTTATTCTTTTGTTCAAGCGCAGATGCAAGTGCCAACAGGGTTTTCCCGGTTCCAGCCACGCCCTGAAGGGCAACGAGCTTGATCTCGTCATTCATTAATGCATTTACAGCGAAAGCCTGTTCGGCATTTCTGGGTTTGATATTGTACACATAGGTTTTTTCGACCCGCTCGATGGTATTCAGGGTTTCGTTGTATCGCGCCAGAACCGAGTCACTGCCATTTTTAAGAATGTAATAACCATTGGCTATTTTATGGTTACCGAGCAGACTGGCTTCTTCAATACGTCCTTTTCGATAAAGCTCGCTGATAGTCGTGGCAGCAATGCCCTCAATCACCGGAAATCCAGTCGAAACATTCTTGACGTTTTTAACTTTGCCGGTTTCATAGTCCTCTGAAGGCAGGCCAATGGCCTTGGCTTTCAAGCGCAGATTGATATCCTTCGTGACCAATACAACCTTGGCAAATTTTTCGGAATGGGCCAACGTCAATGCTGCGTTGATGATCTTGTGATCGTTTTTTCCTTTGCCATAAATTTCTTCTGCATCCGTACCGGTAAGCAGGTTGGACATGATAATTCTCAGTTTCCCTTTCTTTGGCCCAAGCGGAATCCAGCTGTTTAAACCATAATTGCCTGAAAGCTTATCCAGGAACCGGATCACTTCTCTTGCTTCAAAGTTCTTCATTTCATTGCCTACTTTAAAACGATCGAGTTCTTCCAGGCAGGTAATGGGAATGGCCACATCATTTTCTTCAAAGTTTTTAATGGCGTTGTGATCGAAAAGCAAAACCGAAGTATCCAGTACGTAGATTTTTTTAGCGCGTTTTGCCATGGGTTTTGGTATGGTTAGTTATCATCTAACAAGAGTATATACACTTTTTTTATCACAGAAACCACCTCAGGAAGCGCATATGTGTCGTGTTTTCGCAAACATGCTGGCAAGGCAAGATAGGGCGTGATTGGAGCAATTTTTTCCCTTTTCGCTGAAATAACTTCGATGCTGTTGTGCGAACGCTTAGATTTTCATCTTAAGACGAACCGCCCAGTCAAAAAGGCGGCCACCGAGCAGCCATCTTGATACCACTGCCGTTTTGGAATCCAAAGGCAAGGCATGCCGCATAGGGGAAAAGGAGGCGGTAGCGGCATCAAGCACTGCTCTTGCAATGATTTCGGGGCCAGGCGCTTTGGGCTCGCCCGCCAAAAGACGAGGAAGTGCGGTAAGCAGTTTCTGATAAGCAGGCGGATGCGCAACTGTTTTGAGCAATTCAAACTCCTTTGCGGCAAATTCTGTTTTAATCAGGCCAGGCGCAATGACCACGACGCTGATGCCGAATTTCATCACTTCACCCCGCAAGGTTTCTGACAATGCCTCCACAGCATGCTTGGACGCCGCATACCAACCGAATCCCGGAATGGAGGTTTTACCCAGGATGGAGGCGATGTTGATAATGCAGCCGGACTGCTGCGCGCGCATATGTGGCACGACCGCCTGCATGAAGCGTGCATAGCCGAAGACATTGACTTCAAACTGTTGATGGGCCGCTTCCATGGAAACGCATTCGATTGCGCCCAACTGACCGTAGCCAGCGTTGTTCACCAGCAAGTCAATCCGGCCTTTGGTTGCCATGGCATGTTTTACCGCTGCCTCGATCGCTGCTGCATCAGTCACATCCAAACAAATCGGCTCGATGTGATCGGAACGGATTTGTTCCAGCCTATACATGCGCCGTGCCATGGCAAAGACATAATAGCCATTTTTAGCGAGCAGTAGAGCGGTCGCTCTGCCAATACCGCTGGATGCGCCGGTTACCAATGCAATGCGTTGTGTCATGATTTGATGTAATAGAAGGCAGCCAGAAAAATAACGAATTGAAAATAACCGGTTCATGCTTAAAAGGCAATCAAAACCCGCCAAAATTGCCTTGCTGATTTGAAAGTGCTGGCATAATCTGCAAGCTCTCCCAGAATCTATCTCGCTCGTGTTTCATGGCATGAAAATAAATTTTTACTTTCTCAATTAATGATATGTTGTATCATATCAATCATGATTAAGTTGCTCTGGAGCTCTGCATGCCTGCACCCAATGCTTTAAATAAATCTCCTTCCTGTCTGCCGGTCACTATTCTTTCAGGTTTCCTGGGCGCCGGTAAAACAACAGTACTGAATCATATTCTCAATAACCGGCAAGGTCGGCGTGTCGCCGTGATCGTGAATGATATGAGCGAGATCAATATCGATGCCTCGATGATTGAGAAAGAAGTTTCGTTCAATCGCGCCGAAGAAAAATTGGTCGAGATGAGCAATGGTTGCATCTGCTGCACCTTGCGTGAAGATCTCTTGATCGAAGTACGCAAGCTTGCTGCCGAAAGAAAATTTGATTACCTGGTGATCGAGTCGACCGGCATTTCTGAACCGTTGCCGATCGCGGAGACGTTTACCTTTGCGGATGAAAATGGTGTCAGCCTATCGGATATCGCGCGGCTGGATACCATGGTTACTGTGGTCGATGCTGTTAATTTCCTTAAAGACTTTGAAGAACCCAGAATGCTGCAAGAGACGGGTGAAAGCCTTGGGGAAGAAGACGAGCGCAGCGTGGCCGATTTGCTGGCCGATCAGGTTGAGTTCAGCGATGTGATTTTGATCAATAAGACTGATCTGATCACTCCAGACGAATTAGCCCGGCTACAGGGCATCATGCGCTGTCTCAATACGCAAGCTGAGATTATTCCGATTGAAAATGGACGTGCTGATTTGGCCAAGTTGCTGAATACGTGCAAATTCAGTTTTGAGCGCGCCCAGCAGGCGCCCGGCTGGCTGAAGGAATTACGCGGAGAACATATTCCGGAAACAGAGGAATACGGCATCAGCAGCTTTGTTTACACTGCGAGAAAGCCATTTCACCCGCAACGCTTTTACAATTTTCTGCATCAGCCCTGGACAGAAGGCAAATTACTGCGCTCCAAAGGCTATTTCTGGCTGGCAACGCGACCGGATTATGCCGGGCAGTGGAATCAAGCGGGCGGCATTGCGCGCCATGGTTATGGCGGAATGTTCTGGAAAGCCGTGCCGAAGGAGCAATGGCCCACGGATGAGGACTATCTGGCATCGATCCAGGCGCAGTGGGTGGAACCATTTGGCGATATGCGGCAGGAGCTGGTCTTTATCGGACAGAATCTGGACGAACAAGCAATCTGCCAATGGCTGGATGAATGCCTGCTGACTGATACTGAACTGCATGCCGGCAAAAGCTATTGGTTGACAATGCCGGACCCATTTCCTTCCTGGGAGAGGAATTGACATGCGCGCGTCTATATTATCAGCCAATTCACCCGCCCCCTCTTCAGTAAGGCAAAGTATCAGTATCGTAGGCCATGAACCGGAAATACTTGCGCGCATCTATGATGACCTTATTAAAATATGCATTCTGCAGCGTGTGCTCAGCGCCGGTATCAAACACTATGCCGCATATTTACAGCAAGAGCACATTGGCTTTGAACTGGTGCAGCCCATCAATGTAACGCAGGTAGGAAATAGCTTGAAGGCATTGCTGCCCCAGCATCACACGCGGAATGCCTTCATTGAGGATGTTCGCTGGGTGGTCGAGATGTTTGCCTGTCTGTTCGAGCTGGAGAAGGTCGGTGTGCGGCTGAATGTGCTGACCAAAACCATGTGTCCGCGATTCCACGCAGACAAAGTGCCTTGCCGCCTGATCACGACGTATGCCGGCAAAGGGACGGAGTGGCTGGATAGTAAAGCTATCGATCGTGTTATGCTTGCGGCTTACAACGAATCCAAAGAAAGGGCCGATGCATTTGCTAAGCACTACCCAATCCAACGCTTGCAGGAAGGAGATATCGCTTTGTTCAAAGGTGAGCAATGGGATGAACAGGAAGGAGATGGCGTGATTCATCGTTCACCAGCGCTTGATACGAATGAAACGCGGCTACTGCTGACTTTGGATTTTGCTTGAATCGGTTATGAATAACGGTTAATCGTTGATTAAGTCACAGGAAATGATGAGAAATGTCCGTCGATATTGACCATATCATCCAGAAATCACAAGAAGCATGCGCATCGGCAGGCGTTAAATTAACCATCAAGCGCAAAAATGTGCTCGTCGTGTTGCTGCGTTCCTCGACGCCTCTTTCTGCCTATGAAATTGCGGAAAGATATAAAACACAATTTAATGAATCATTACCGGTCATGTCGGTTTATCGCATACTGGATTTCCTGCTTCAGGAAAAACTGGTGCACAAGCTCGAAACAGCCAGTTTATATATAGCTTGCGCCCATATTGCCTGTGACCATCAACACGAAACCCCGCAATTTCTGATTTGTGACCGCTGCCATGCTGTCAAAGAAATCGGCATCAAACAGCACATCATGACGGAGCTCGCGCGCAGCATACAAAACACCGGCTTTACCCTGGCCCACCAGCAACTTGAGCTGCATGGGCTTTGTGAACGCTGTCAAAGTGACTCGATGTAATGGCCATGCTTTTGAATGCGTGAAAGAGGTGAGGGATTATTTTGGATTGCATTGTTCACGGACCAGTCAAATTTTAAGACACTTGGCAGATTCAAGATTAAAGACTATTTTATGGTAATACCAACAAAGTATTTTATCTGAAAGCGAGGTAAGTAATATGCCAGCAGCAAAACAGGAAGCATTGAAAACGATTGACCAATTGCCAGACGATGCAGATATGGATGAAATTATGTATCGGCTTTATGTGTTGGATAAGATTAGGAAGGGGCAAGAAGCTGCGGAGCAGGGGAAAACTGTGACCAGCGAACAACTTAAGCGAGAAATAGAGGTGTGGTAATCTGGACTGAGCCAGCGAAGGCCGATTTACGTGCTATCCATGATTTTATCGCCCATGATTCCCGTTATTACGCCAAGAAAGTTGTTCAGGATATCCGCGAGGAAATCGAGGGGCTAGACGAGTTTCCAAAAATTGGCAGAATAGTCCCCGAGCTCAACGATGATAATGTGAGGGAATTGCCCCTGTATTCTTATCGAATTATTTATGAGATCAGTAATCAGGCTATATTGATACTCGCTGTGGTACATCAAAGAAGAAAACTAATAAGCGACGATATTTTAAGGGAAGCAAAAGACTAGACCCTTTGATGATATCCCCCAATAGGGCTAGTCAGTGCATTTTACGAACATTCACTTGAGTCTTTTGTTAGACCAGTTGATGCCCGAGCCAGCTTAATCAATAATATCAACGCCTCATTTACTGCTTTCTCCTTAGGAAATGCTTTTGCAACTTCCGGTTCGAGCACAGAAATTGAGGCCAAGCCGCAACCGCGACCTGACCTCAAATTCTGTGCAGCATACAAAACACCGGCTTTACCTTGGCACATCAGCAACTCGAGCTGCATGGGCTTTGTGCACGCTGTCAGAGTGATTCCATGTAATGGCATGCTTCGTAAAATCTTCATCTCTCGACGCATGCAAGGGATGAAGATTGTTTTGGTTTGCATTATTCTCGGGTGAGTCTATTGTGAAACAGCCAAAGATGGCAAAAGGCAAGACTTGGCCATAAGCCTGAAGTGCAGCGTAGTTGGCAGTCCGAGTTGATGCAATTGCTAGCCCATCTTTAACATCACATTTTAAAACACACTAACAATTAATATGTTACAAAGCAAAAAATGATCGTAAGGCACTACATTTGATTTTTTCTGTGACATCAAGCTTACACGTATGTTTTGATAACTCCTCCTGGTAACGGATCCAAGTTTAGCGCTTGGTAGATAGCAGCCAGTTCCGGTTC
>NZ_JAGFJM010000017.1 GCF_024102715.1 Nitrosomonas communis
CTGCGCGAGCTCTGCTTCGCCGACCTTTTCTGCAAGCAATGTTGCAATGGATACGCCCAATATAAAATCATTGACATGACCAAATTTGTGTAAGCGTAAATGGCCGCTTTTATCGATCAGGATGGTCGTAGGTGTGCCCTGCATCTGATAAGTCATCATGGTGTGCGGGATGACATGATGCTCATTCGGTTTATCAATTCCGATCGGAAAGCGTAAGCGATATTCATAGGCAAATACTTCAAGTGCTTCCCGCCCCATTACTGAATGATGCTCAAAGACTGTATGGAGGCCAATCACGGCAACTTGGCCTGGATCAAATTCCTCGAATATCCGTTGCGCCTGAGGAATACTCATCTGGACACAACCCGGGCACAGCATCTGAAAGGCATGAAGCAGCACCACTTTGCCACGCAAGGAAGCTAGCGAAATCGGCTCGGACGTATTGAGCCAGCCCGTGGTTTGAAGCTCTGGCGCCAGAATTTTTTTAACAGCCTGATCATTCTTCATTAATTAATGTCCTCTTGGAAATACTAGCAAGTTAGCTATGGATACGAATATAAATAGTCCGATGAACAACTCAGTGAATTTTAGCAAAAAGAAAGGGCAAGTTATTCTGCGCTGCGAAGCGCTGGAAATAAATTGCCCCCATTATTCTAGAACTTGAAGATACTATCGTAGTTTTGGCAAGCTCTCTCTCCTGTTTATCAACTTACCATGATACTTTGTTCATTTTCCGGGTTTGCCAGCACGCAATACCGGGTAGTATTGGGTAAAGACGTTGTCTTCAGCAGCATTTTCTTTATGACAAGCGTTGCAAGATTCATCAGCTTGCGGAGCCGCACTCTTGCTTGCATAGCTTTCATAGCCAAAGTATGCCCAATGGTTGGGTCGATCAGCAAAACGCTTCGAATCCTTGACAGTAGCAGCTATGCCAAGATATTCACCCTGAAAGTAACCTTTACCACTTGCCGCTTCTTTGGTACCGACACTCACCAATTCCTTGACGATAATCGTACCATCACGGAACTTTCCAGTTTGTTTCCAGTGCGCCCAGCTTACAGGATCGATATAAACATTGTGAAACTCAGGAAATGCTGGATTGCCGTCATTCATATCTTTTGGTGTCACAGGCGAGCCAACGAAAATCCATTCACGATAATTTCTTGGAGTCAACAACTCTCCATCCTTGTTGAAATGAGCATATGTTGTTCTTCCCTGCTCATGATGACCATCATGCTGACCAGCAGTAACAGAAGTTGCCTGGCCAACCAACAGACCTGATAACAATAATGGCGATAAACCACCTAACAACGTTCTTTTAAACTGTGACATAATCAATCCCTAAAGTAATTAAATTAGAATGACGCACGGAAAGCAGTTATCAATAAAGTCCGCTCTCTTTTTTATGGTAGACAGAGCAAGGTGCTACGTCAAGGCAAGAATCTTATTACATTTACCGCATTCATACCGAGTTTGAGCAAATTTTATTGATCAGCTTTCCCATATATCTACAAATGGCAAATTAGAAAAAGCATGAATGTAACAACAGCTATTCGTTTACGTAGATCGATTAAAGCTTTCGATCCCGGACACAAAATAAGTGACGCTGAGACAACGCATTTAATGTCACTCGCACTGCTTTCTCCAACCGCTTTTAATATCCAGAACTGGCGTTTTGTGCTGGTGCAGGATCCTGATTTGCGACGTCAACTACGTGCAGCAGCCTGGGACCAGGCGCAGATCACCGATGCTTCACTATTAATCATATTAGCTGCCGACTTGAAATCCTGGCAAAAAGAACCCTCGCGTTACTGGAAAAATGTGCCGCAAGCTATTCAATCGTTTCTTATTCCTGTCATTGATCAATATTACAATGGTCGGGAACAGGTACAACGCGATGAAGCGATGCGTTCATGCGGAATAGCGGCAATGACGCTTATGCTGGCGGCCCAAGAAATGGGTTATGCTTCTTGCCCTATGGACGGCTTCGATTTTGAAGCAGTGGCAAAACTGATTAACCTGCCTGAGAATTATGTGATCTCAATGTTTGTTGCTATTGGCAAAGGAATCAAAGAAGCATGGCCCCGTGGGGGACAACTCCCTTTAGAAGAAATCATCATTTATGATAAATTCTAGCCTCTTTGTTCATGCTTCTTGTAATGTTTGGTAACTAAAACTTCCCACCATAAAACAACAGAAAGCGGCAATAAACGAAAAATTAACCTAATTTCCTGCGGCTCGTATTGCCTCAAGATTTTCTTTAGCATCTTGATTTCCTTGAGCTGCGGCTTTCTCGAACCATTCTATCGATTTTTGAGTATCTTTCGCCACACCCTCGCCTATCAAATACATCACACCGAGGTTATTTTGGGCATCCACATTACCTTGCGCAGCAGCCTTGGAAAACCATTCCACAGCTTTAGCAGAATCTTGGGGAACACCGTGACCTTCTGCATACAATAGCCCCAGATTAAATTGAGCGCCCGGGTGTCCTTGTTCAGCGGCACGATAAAACCACGCTGCAGCTGTTTCTAGATCATAGTCCATAATCTTTCCCGTCGCATCCTTGGATATGGCCTCTCCAGAATAGAACAAGGAACCAAGCGCATTCTGCGCTTCGGCATCACCGGCCTCTGCATCCTGGCGTAATTTTTGGAACCGCTCCTCAGGCGTTAAACCATCATTCGCTGTCGGCATGATTTTTTTTAGCAGATCAGCCTTTTCTTCTGGCGTCAATCCTTCCTGTAATATCGATGGCAATTCATTGATAGCAGTAATCTCATCCGGTAGTTTTTTCGAGGATCCGTCTGTCTTGGATATTTCTGAGGATGTATCTTCACCGCAACCAGCAAGCGCTAACAACGCAAATAATATAAAAGCACGCATATTCATCAAATAATTTCGCTCTTCTTATCGAACAAGTCGTAAAATCAATAAAAATTATAACATTTTGTGTTGCATCACAGTCGGATATAGTCAGTAAATGCCAGCGGCCAGATTAACAAGAAGTTCATAAAATGATGATTCAGATACTAACACTATTTAGCACCTGCCTTTTGTAGCAAATCAATGACGCCCTTATGATCGTATTTTCTTGCCAACAATAATGCAGTCGCCCCGTTTTCTGCTTCGGTATTAATTTTCGCACCACCGGCAAGCAGCGTCATAGTTGCCCCCTGATGACCATTTTGTGCAGCCAGCATCAGTGCAGTCACACCATTTTTTGCCTGACTATTAACTTCAGCGTTTGCTCGGAGCAAATACTGGATTACGACTTGGTTACCCATCTGTGATGCCAGCATGAGCGCTGTAATGCCTTCATTAGTCGTGGCATTGACATCAGCATTTGTGGCAAGCAATAAACGCACCATCTCTATGCGATTTCTTTGGGATGCCAGCATCAATGCAGTCATCCCATTATTGCTAGTCGCGTTTATATCGGCTTCAACAGTAAGCAATGCCTGAACAACCCCTAGACGATCATCCTGTGCAGCAAACATAAGCGCCGTGTATCCTTTATCTGCCTTCGCATTTGCATTTGCCCCCGAGGCAAGCAAAAATTTGACTATATTTTCATGACCATTCTGCGCAGCAGTAATTAATGCCATATCCTTATCACGTATTTCATAATTCTTTCCAGAAGCTGAAAGTAGCTCTTTAACTTGGGATAAGTTACCACGAGCAGCTGCATTGACCAGATCGCTGTTTTCTAGACTGGCCCATACATTATTTGGTAGATGCAGCCATCCTATCAGGGCACATAAAACATATAAATGATTCCTTGACCAGCGCATTTTACTTCTCCTTCTTCTATGTAGTATTTACCCAATAATCGGCTCATTCCATCTAACATCCGGCACCCACCAAAGGAATGGACTTTAGCTTTCATTGATGACAAACAGTCGCTGGTATTCCTTGATTGCAAAACGATCAGTCATGCCTGCAATATAATCAGCGATAGCCTGATGTCCATATTGAGAAAATTTAATTTGGTAAGCTGCAGGTAGCAACCGAATATCTGAATTAAACGCATTGAATAACATTTTAATCGTATGTTGTGCTTTATTACTCATGCGTATCACTTGAAAATGCCGATAAAGATTCTCATGCAAAAAGCTTTTTAATTCTTGCTGCTCTTGTTTAATCTTTTCGCTGAATTCAATCAGACAAGGCGCTGATCGCACCGCAGCCGGACAAGTTGGCCGCACGTTTTCGATATTGATTTTGCTTTGCAGAGTTAAATCGGTAGCGAGAGTATTGATCATGCCACGTATCGTTTCATGAATTAAACGTCGGCCTGCTATACTTGGATAATCCTTTTTTACCTGATGCAGATGCCTGGAAAACATCTCCACTTGTTCCAGTTGTACTAAGGCAATTAAACCAGAACGCAAACCATCATCTACATCGTGATTATTATACGCAATTTCATCTGCAAGATTGGCGAGCTGCGCTTCCAGTGAGGGCCTTTGATTGTTTAGAAAACGCACTCCTACCTCACCCAGCCTCTTAGCATTTTTCCTAGAAGCATGCTTGAGGATACCTTCACGTGTTTCAAAACATAAATTCAAACCATCGAAAGCACCATAACGCTCTTCAAGAACATCAACTACCCTTAAAGACTGTAAATTATGCTCAAAGCCGCCATACTCCTTCATGCAATGATTCAGGGCATCCTGTCCTGCATGACCAAAAGGTGTATGCCCCAGATCATGTGCCAGCGCTATCGCTTCAACTAAATCCTCGTTCAGCTGTAAGTTACGCGCAATAGAGCGCCCAATCTGGGCTACTTCCAGGCTATGTGTCAGACGCGTGCGAAACAAATCTCCCTCATGGTTAACAAATACTTGCGTTTTATACTCAAGTCGACGGAAAGCCGTGGAATGAATCACTCGATCACGATCACGTTGAAATTCACCGCGACCAGAAGGTGCTGTTTCTTTGATGGAACGCCCACGCGAATTACTAGGGGATACCGCATAAGGCGCCAGATCACTCATTTGCCGTACAAGTTAGCAGCGTCTCTGTCAAAATCGATGCGGGAACATCATGACTCATCACTGCCTCACCAATACGCTTCAGCAGAATGAAATGCATATTTCCCTCCTCCACCTTTTTATCAAGCCTCATCAAGCTCAAATAATCATCTGGAGAAAATTTGGGCGCAATGACCGGCAGATCTGCCATTTGAAATAGTCGACGTATGCGCCCGAAATCGCTTTCACTAATTAGCTTTAGTTGTTTCGATAATTCTGCGGCCATGATGGTGCCGGCAGCAACCGCTTCGCCATGTAACCATACACCATAACCCATTGCGTTTTCAATTGCATGCCCAAAGGTATGGCCAAGATTGAGTAATGACCGCACACCACTTTCACGCTCATCCGCTGCAACAATCTCCGCTTTGATCTCGCAACTGCGGTAAATGGCCTTACTCAGAGCATCTGCATCACGCGCAATCAACCTGGTCATATTTTGTTCCAGCCAATCAAAAAAATGGGCATCACGTATGAGACCGTATTTGATCACTTCAGCAATCCCTGCACGCAACTCTCTGTCCGGCAAAGTGTCAAGCGTTGCACTATCTGTCAGCACCAGTCGCGGCTGATAAAATGCACCTATCATATTTTTGCCAAGCGGATGGTTGATGCCCGTCTTACCGCCCACCGAAGAATCCACTTGTGCAAGCAATGTCGTAGGAATCTGAACAAAGGGCACGCCCCGCAAATAGGTTGCTGCCGCAAACCCTGTCAGATCACCAATAACTCCCCCACCTAACGCAATGAGTGCAGTCTTTCGCTCACAGCGTTGCTCCAGCAAAGCATCAAAAATCAAATTTAATGTTTGCCAATTTTTATGATCTTCACCATCAGGTAAAACAATTGATACCGAGAGGATCCCATGTTTCTCAAGCGCCGCACGCAATCTATCCAGATAAAAAGGCGCTACAGTAGTATTAGTTACAATTGCAACCCGTTTTTGCAGCAAATGAGGCAATAATAAATCTACCCGCTCTAATATTTCCTTCCCAATGTGGATAGGATAACTTCGATCCTGCTCGGCAGAAAATAATGCCACTTTAACAGTCTGTATGTCATTCATATGAAGTAATTAATTTCAGAAAAAAATGACTAGCCAGAATTTCTCATTGATTTGATTGATAAACCGCGATCATACTTTTTTTGAGTTAAATTGCCTCCGGCAAAGCCGGGGGATTACCTCGTTTATTTACCGCTTCGGCCTTAATTTTTTTAATTTGAAGAAAAGCAGCTTTCGGGCTAGCCGCTGCACCAAAGAACGTACCCCCTGCTTTCCGCTATCGATAATGATATGCGCTGTCTCACGGTAAAGGACATCACGTTGCGCATGAAGCTCTGTTAATCTGGCATGCAGATCCTCGGTCTGAAGTAATGGTCTGTTTTTATCAGAGCGCGTCCTTCGCTGCAACTCATCCACGGAAGCACTCAAGTAAACCACGATACCATGCTGTCTTAATAAGGCGCGATTGTCAGCACTCAGCACTGCGCCACCACCAGTAGCCAGCACAATATCCTCTGCCTGCACCAATTCTTGCAGCACCTCAGTTTCCCGTCTCCGAAACCCAGCCTCTCCTTCAATTTCAAAAATCAAAGGAATCTTAACACCAGTACGCTGCTGAATTTCATGATCGGAATCAACAAATGTTTTACCTATATAGTTTGCCAGTAATTTACCAATCGTGGTCTTACCGGCACCCATCATACCTATAAGAATAACATTCCCCTGTAAAAATTTTACTTCGTTATTTTTTTTAGTGGTCTTGATTAATTGCATAAATGCAATTGTAACGGAAATACCCCCACCTACGCAGGGATTCCAGGCAGCGCACAAAAAATTCATTCTCTTTATACCCTTACCAGTAGCCGTAGTCATTTTCCAGCAAACCAAGAAACAATAACCTCATCACATCCACTTTCAGAGAAAAATGAAAAGCTTTTTATTTGAATTTAAACAATTATTTTGAATCTTAAATTATTATAGTTGACTAGTTCAGTAGGGTATTATATAGTTGATAAAAATAATCAAGTATTATTTACAAACTTTTATTATTTATCTATATAAATAGCGCAGGTTCGCAAATAGAGTGAATTTCATGTGTTCTTCGGATCTGAAAACGCACGGAAAAAGACGATGCAAGAAAGCACAGTCCGGCGATATATCGCGAGGACACCAAAGCTTACTTCCAAGATCCCTTCGTCAAATATACCACCTGAAACTATTTGTGGATCCGATCAACAATTTTTTATTGTACTAAGGAATCTAGTATGAGACTGACAACGAAAGGACGATTTGCAGTGACGGCACTTTTGGATCTGGCGATGCAGCATAGCAACGGGCCTGTCACACTCGCTGACATCAGCCAGCGTCAGAAAATTTCACTGTCATATCTTGAACAATTATTTGCAAAATTACGCCAGCGTGAACTTGTCGACAGTGTGCGCGGTCCAGGCGGAGGTTATTGCCTAGCTAAGAGTTTAGAGCAAGTATCTATTGCAGATATTATTCTCGCTGTCGATGAGCCGATTGATAACACGCGATGCGGTGGCAAAGAAAATTGCCTGAATGATGGTAAATGCATGACCCATGACTTATGGGCAGAACTCAATGACATTATTTTCAATTATCTTGGCGGCGTAACATTAAAGCAGTTAGTCGATGAACAAAAACAACGTGAGCAACAACGTGAGCAAGCTGTTGTCAAATTGTATGACATGCGTGAAGCAGCATTTTAATGCTAACTAACTGATTAACTGATAGAGAAAAATCATGGCGATCACATTGACTGAACGTGCAGCCAAACAAATCCAACAGCAACTGGCAAAACGCGGTAAAGGATTAGCTTTACGAATCAGTATAAAAAAATCCGGATGCTCTGGTTTCACTTATATCTTTGATTATGCTGATGAGATGCAAGAAGATGATGAGCTTTTTGAGTCATACGACGCAAAAATCATCGTGAACCGCGATAATCTATCTTATTTCGATGGCTCGGAGATAGATTTTGTTAAGGAAGGTCTAAATAGTATTTTTAAGTTTAACAACCCCAATATTGAAAATACTTGTGGCTGCGGTGAAAGCTTCAGTCTCAAAACATCTGAAAAGTCTAAGGAAAATATATAAAAATGAGTGCTGTACTACAAAATCTTGTAAACCAGCCATACAAGCATGGTTTCGTCACAGAAATAGAAGCTGATATTGCACCCAAAGGACTTAACGAAGAAATCATTCGATTGATCTCATCTAAGAAAAATGAGCCTGAATGGTTACTTACATTTCGGTTGCAGGCTTATGAAAAATGGCTGAGCATGCCGCAGCCGGGATGGCAAAATGTCAAATATCCTGAAATTGATTTTCAAGCAATTAGTTATTACTCGGCTCCCAAGCCGAAAAAGAAACTAGCCAGCATGGATGAGGTGGATCCTGAGTTGCTACGCACCTTTGAAAAACTTGGTGTGCCCATGCATGAACGAGCAGCACTTGCGGGAGTGGCTGTTGATGTCATTTTTGACAGTGTATCTGTGGCAACAACTTATAAAGAAAGACTCGCTGAAATAGGGATTATTTTTTGCTCGTTTTCTGAAGCGGTGCATAGTCATCCAGAACTCGTTAAAAAATACCTTGGGACTGTCGTGCCAATTGGCGACAATTTTTACGCAGCCCTTAATTCAGCAGTATTTACCGATGGCTCATTTTGCTTTATTCCCAAAGGCGTCAAATGTCCAATGGATTTATCGACTTACTTTCGCATCAATACTGAAGAATCGGGACAATTTGAGCGAACGCTGATCATTGCTGAAGAAGGCGCCTCTGTTTCCTATTTGGAAGGATGCACTGCACCTAGATTTGATACCAATCAATTGCATGCAGCCGTCGTTGAGTTGATTGCACTGGATAATGCTGAAATCAAATACTCAACTGTGCAGAACTGGTATGCAGGCGATGAAAAAGGGGTTGGCGGAATTTATAATTTTGTTACTAAACGTGGTTTAGCAAAAGGGGCTAATTCGCGTATTTCCTGGACCCAAGTTGAAACAGGCTCCGCCATTACGTGGAAATATCCCTCCTGCATTTTACGTGGTGAAAATTCAGTTGGAGAATTCTATTCAGTTGCTGTTACCAATCATTATCAGCAAGCTGACACTGGTACTAAAATGATTCATATCGGAAGAAATACGCGTAGCACCATTGTTAGCAAAAGTATTTCAGCTGGATATTCTAACAGCAGTTATCGTGGGCTGGTAAGAATTGCGCCTACTGCCGAGAATGCTCGTAATTATTCGCAATGCGATTCGATGCTCATTGGCGATCAATGCGGTGTCAATACTTTTCCTTATATCCAGGTGCAAAACAATAGCGCTAAAGTCGAGCATGAAGCATCCACATCACGAATTGGCGAAGATCAACTTTTTTATTTCTTACAGCGTGGTATTGGTGCTGAAGAAGCGGTCTCAATGATTATCAATGGATTCTGTAAAGAAGTATTTCAGCAATTACCGTTGGAATTTGCGGTTGAAGCAACAAAATTACTCAGTTTTAAATTGGAAGGGAGTGTCGGATGATCAATCAGAACAGTAAAATACTCCTGGAGGTGCGAGGATTGCATGCAAGTGTAAACGGCATTGAGATCCTTAAAGGCGTTGACCTCACAGTCAAATGCGGAGAAATCCACGCGATCATGGGGCTCAATGGATCTGGCAAAAGCACATTCGCCAAAATTCTGGCTGGCCATCCTGCATATGAAGTGACCGCAGGGGCTATCATTTTCAACGAGCAAAATTTGTTTGATCTTGAACCAGAAGAACGTGCTCGTGCTGGCGTATTTCTTGCCTTTCAATATCCAATCGAAATTCCAGGCGTCGCAAATAATCAATTCTTGAGACTAGCATACAACACGATTCAGTCCCAACGCGGCAAAGAAGAGCTTGACCCCCTTGAATTCGATGATTTTATACGCGACAAAATGAAATTGCTCGAGATGAACCCAGATTTTCTGGATCGTAGCGTCAATGAAGGATTTTCAGGTGGGGAAAAAAAACGTAATGAAATTTTACAAATGGCATTACTTGAACCAAAACTCGCCATATTAGACGAAACTGATTCAGGGCTTGATATAGATGCCCTCAGGATTGTAGCCAATGGTGTAAACCAACTGACCAATAAAGATAATGCAACCATTTTGGTGACGCATTACCAGCGCTTGCTTGATTATATTGTGCCTGATTATGTCCACGTGATGGAAGCTGGGCGAATCATCAAAACGAGCGGTAAAGAGCTTGCGAAGGAACTGGAGACACATGGTTATGATTGGATAAATGCAGAAAAGTCTTTTAATAAGACTGGGGTGCGATTATGAGTACAGTGACCAATGCAGCAGGTTATCTTGAAAACCTCGTTCAATCATGGCGAAGGCCGCCGGCAGCCTCGTTATTCTGGCTTGATCAGCTACGAGCACACGCAATGAATAGTGTCGGTACACTTAGAATGCCGACAACTCACGATGAAGAATGGCGTTTTACTGACATTTCACCCCTTGGCCGGCTGCCTTATCCGGCAGCTCGTGCCGCACCAAAAACGCAATTTTCGGATATTAGTCACTACTATCTCGAAGAAGCTATCTATCGCTTGGTATTTGTAGATGGTCAATTTGCACCCGATCTCTCAAATGTTGCCAATAAGGCAGATGCTATTATTGGCAATTTATCCTCACTCATTACTACTCACGGGGACACAATTGCTCGCTATCTTGGCCAACTAGCAGAACTCCAGAACGATATTTTTACAGCGTTAAATACTGCCTTTCTTCATGATAGCGCCTGCATCATCATTCCGCAGAATGTGTCAGTAACGACGCCCATCCATTTGCTGTTCATATCCAGGCAAAAAGAGATTACCAGTTATCCGCGCTGCTTAGTGATCGCTGAATCTGGTAGCAATGTAACGATAGTCGAAGATTACGTCACTACTGAACAAGCTGCCTACGTCATTAACTCGGTGGTTGAAATGAGTCTTTCTGATACAGCGCATGTCAACCATATTCGAATACAACGCGATAATCAGCAGGCCTTCCATATTGGCAATTGCACAGTAGCGCTTGCCCATGCCAGTCAGTATCGCTCGGTCAGTATAACGCTGGGAGCTCATATTTCCCGTTATAACCTGAATGTGGCATTGGCGGGTGAAGGTGCTGAATGTACAGTAGATGGATTGGCACTGATTTCTGGACACCAGCTTGCCGATACACATACGTTTATTGATCATGCGAAGCCCCATGGCAAGAGTCGCCAGCTACATAAGTGTATCGTCGATGGCATTGCGCATGGAGTGTTTAATGGAAGGATCATGGTACGGCCACATGCCCAGTTAACGGATTCATCACAATTAAGCCGTAATCTCTTAATGACCAATAAAGCACGTATCGATACCAAACCACAACTTGAAATATTTGCTGATGATGTCAAATGTGCACATGGCGCGACAGTAGGTCAGCTCGATAAAGAAGAAATTTTCTACCTGATGAGTCGCGGCCTTTCCGATTTAACTGCGCGTAACTTACTAACCTATGCATTTGGTGGAGAAGTTATTGATCGTATTGCGATTCCTTCACTCAAGAAACAACTCGAAGAAATCATACTTGCAAGAACACAGATATCCTGAAACATGAAAATTGTTGATGCCTTATTAGACATGAATATTCTCGCAACATCAGAGTTGGCGGCACGCTATCGTGCTGATTTTCCTATTCTCAATCTCAAAGTAAGCGACAAACCGCTCGTTTATTTAGACAATGCCGCATCAAGCCAGATGCCACAAGCAGTGATCGATCGCCTGGTGCGTTATCAAACAAGCCAGCATGCAAATATTCACCGTGCAGTGCATTACCTTTCTGAGGTAGCCACACAAGAATATGAAACAGCACGGCGAACATTGCAGCACTTCATCAACGCGCGTGAAGATAGAGAAATCATCTTTACCAGCGGCACAACAGATGCCATCAATCTAGTCATGCACGGCTATGGTCGTAAATTTATCAAAAGTGGTGATGAAATTATTTTAACGAACCTGGAACATCACTCAAACATCGTACCATGGCAAATGCTAGCAGAAGAAAAAGGTGCAATAATCCGCGTCGTACCCATTAATGATGCAGGCGAGCTGCTGGTTGACGAATATGAAAAATTATTTAATCCGAGAACCCGCTTTGTTGCCATAACGCATGTATCGAATGCGCTAGGTACGATCAATCCGATCAAAAACATGATTGCCTTTGCCCACAAGCATGGGGTTCCAGTTTTAATTGATGGCGCGCAAGCTGCTGCACATATAAAAATCGATGTGCAAGAACTTGATTGTGATTTTTATGCCTTTTCTGGACACAAATTATGTGGTCCAACAGGTATTGGCCTCCTCTATGGCAAAGCCAAGTTACTGGAAGCAATGCAGCCTTTCAAAGGGGGGGGCGATATGATCGCTTCGGTAACCTTTGAAAAAACGACCTATAACACTATTCCGTATAAATTTGAAGCAGGCACTCCTCCTATTGCTGCGGCAATCGGTTTCGGTGCTGCAATAGATTACCTATCGGGGATTGGATTAGACGCGATTGCAGCTTATGAACATGAACTGCTCAATTATGCCACCGAGCAGATCGCGGCTATTCCTGGCGTACATATCATTGGTAATACACCTACCAAAGTTGCTGTCTTGTCCTTTACCATTGATGGCATCCATCCGCATGATGTGGGTACACTGCTTAATCAAGAAGGAATCGCTGTACGTACAGGTCACCATTGCGCACAACCGATTATGCAACGCTTTAAAATACCTGCTACCTCACGTGCTTCATTTTCTTTTTATAATACCAAGGCAGAAATCGATACTTTGATAGCAGCTATTCATTCTGTACAAAAGGTTTTTTCATAATGAATTTAAAATCAATTTATCAGGAAGTTATCCTGGACCATAATCGTAAGCCACGTAACTACGGTACACTTGACAATGCGAATCATCACGCCGTAGGACATAATCCTTTATGCGGTGATCGTATCGATCTTGCGCTGCATATGGAAGGAGAACTGATTGATCGTATTGCATTTCATGGAGAATCATGCGCAATCTGCAAAGCATCCGCTTCAATGATGACTGCCAATGTTAAAGGAAAATCACGCACAGAAGCAGAAACATTGATTAAAGAATTTCGGGAAATGGTGATTGGCAATCTTGATCTTTCAAGACCGCACCACCTAGGAAGGCTTGCTGTATTTGCCGGCGTACGTGATTTACCCACGCGAGTCAAATGTGCAATTCTACCCTGGCATACCTTGCAAGCCGCTCTGAACTCTGTCGCTAGCATCTCGACCGAAACAGCTGATGATCCAATTCAAGCTGCTACGAGCAATGGCTAATCGGAAACCGAGTTATCTAGCCTATGACAGCACACTATACAAATAACTAAGAAATGCCGAAAATAGCTGAAATCGAAGGTACTCCCAATCCTAATGCATTAAAGTTTGTTTTGAAAGAACCACTTACGTGGGGAACAAGTCATTCCTATGATAGCGCCGAACAAGCAAAGGATGATCCACTTGCGTCAGCATTATTTGAAATAGACCATGTAACCAACGTCTTTTATGTCGACCGATGGATTACCATTACTCAAGATGGCGAGGCTGATTGGCAGGATCTCGCGCGCGCCGTTGCTGATCCAATTCGAGCAGCACCTGCAGCCGATGTGCAGTCAGCCGAGACAGTGGCAACTGCCAATGAATTATTAGCCAACTTGAGTCCGGAAGATCAAAAACGACTTGAGCGGATTAATATCTTACTGGATGAAGAGGTACGCCCCTACTTACAAAATGATGGCGGAGATCTTCATGTAGTAGGTCTTGAAGGAAATATCCTGAGAATTCATTATCAAGGCGCATGCGGTACTTGCCCTAGCTCCATTTCTGGAACCCTCAGAGGAATTGAACGATTACTGAAAACAATAGAGCCCGATATCGAGCTTGTTTCCGCTTGAAGTGTTTTCTTTGTGAAATTCTGGATTTTAAACTTCAGTAATAAATAAACCGCCTAAGGCGGTTTATTTATTAGACTGCTTTCTTAGTTTCCTTTGTACGCAACTTGGCGTACATACCATTTACCAGTTTATTTAATTTGTCGATTACTGAACATTGAGCAAGCTGCTCAGTCCGCGCGAAAGTAATACAAGCGCCCGCGGTACGAAACAGCCAGCCCAATTCGAAAAAGTATTACACCGCTTTGACCATATCTTCCACCACTTTCTTGGCATCACCAAACACCATCATGGTCTTATCCATATAGAACAAATCATTGTCAAGACCAGCATAGCCAGCAGCCATACTGCGTTTGACAACGATTACTGTGCGCGCCTTGTGCGCATCCAGAATAGGCATACCATAGATAGGACTACCTGGTATATTAGCAGCCGGATTGACGACATCATTTGCTCCCAATACCAAAACCACATCGGTATTAGGAAAGTCGCTGTTGATCTCGTCCATTTCTAGCACCTGCTCATATGGTATTTCCGCCTCTGCTAGCAACACGTTCATGTGTCCCGGCATCCGACCTGCCACAGGGTGGATAGCAAAACGGACATTCACCCCTTTCTGATGCAGCACTTCCGCCAATTCATTGACCGCATGCTGCGCGCGCGCTACTGCCAAGCCATATCCAGGAACAATAATAACACTGTCCGCATTACTCATCAGAAAGGCTGCATCATCCGCGCTACCGCTACGATAGGCCTTCTGCACCCCATCTCCTGCAGCTTGACTACTACCGTCACTACCAAAGCCACCTAATATAACCGAGAGAAAAGGACGGTTCATGGCTTTGCACATGATATACGACAGAATCGCACCAGAGCTGCCTACTAATGAACCTGCAATAATCAGCATTGAATTGCCAAGCGAGAAGCCGATGCCCGCTGCTGCCCAACCGGAATAAGAATTCAACATGGAGATCACAACTGGCATATCTGCTCCTCCGATAGGAATAATGATGAGGAAGCCGAGCAAGAATGCGATAGCTGTCATGGTAATAAATGCTGTCCAGTTGGTGGTCTCACTAAAGAAGAACCACAAGCCGAATCCAATCATGACCATTGCGAGCAGCAAATTAATCACGTGCTGCCCAGTGAAAATAACTGGAGCTCCGCTCATACGACCAGATAATTTAAGAAATGCAATTACCGAACCAGACCAAGTCATGGCACCAATAAACGTTCCCAGGAACAATTCCAGCTTACTGCCAGCTGGCAGCAGCTCAGGTAGGCCGAATGAAACAGGATTATTGACGGCGGCTATCGCGATGAATACTGCAGCCAGACCAACCAATGAGTGCATGAAAGCAACCAGCTCCGGCATGGCTGTCATCTGGACCCGTTGAGCCACGAGAGAGCCTATGATTCCACCGATTGCAATACAACTCAGTATCAATGTCCAATTCTGGGTGATAGTCAGCGTAGTGCCAACAGCAATAGTCATGCCAACCATGCCAAACAAATTACCACGTCGAGCGGAAAGGGGTGAACTAAGCCCTTTCAACGCCAGAATAAAAAAAACCGCTGCAACCAGGTAGGCGAGTGCAATCAAATCAGCAGACATTTAAGCGCTTCCTTTTTTATCTTTTTTTCTAAACATTTCCAGCATACGTTGAGTGACAAGAAATCCACCAAATACATTGATAGAAGCAAGGATTACAGCCCCAGCACCCAACCAGACGCCCCAATCAGATTCAGCAGGTCCTGCTGCCAACATTGCACCCACTAGAATGATACTCGAGATGGCATTTGTTACTGACATCAGCGGTGTATGTAAAGCTGGTGTCACATTCCATACCACGTGATAGCCAACAAATACCGCCAACACGAATACTGTCAGATGTATTATCGTTGGATCAATTTCACCAATCATGTTTGTTCCTCTTGAATTCGTTAACTTTTATAGATTTTGAGGCGAATGCTAACGCAATGCTTCACTTTTTTTACGCTTTCTTAATAATTTCTCCGCTCGAACAAACTAGTGTTCCAGCAATAATCTCATCTTCCTGGTCTATTTTGAGTTCACCACTATTGGCATCAAGCATCAAATTAAGGAAATTCATAAGATTACGTGCATAGAGTGCGCTTGCATCTGTCGCCACCAAACCCGGCAGATTAGCAATACCAATAAGATGAACGCCATACTTAACGACGGTTTTATTCAATTCAGACAAAGGACAATTCCCACCTGCCTCTACTGCCATATCTACAATCACCGAGCCAGGTTTCATCGCCTGGACTGTTCCTTCCGGGATCAAAACTGGCGCTGGGCGTCCAGGTATCAACGCAGTCGTAATTATGATATCCGCCGCTAGCGCTCTTTCGTGAATTAATTCACCCTGCCTACGCTTGTAATCATCCGACATTTCGGTAGCATAACCACCCGCTGTCTCAGCTTTTGCCTTTTCTTCATCGGTCAACGGTACCTCAACAAATTTAGCCCCTAAGCTTTCGACTTGTTCTTTAACTGCAGGGCGAACATCAAATGCTTCAACCACCGCGCCCAGGCGCTTAGCTGTGGCAATCGCCTGCAAACCGGCCACCCCTGCCCCCAGCACTAATATTCTTGCAGCTTTGACCGTCCCTGCTGCCGTCATTAACATGGGAAAGAATTTCTGGTAAACATTGGCCGCCATGATAACTGCCTTATATCCACCAATATTTGCCTGAGAAGATAGCACATCCATACTTTGAGCACGAGAAATACGCGGTAATTTCTCCATGGCAAATGCTGTCAGGCCATAGCTGGCAAGCGCCTCGATTCTTTCTTTCTGATGAGGTGTCAGCAAGCCAATCAAAATCGCATCTTTACGCATCAACGTTAGTTCTTCTGCTTCTGGAGCACGCACTTTAAGTACGATCTGTGACTGACTGTACAACTGCGAAACATCGTTAACGATCACTGCACCCGCTTCCTGGTATGCAGTATCAGGAATACTCGCACCAGCACCTGCACCAGACTGGACCAGAACAGTATGAAAACCTTTGGCAGTATATTTCTTGACCGTTTCCGGCGTAGCTGCTACACGTGTTTCTCCTGCATGAATTTCTGCAGGTATGCCTATGTGCATCGATTATCCCCCTTATCCTCTATTCAAACTTGAAAATACCTTATGCTTTACATCATTGACTTCGAATGTGTGATTATAAATCAATCTAGGTATATGCATTACTTTGATTGAGACGATCACATCTCTTTTCTATCCGTTGCCACAATTTTGATGCAATATCATTAACTCGCAAAATGCACACTCACACTATCCGCATTCTAGAACTCAATGGGTGCAGTAAAAGCGCGCGCTCTTTTTGTTCAATTTAAACTTTTCAGGCAACGGTCTAACCATTGGCTAGTTAATTTTTCCTGCACACTGTTTTGCCGCAAACGCGACGCCAGACTGCCAAAATCAACCCAATCGAGTGGCTGATCCTGATTGAAGCACGAAAAAACATACGTAATCTCACCCGTTACAGGATCTTTGTGTGGTTGCAAGCACTGCGCGCAAATTTCTTTCATCATGCATTGCATTGGTGAATTGATCGAGCCTATGGCAAAGTGATCCCCTTTCAAATAAGGTTGCAGTTGATGATGGCGTGCAAAACCGACTGCTGCCATCATCCGGTCGGAGCCAATCGCGACGATACGATCGGCCTCTGCCAACGATATAGGTTGGGCACCAAGAGCACCGCTGCCATAAGCCACCATCGCCTGCACTATATTACCGACAAAACTAAAATCACCCGGCCTGGACGGTTCAAATCCAGGTGCCTCGTCACAACACCACACGACCGTATCCGCAGCCGATTCAATTTCTGCGACCTTATACCGATCAGCCAGCTTTTTGTAGCCGGCAAAATACAAAACCCGGCATCCTGCTGCCCGCGCCGCTGCGCCGATGGAAAACAAGACCGCATTTCCGAGTCCGCCACCTACCAGCACGATGGTTTCATTATGCAAAATCTCAGTCGGCGTGCCGGTCGGCCCCATCAATACCACGGGCTCTCCTGGCTTGAGCAACGTACATAAATTTGCTGATCCACCCATTTCAAGCGCAATCAGTGAAACATGTCCGCTTGCAATATCTACCGATGCACCTGTCAATGCGATACCTTCCATCGCTAGCCGGGTATCCCCTATCGTGGATGAAAGGGTTGCAAAATTCTGAAAACGGTAAAACTGACCCGGATGGAAATGTTTCGCAGCCATCGGTGCATGCACAACCACTTCGATGATGTTAGGCGTCAATCTTTCTACCTTATGCACAGTCGGTCTCAACTGACGATTCATTTCAGCAAAGAACTGCGTATTTGATTGAGTGGATGCAGGCTCAACACGTGCCAACACCCGGCTGACCACTGGATATCCCTGTTTAGCGCTCGCCATGGCTTTGACCACATTTCCTGAATAGGACGGATGCAAATCACCGAAAAAACTGATAAAACGTCCTTCTCCACAACGACTTAGCAGAACCGCTACTGTTTCTGGTTTAGGATTGCCTTTGGATAGACTTACCGGATTGCCCTGATCATCGCAGGCAGCAAAATACCGTCCATCCAGTTTGAAATATTTTTCGTCCTCTCGGGCCAACACTGTGTTCGGCTGTGTGCCTGCAGCTACCAGAATGGCACGGGCAGGCAAGCCGACTTCCCTAATTTTTTGCCATTTCCCTGTTTCATCCATTGACTGAGCAGAGAATTTGATCGACTGAACATGCTCCCACTGATCGACATCTACTCGCAATGGGGTAAGCCCTTCCGCAAACCAGATACCTTCTTCCAGTGCTTTCTCGACTTCTTCATGGTTCAATGTATAAGAAGGGCTATCAATTAGACGCTTACGATATGCAATCGTCGCGCCACCCCATGATTGCAGCAGCTTCAGTATATCCGGCGCTCGCCCTTCCAGAGCCGCCTGGGTACGCTCGGCGCGAATGGCTCGCGCGTGCGCCAGAAATTCTTCAGCGATTTCCCGCTCTTCTTCGTCCCAATTATTACGAACTGCAGCTTCACCCTGCTCTGACACGAGCGTTTCATAACGCTGCAAAAATTTCTCAACTTGTACTGGATAATACGCCAGGGCCTCCGTTGCCGTATCGATCGCAGTCAATCCTCCCCCAATCACCACAACAGGTAAGCGTAACTGCATATTAGCAATAGAATCAACCTGTGCTGCGCCGGACAACTGAAGTGCCATTAAAAAATCAGAAGCAGCGCGCACACCTCGCGCTAGACCATTCGGTAAATCAAGTATCGTCGGACGTCCTGCGCCAGCAGCCAGAGCAATATGATCAAAACCTAACGTCAGCGCATCATCAACTGTCATAGTCCCGCCAAAGCGTACCCCACCAAACAGCGCAAACTCTGGCCGTCGCTCCAGCAAAAGACGGATTAATTGCAGAAAATTCTTATCCCAGCGCACGGTGATGCCATATTCCGCCACCCCGCCAAAACCACCTGCTACTCGTTCATTCAGATCGACACGCAGGCTATTAATATCTTGAACAGCGCTAAAGGGAACGTGCTCCCCATGCAAGTCGACACCACAAATCTCTGCAGGCAATGGTTCAATTTTGAGACCATCCATTCCTACCACAGTATGGCCATCATTCATTAAGTGATGCGCCAAAGTATAGCCAGCGGGTCCCATGCCCACCACCAGCACTTTTTTACCTGTTGCTGGTTTGGGTAAAGGTCTGCGTAAATCAAGCGGATTCCAGCGTGTCAGTAAACTGTACACTTCAAATCCCCAAGGCAATTCGAGCACATCTTTGAGCGTGCGGGTTTCTGCTTGTGGAATATCAACGGGATCCTGTTTCTGATAAATGCAGGATTTCATGCAATCATTACAGATACGATGCCCGGTCCCCGCACACATGGGGTTGTCCAGTACAATCATTGCTAAGCTGCCAATCGCCACACCTTGCGATTTGAGTTTGTGAAATTCCGAGATACGCTCTTCCAGTGGACAACCCGCGAGCAAAGCGCCTAACTCACTTCTCTTAAAAGAAGGCGGTTCTTCTGCATTTTTAGATTTGACGATATACCCTTTTGAGCAGGAATCCTTACCTTGCTCATGGCACCAGATGCAATAATTGGTTTCATCGAGTGCGCCAACCAAATCGGTTCCCTGATCCGTCAACGAGAACCCTTCCCGGTGACGCAAGTGCTCGAGACGATGCATAGTATAGCCCGCATGATCATCGGTCACCAATGACAGCAAATGCAAATAATCGAGTTTTGCCGGGGACTTGAATAACACCCCTTGCCGAGTATGCTTCTGACCTTCGCTAGTGCGTAGCGCCCAAGCTGCATAATGCAGCGCATCAGTCAAGCGTGCTGCATTGCTCGCTTCATCTTCTAGCCATCGTGCGACATGAGTTGCAAATACTAATTCTGAAAAAGGTTCGCCAAATTCAGCCGCTAACTTCTTTTCTAACGCGATGCCATCGATTGCTTGTAAGATATCATCGCTTACCTTAGTTTTTGCGCGGCGCTGCACAAATTGCCGCTTGCAAAAATAAAGCGGTGCAAGTTCATGATGGCGCGCCGCCAGCGCACGGACTTCCTTATCAATACCGAATAGCTGTGCGATAAAATCTTCCAGCCAGGGCGCAAGATCTATCAAAAATGCAGATTCGTCTTTAGGCGCCAATCCATCCGGATGCAGACGTGCATGATCTAGGCGGGCGCGCAGTCCAGCGTCTCCTGTCTGCAAAAAATCAAGAAATGCTTGATCCAGCTTTATCAAACCATCACGACAATACAAATCTGCAAAAGCCATACCAAATTTAAGATCAGGAAAAACGGCTTCTATCGATGGTTTGCTAAATATTGCTGCTGAATTTGTCATAATTATTGGTTGATATTTTTATATAAAAATAGGGGATATAAGATGAAAAGTGGTGTCAATTGATCAAGACCAACTCAAGCCAAAGCTGAATGAAAAGCTGATACCGCGATTACCTCATCGCCATTGTAAAAACTCTATTGACTCGCTAGAACAGGGAGGTCTAGCAAATCATGCCAGCCGCGACGGTATTATTACTGGTTTCATCAATAATGATAAAACTACCAGTAGCACGATTACGCGCATAACCATCAAATACAATGGGTTGCTGCACCTTCATCATTACACGAGCGATATCATTCATTCTCAAAAAATCTATCGTCTCGTGATTAAATGTGTTGACATCCACCCGATAGTCAATCTGATTCACTACTCCCTTGACTACTCGGGTTGTATGCTTGACGATATATTTGCGTCTGGGGTCAAGTGGCTGCTCAGATAACCAGCATACCATCGCAGCAAACTCATTCTTCATTTGCGGCTGCTCGCCCGTTTTTACCAACATATCACCCCGGGAGATATCCAAATGATCCTCAATGGTCAAGGTAACGGACTGTGGGGCAAAAGCATCCTCGAAAGAGTCCTTGTACAGAAGAATCTCTTTAATGCGTGAGGATAACCCAGAAGGAAGAATCGTCACCTGATCACCAACACGAATAGAGCCTGACTCAATTCGCCCCATATATCCCCGAAAATCATGCAATGCTTCAGTTTGTGGACGGCAAACCCATTGTACTGGAAAGCGGAAATCATCAGTATTGACATCATGCTCAATGTCGATATTTTCCAGTAAATCCATCAAGGTGTGCCCCTCATACCAAGCCAGATTATTACCTCTTTCCACTACCATATCGCCATTCAAGGCAGATAGAGGAATATATTCAATATTGCTGCTTAAATGGAGCCCTTTGGCAAAAGCAGCAAAATCGTTGCAAATACGCTCGAATACTTCGCGTGAGTACCCCACCAAATCCATTTTATTAACCGCTACGACCAAATGGGGAATCCCTACCAAACTCGCTAGATAAGCATGACGGCGAGATTGCGTAAGCACTCCCTTACGTGCATCAATCAGGATGATCGCCAGATTAGCGGTGGAGGCGCCCGTTACCATATTCCGGGTATATTGCTCATGACCAGGAGTATCTGCAATGATGAACTTACGCTTGGGTGTCGCAAAGTAACGATAAGCCACATCGATGGTAATGCCTTGCTCCCGCTCCGCCTGCAAACCATCGGTCAGTAAAGAGAGATCCACTCCTTGCATCCCACGCTTATTTGAGGTGCGCGCAATAGAACTCAATTGATCTTCAAAAATTGATTTTGAATCATGCAGCAAGCGTCCAATCAACGTGCTTTTTCCATCATCTACACTTCCGGCGGCAATAAAGCGCAACAGTTCGGCACGATTAAGTCCAAAATTTTCAACTACTGACATTTAATAAATCGCCTTTAACAATTATTCTAAAAAGAGAAATAACCAGTACCATCCAGAAAGTTTGTTACGTTAAAAGTACCCTTCTTTTTTGCGTAACTCCATTGCGGCTTCTGAGGCTTGATCATCCATACGCGTTGCCCCCCGCTCAGTAATGCGGGTCATGGCCGTTTCAGCGATAATCTCACTTACGCTCTTAGCGTCGGAAGCAACCGGGCAAGTACAGCTCATATCGCCAACGGTGCGAAAACGTACCATCACTTTTTCTACGTGCTCACCCTCTTTGGGCTGCACCAGATGCGACACCGGTAACAAGCCAGCATCACGCGGAATCACTTCCCGCCAATGCGCAAAATAAATGGAAGGAACTTGCAGTTGCTCGCGCTCAATATATTCCCATACATCCAGCTCGGTCCAGTTGCTGATAGGAAAAACACGCATGTTCTCCCCTGGATGAGTACGCGTATTGTAAAGACTCCATAGTTCAGGACGCTGATTTTTAGGATCCCATTGACCAAACTCATCACGGAATGAAAATATGCGTTCCTTAGCACGCGCTTTTTCCTCATCGCGGCGCGCTCCGCCAATACAAGCATCAAACCGGAATTCTGCAATAGCATCCAGTAAGGTAATCGATTGAAAGGGATTGCGGCTTTGATTCTCGGATCGCAATACAACTCTACCTTGCTTGATGGAGTTCTCCATACTGCGCACGATCAAGCGTTCACCCAGTTCTTTGACTCGACGATCGCGAAACTCAATCACTTCCGGAAAATTATGCTCGGTATCGATATGCAATAACGGAAAAGGAAAACGCCCTGGCCGGAAGGCCTTTTCGGCCAATCGCAGCAAAACGATGGAATCTTTCCCTCCAGAAAACAGTAATGCCGGATTGGTGCATTCGGCTGCCACCTCCCGCATGATATGAATCGCTTCGCTTTCTAAGGCATCCAAGTGAGTAAAAGTTCGATGGCTCATTCTTCTTTACCTTCTAAAAAAATTCAACACTCTCTATTTTATTGGGGCAACTTTACCCACATGCAAACCACATTCCTTGAATTCAGGATTCTCCCACCACCAGCGCCCAGATCGAACATCCTCTCCAGGCGTAATGGCACGCGTACAGGGAGTACAGCCAATACTCGGATAAAAGCAATCATGCAGCTTGCTATAAGGCACGTCATGCTCCCTGAGATACGCCCATACCTCGGCATAACTCCATTCGCAGAGAGGGTTGAATTTTTGCATGTCATTTTCAGCATCAAACGAAGATATTACCAGACTGTCACGAGTGATCGCTTGTTCGCGACGCATGCCTGTAATCCACGCACGCTTACCTGCCAATGCACGCCGAAGCGGCTCTACTTTGCGAATGTAACAGCAGCGCTTGCGTAGCTCGACACTTTGATAAAATCCATTAGGACCATATCGCGCAACATAATTCTCCACTGTAATCGCCTCAGGAAAATACACCTGAATCGAAAGACCATAGTGCTCTTTCACTGTCTGCATGAGATCATAAGTTTCCTGAGGCAACCGGCCGGTATCCAGCGTGAACATAGCAATATGCGGATAGTGTCGCGCAATCAAGTCGGTCAACACCATATCTTCTGCGCCAAAGCTGTTGGCGAACACAGCAGGCACATATTCCTGTTGTATTTTTGCAAGCAAGGCGTGTAATTGCTCGACCTTCTGTACCACATCAGATTGACTCATCTATTTTCAGCTTGCTATAACACATGTATCTATAAGGCCGTAGCTGACTGCGACATTTTCTGAAATTGCAATGGCTTGATAATGGCTTCCGGTAGTGAGCCTGCCAAGTCGACTTGTTTATTGAAGTCAGTGCAGAACTGAGCCACATCGAGTGTCCATTCATCCAATTCAGCATACCATTCAGCCAACAAGGCATCAGTCAACTCATCTGCCGGGCGCGCAAAATCCTGAGCGAGCTTAGCCAATGTTTGAGCCAACTGAGGCTTGGCTGGCAACACACGTTGCAGCTCCTCCGCTTGCTCCAGTAAACTATCGCATTTTCGGCCTCCTACCAATTGGGTCAGTCCCTGGCCAATCAGACGCACAATTTCTTCAGCGCACTTAACAGAATCCTCAAATTTACGCTGAAACTTAAGCGCGTTCCGGTAATTACGCTCATTTGCAGCATCAAAGAAAGCAGTACCAATCTGCAATTGTTTCGCTCCCGCACACTCCCCGCCACCAAGCTGCAATACCTTGAAATCATCTCCTTGACCATGATCGCGTAAAACTGAATGCAAGTCTTCTTCCTTAACTTCCGCGATATCGGCCAGCAATTCAGCAAAATAACTCTGACCTACCCGCCGGGTCCAGTTAAAAAATGATTCTCCTGCTTCCCGGCCTGTGTCATAGGCCGATCTCACACGATCCACCGCTACCTCAATGCGCGCACTCGGTACCGACGGACCTTTAAACGCCAAACCGCCATTTGCCATGCCATTGCCACCGAAATACATCTGATAGTGAGGTACCAACTTACCATACATGCGCTTGCCTTCACCATAAATGCCAATATCCCCGCTTTCCGGCTGAGCACAGCCATTATGGCAACCTGAAACACGAACACGCAAATCATGATTTCCACCTGATAATTTACCGCCAATAGTCGGACTAGAAGTGATTCCCAGGCGGCATGTGGACGTTCCTGGACAGGCCACTACATTATCACCCGCCTTGGGTAAGCCTAGACCTAAACCTGCTAATGCCGACTGGATAGCTGCAATATTTTCTTGTGGCACTCCAACTAACATCAGGTTCTGATCCTGCGTGGTACGGATCTCTTGCAAGTCATATCGCTCCAGTATTTGAGCAATTCCGCGCATCTGCGCTGCAGTCAACTGCCCCAAACGCACACTGATTGGCACTACAAATAATCCCGGTTGCTTTTGCGCAAAGAGTGAACGCGGTGCACCCGGACCAGGCACTTCACTATCCTTGCCACCGACCCATACACCCTTGGGATAATCCTGTTCTGCCAGCACTTCCTTAACACGCACAAGCTCTTCACGATATTTCTCAATAAAACCGTCAACGCCGAATTTATCGACCAGAAACTTAATGCGTGACTTGGCACGTTTAGCTCGATCAGAATACTTATTGTGCAGTGTAAGCACAGCTTCTATCACCAACAATAAATCCTTTTCTTCGATGAATGGCTCAATCACAATCGCTTCATGAGGCTTATGTCCTAACCCCCCAGCCGCCAGTATCTTGAAACCAAAACGCGTTCCCTGCCTGACTGCAACCACGCCCAGATCGTGAATCATGCCCTGCGCACAATCCGCTTCGCAACCAGAGAAACTGATTTTGAATTTACGCGGCATCAACTGATTCAAAGGCTTACGCAAAAAATGCCTGACAACTCCTTCGAGATGCACATTGACATCGGCATGCTCACGCGAGCAGACTCCTGACAAGGGACAAGCCGTCACATTCCGTATCGTATTCCCGCATGCTTCACGCGTTGTCAGTTTGCCTTTTGCCAGATGACGCATCACAGCTGGCGTATCCGTCAGCGGGACATAATGCAATTGAATATCCTGGCGGGTGGTGATATGCGCCTCACCATGTTGCGCATACTCTTCCAGCGCATCAGCAATCGCATTTAGCTGCACGGGTATCAATCGTCCGCCAGGAATCTTGATACGCACCATATTGACGCCTTCCTGACGTTGCCCGTAAATTCCCATTTGCAGCCGGGTAGCAGTAAAACGATCGACATCCATACGTTGCGCTAAAAAATCCTGCAATGACTGATCGTATGAATCGATTTCCTCATCATTAGCGAGATCGGTTAAATAATCCATCTTATTTCTTCTCTCCATAGTTTTTTTACCACACCAGCTTGCTGCCACTGAGGATAAAAAATATTAATAATTTTTATTGCTATTTTATCCGATATCTACTCTATGGCGTTAGTGGTTATCAATACATTCATACCTTCCAGTTAGGAAGGTAATACTAAACAAGCATCAAGTCACCCTAATGTTATTTACTGCCCCGCACAATTTTCCACTTGCTAAAATGCTGATCTACTTGGCAGAAAGAACACTTACTTACAAGATCACTCTTTTTAAGAAAAGCGTATCATAGCAACACTATCATATATCTCAAAATAATATAAAATTAGAACAATATAACATTATATTATATACATACTCCGATGAGACTCCAGCAATTACGGTACCTATGTGAAATAGCCAATCACAACCTGAATTTATCCAAAGCAGCCGAGAGTCTGCACACTTCACAGCCTGGGATCAGCCGGCAAATACAACTACTTGAGGAAGAACTGGCTGTGGATATTTTTGTTCGCAATGGTAAGCGTATCGTCAAAATAACTCCGCCAGGACAGGCCATTATTGAAATTGCTAAAAAAATGCTCAGTAACGCAGAAAGCCTGAAGCAGATTGGCCAAGAATTCAGCGACAAGGCAAGCGGTACGCTGGTTATCGCCACGACTCATACGCAAGCACGTTATGCGCTTCCTCCTGTCATTAAATGCTTTACCGAACGATATCCCAAGGTCAAACTTATTCTGCGGCAAGGCAGCCCCACCCAGATCTCAACTTTAGTTTCCTCTGGCGAAGCTGATCTGGCAATTGCCACCGAAGCCATCGAATTATTCCAGGAATTGGTCATGCTTCCCTGCTATCAATGGAACCGCAGCATCATTGTTCCCCCTAAACACCCCCTGCTCAAACAACAACCGTTGACATTAGAAGCAATCGCCCAATATCCCATCATTACTTATGATTTCGCATTTACAGGCCGATCAAAAATCAATCAAGCCTTTGAATCAAAAAAGCTGACTCCGAATGTAGTGCTTACCGCAATCGACGCCGATGTAATCAAAACCTATGTGGAGCTTGGTTTAGGTATTGGCATTCTGGCGAAAATGGCTTTCGATCCGCAACGCGACAAACAGCTTCGGGAAATTGATGCAGGCCATCTATTTGAGCCCAGCACAACTCGTATCGGCATCAGTCGTACCAGCTATCTTCGCAGTTATGTCTATGATTTCATCGAAATGTTTGCTCCCCATCTCAAACAGGATTCGGTTAAAGCTGCCATGAAAAGCAAGCGCATCATCCCTGCGCAAGACTCACCCGCAACAACTGAATAGCCGAATCATGCAACACAGCCATATGTTTGTGCAAGCAAGTAATCAACGCCCCTAGTGACTACCTTCCCTGCTCTGCCCTACATCAACCGCTGACACCAGACTGCCATGATTTCCCCATGCATTCCTGATGAAAGACACGACTTGCGCGACCTCTTCATCACGGATAACCTGCTGAAACGGAGGCATTCCATAAGGTCTTGAATTTGCTCTAGTAGTAGGCGGGTAGCCACCATTCAACACAGTGCGAATGACATTCGTGGGAATCACCATGATCACACTGCGATTATCTGCCAGCGCAGGATAAATGCCTGGCGCACCTTGACCTGATATACCGTGACAGTCCTGGCAGTATTTCACATATATCTTTTCGCCCTGCGCCAAGTATCTCCGCACATTGTCCGGCATTGGCGGATAATTCACCTCAGGCTGTACATTATTGCTTTCTGGTAATGACTTCAGATAGATAGCCATGGCGCGCGCATCATCTTGCGACAAATACTGCAGGCTTTGCCTGACGACTGTTGCCATCGGTCCTGACATCATAGCGCGCCGAGAGACACCGGAGGAAAGTAGCGCAACGATTTCCTCAATCGTCCAGTCCATGCCGCCCGCTTCTCGCCGAGAAGTAAGCGATGGCGCATACCAATTTGACCCCATAATTTGCCCACCCGCCATCGTTTCATCTTGACTTGCGCCCAGCACATTTCTGGCAATATGGCAAGCATTGCAATGGCCCAGTCCCTGCACCAGATAAGCGCCTCGATTCCATTTCGCACTTCTGCTTTGATCCGGTTCATAGACCCCTTGCTTAAAGAACAGTGTACGCCAGATATACAGGAGCGGTCGATAGTTATAGGGAAAGCGAATTTCATGAGATGGATTTACTTGGGAAACAGCTGGTATCGACTGAAGATAGGCAAAAATAAGGCTAGCGTCTTCGCGTGTCACCTTAGTATAGTCAGTATAAGGAAAAGCGGGATAGAGTAATCTGCCATCACGCGATTTGCCCTCATGCATCGCTTTCCAGAAATCTTCCTCACTCCAAAGACCGATACCCGTTTCTTTATCAGGCGTGATATTAGGTGTGACAAACGTGCCAAATGATGTAGACAATCGATAACCTCCCGCAAACGGCTGCCCACCCTTGGCCGTATGGCACCCCAGACAATTTCCCACGCGCACAAGATATTCACCCCGCTGCTGTCCCGATAGGGATGTTTCTTCAGTAGAAGCATTGACGGCCATGACATTGGCGGCAAACAACATGGTCAACATATAGCCAAGAAATAAAAAGGCATTTCTCCATACGCCAAAAATGGCGCGCCTCACTTGCATCATCGAGCTTCTCCATTTTCCAGCGCTAGATTGGCACAACGTTGGCTCATCTCAACCGATAGTTCACCGACTGGCTCTCCTGAAACGGGTTGAACAGCCAGCCATTTCGCAATTGCATTGATTTCTTCATAGGTCAACTGCTTGGCAATGTCTGCCATGCAATTCGCCACCTTCCCGCGGATCAATCCCCCGCTATGCCAACCCCCTAATTGTGCTGTTATGTAAGCTCGAGGCAACCCCAACAGCCCTGGCACGAAAGGCGCAGTACCCATCAGTTCTTTTCCATGACAGGTGCTACATGCCGGAATATTTCGCCTGGAATCTCCTGAGTAAACAAGTCGCCGCGCTAAATTTGCCTCCACAGGCTGCAAGGTAATAGATTCAGGCGATGGATAAGGCAAGTTCAATACAGCAAAATACCGGGCGATTTCCCGCAAATATTCATCCGACATATTTTCCAGCAAAATCGCCATTGGCTGATAATAGCGTCTACCGTCCCGAAAGTGGCGTAGCTGGTTAAAGAGATAGCCCTCTAGCTTGCCTGCAATCCGCGGGTAATAGCTATCTCCGTCATGTCTGTCCTCTGCACCGTGGCAAATCGTGCATGCTTTGACACGTTCAGCAAGTGTATCGGGAACATCGACTGGCAGCGTCTCTGCAGCATTTGCCAAGCAGGCGAGAACAAATAATAGGATTAGAATAAAATACTTCATGTCGTCATTTTTTGTAGATAATCGTGCCTATATCCAATACCTCTCCGCAAGATACATATCGACATAGTGCGGTCATTTTGGATGAAAGTTTAAAACAATCCACCATTCCGACCAAACTCATCCAAAACTATATTGCCGCTCATTACCAGGCAACGATTGATTCAAACACGCTGACATTACACATTGGCCGGCATTGCGAGCCATTATCAAAACTCATGAAAAAATCCGGCGCACAGTGCGCGCTCTATATCACGGCCTGTAATCCGCATAGCCAGATTCAACTTCCAGAAATAAACTATGCGGCTAATCACCGCTTGCGTAACCACCTCTCTCGTTATTCCAACCACATTTTCACAGGCACAAGTCTGGATCAAGCGACCAAATGGCCAGCAGAACCAAGCTTCCTGGCATTGGGCATCGATTCTGCCACCTCTAAAACACTTGGCAAACAGTTTGGTCAAAATGCCATCGTATGGGTTAACAAGGACGCGATTCCCAAACTCATTTTGCTGCGCTAAGCTCTACTCATATTAAGCCTCATGAACGATTACCTGTTTTAATGCATCGATTTGAGGTTGATTGAGTGTCTCCGTTTTGAGCAATTCTTCAGCAGTTTTCTCGATAAGTGCACGATTCTTGCGAAGGATACTTATTGCCCGTTCAAGCGCTTGATCCACGAGCGCACGCACAGCCGCATCGATCTTGTTGGCTGTATCTTCGCTGTAATCGCGGCCAAATGGCACCGGGAAGCCTTGCTGCAAGAAAGCGGAACGCTCGCGATCATACGCCACATGCCCCAGTGCATCGCTCATGCCATAACGCAATACCATAGCGCGGGCCATATCGGTCGCACGCATCAGATCATCCGATGCTCCCGTGGACACTTCATTGAAAATCACCTGCTCGGCAGCCCGTCCGCCCAGCATCACAGCCATCTTGTTTTCCAGCTCTACTCGCGTCATTAGAAAACGGTCCTCGGTCGGGCGCTGTATGGTATAACCCAGCGCACCCACTCCACGCGGAATGATTGATACCTTATGCACTTCATCAGTACCGGGCAGTGCCAGCGCCACCATGGCGTGCCCCAGCTCATGAAATGCCACGATGCGACGCTCCTTTGGATTGAGCAGACGATTGCGCTTTTCAAGACCCGCAACAATCCGCTCAATTGCGTTATTAAAATCCTCCATCGCTACGGCTGACGCTTTACGCCGGGTAGCCAACAAAGCAGCCTCATTAATCAAATTGGCCAGATCCGCACCTGTAAATCCGGGAGTCAATGCAGCAATCTGTTCCGGCTTGACATCGATATTTAGTTTCACTTTTTTCAGATGAACAGCCAGGATCTGTTCGCGTCCTGTTTTATCGGGACGGTCTACCAGCACCTGACGATCAAAACGCCCAGCGCGCAACAGTGCTGCATCGAGGATTTCCGGGCGATTTGTCGCAGCCAGCAATACGATGCCACCTGAAGGATCAAAGCCGTCCAGTTCTGCGAGCAATTGATTTAGTGTCTGCTCTTTCTCATCGTGCCCGCCCCACGCATAAGCGCCTCGCGCGCGTCCCAATGAATCGAGCTCATCGATAAAAATAATAGCGGGCGCCATTTGTCGTGCCTGCTCGAAAAGGTCGCGCACTCTGGCCGCACCCACACCGACAAACATCTCGACAAACTCCGATCCCGAAATCGAAAAAAACGGTACACCTGCTTCACCAGCCACCGCACGCGCCAGCAAGGTCTTACCCGTTCCAGGCGGCCCTACCAGCAAAACTCCCTTTGGCACTCTTCCACCCAGTCGACTATAGTCAGCAGGATTCTTCAGAAAATTGATGATTTCGAGGAGTTCTTCCTTAGCTTCATCGACTCCTGCCACATCAGCAAAAGTCACTTTGGTTTCCTTCTCGACATACACCTTGGCGTGACTCTTGCCAATCGACATCAATCCACTGCTCATACCACCACTCATACGGCGCACGATAAACAGCCAGATGCCAACAAATACCAGCATAGGTACAATCCAGGACAGTAAATCGCGCAACCAAGTACTCTTGATGATCCCGGTATAAGTCACATTATGCTGATCCAGAATTTCAGCAAGCCCAGGCTCAACTCTTGTGGTAACGAATTCTTTGACGCCATCGGCACCCGTTTCTTTCAACGTACCGTAAATTTGATTTTCCGTAATCGCCACCTCGGCAACCTTGCCCTGGTTCAGGTAATCCTGAAACCGACTATAGGGAATCGGCTCAATCCGGGTATATTGCGTATAAAGATTCTGCAAAAACATCATGCCAAGAATGGCGATAACGATATACCAAAAATTGAACTGCGCTTTCTTGTCCATTAAATTATTATCCATAAGACTTTTCCTTCTTCATTGGAAAAACGATTAATAAATCGTAAGAATCAACAGACCAACCACAGGTCAGATTACTCTCAATTCCTCTATTTATGATCTTATCGTATAAGGATCAACCCTATTTGGGTTTTTCAAAACGAAAAATAAATTACAGAAAATAATGTTCATTATCTGTAATGCTTAAGCCTAAATTTGACTCAGTTTCTACTAAAAAATCGTGCTTCTTGCATTATTTTTAGGAAAATATCACAGATAAAACCCAAATCAATTAACTATAAAAGAATCACCCGGAACCTATCCATGATAGCGGTCATTTTGACGATATGGACTGCATCATTGCACCAATAAATATTTCACTGGGTCAAGACCAGGCAATTTGCTCTTTAGTTTTGAAGACTCAACCGGTACTCATAGCTCAACCTATTTCTGTTCACTATTGGCACTTTATTGCTCAATGCACCTGCTCACAACATGTTTATTTCAAGTGCTTTAGTTTGCACTAAAGTTCTCAAAATTTGTACCGATAATAAAAATCAATAGGAAACTCCCTGTCTTTAATTCTGCATGAACTCTCTCTTGCTGTTCGGATCCTTTTTAAAGCTGTCACTCATCAGTGCCGGCTCGCAGAAAAAACAATCGAAGCAGCATTAAAGAAAGGAATTCGAGAAAAACTACGAATCCCTATTAATTTTTTAAAAGGAAATAAATCAAATGACAACATTACTTTTGGGTGACTCGAACGAAAATTTTGCACTTACCGGAAATAAAAAAGGCAAAAAGCAGTCATTGACTGGTACAGATAATGATTCCATCAATATGATTTCTGGTGATGTTGGATTTATGTATGATCGCTCCAAAGGCGGTAATGATGTATTGCAGGGCGGTAACAACACTAGCGGGATGCTTGCTAATGGTCTAGCCGGCGACAGTGTGCTGATGTTTGACTCTGCCACAGGCGGTAATGACAAGCTACAAGGCGGTAACAATAGCGGCGGAATACTTGCTAACGCTCTAGCTGGTGACGCCGTGCTGATGTTCGACTCCGCCAAAGGCGGCAACGACAAGTTACAGGGTGGTAACAATAGCGGAGGAATGCTTATTAACGGTTTAGTCGGTGATGGCACTCTGATGCTGGAATCTTCCAAGGGCGGCAATGACAAGTTGCAGGGCGGTAGCAACAGCGGCGGAATACTTGCTAACGCTCTAGCTGGTGACGCTGTGCTGATATTCGACTCTGCTAAAGGCGGCAACGACAAGTTACAGGGTGGTAATAATGATGGTGGTGGAATTCTTGTTGAAGCTCTAGCTGGTGACGCTGCCATAATGTTCGGCTCTGCTAAAGGTGGCAATGACAAGCTATGGGGTGGTAACAATAGTGGTGACGGAACTCTTGTTAATGTTCTTGTCGGCGATGCGCTTACTATGCTCGAACATGCTAGAGGCGGTAATGATACGCTATGGGGTAGTAACAACAATGGAACAGGAAATGTCACCAACATTCTTTATGGCGATGCTAGAGACATGATCAATCCTACCCATACCGACAACCTCCATCGTGATAAAGACGATTATAACGATGACGAGGCTGAAGACGACGATCATGATGCCCACCGTAATGACCATCGTGGCGATCACCATGATGACCACATAAGCGATTCCACCCACGCCGGCAATGATCACTTGATTAGTGGAATCAACGCAACAGATCATATGTATGGTGATGCCAAAAATATCATATCGAATAGCACTCCACTCAGTGGCACTGAAATCTCGGGCTTTATCAAGGCATGGATCGATACATTTGGAATCAATCTTATTGATCGTTTCCTGCGATCAGGTGAGAACGAAATTAACTTTGACGCAGCCAATCTGGATTCTTTTGCTAATATCAATAGCATTGTGAATCAGCTACCTCACATTCCCGGCGCCAATATCGCTGATTTCATCAATTCATTGATTGATACACTTGGATCCAATCTCATTAATGAATTCCTGCAATTGGCTGGAAGCAGAATTGACTTTGATGCATCCAATCCAGTTTCACTTGGCAATATCAATAACATTGTGAATAAGTTACGTGACATTTTCGAGAGCAATGAAAATTTAACCTTCACTAATCCCAGCAGTGGCGGCGCTGATACCTTCATCTTCATCGACACATTTGGCAATGATTACATTTATGATTTTCGCCAATCAGATAAGGATCAAATTAAATTTGATGTGACTGGCGTAGATTCTTTCGACGATCTTGATATCAGTGATAATGGAAATGATACGATGATCTCGGTTGCTGATCACGGCACAGTCACCTTGGTAGGCGTTACCGGGCTGGATTTATCAGGAAACATTAGCTTTTCATCCTGATTTCACTCACAAATATTCAAATCTGACAGATAGTTGTTTTTTTAGCTATCTGTCAGAGTAAATCTACCACATTTAGCACAAGCATTACCGGACCATATACTCGTTTCAGCCTGCGCAAGTCTGGCGCACAGGCTGAGAAACAACTTCTCTACGGTTTACCAGATACAATGGGATTTGCATTGAGAAAACCCCAAATAAAATCTGTTTGCATCACCACCATTTTTGGCCGGCCGTTGTTATCGTTGTAAAACCAGAATGGATCAGGAATGCCATAATGACTGCGCGCATAGCCAAAATCTGTTAGGCTGCGCTCGAATACTGAAAGTGCGAGAAAATTGGCCGAACCATCGCCATTTAGTGCCGCACCAGCCCTTGCATGACAGCTGATACAGCTGGAGCCATCCATAAAACCAGCCTCGGTGACTGAATTGCCCAACAGCGTCGATTGCCCAATCGAGTTGACAAACTCCACTTGCGATCCTTTAAGACGGAAGTTACGCCAAGCAATATCCTCGGGATCAGGCTCAACTTGACTGGTGCTGCTACCGCTGCCGATATTCAATTCAGTGAGCAGCTTATTCCAGTCCGGGCGAATTATTTCCAGCGGATAGCCCTTATCTGGATTGAACACGATACTAGATGAGTTCAATTGATCGCTGTGCTGATTGGGTTTGACATAGTTATCTGCGGTACCGACTGGGCGATTATTGTCACCACTTGCATAACCGTAAGCATCATTGCAACCAGTGATATCACAACGACCAGGCAAGCTAATATGCTCGAAAGTGGTCCATACCCAGTTAGGAATGTCTTTCGAAGAAATGTGGAACGCTACCAGATGATGGATACCTTCCAGATTGCAAGTCAGCGGCAATTTACTGACACCAAGCGCTTGCAGATCAATCTGTGTCTGCAGCAACTTACTGATGTACTGTTTAGGATCAGCCGGCAACCCCAGGGCCACGGCAAGATCATGGTGCAGCCAATTGCTCTTGATCATGATAGCATCCGGCGGCAAATCTACGCGTGACAGTGAAGCGGGCTTTCCATCCTGAAAAGATTGATTGGCACGACGATAAGGTGCTTCGCTTTGCAGATTCTGTTGATTGATTTTGAATATATCCGTCACACCATTGGCGTTATATAAATTATTAGTAAACAGATAGTCATGGAACACTTTGTTACGGATAGTCAACTCAGCATTGGTTTGACGGATGACGCGGCCAACACTTTCCGCATCGGCAGGATTAAATTTCCTAATGATGTCTGCTACCAGATTCTCAGTCTTACCATCTACAGCTACTGCTGCACAAGAAGGAATAGGCGCATCAGCAACCCCCTTCTTCATAGACTTGAGTTTCATCATGCTGCTTAGGGGAGTCAATGTATCGTGGAAAGGCAAACGGGTATCACGCTGCAAGACAGGATCACGTGCTAACTGATGCGCTTCTTCTGTCAGCGCATCAGTCAAGCTTTTGAGTTTGGCCGCGTGCTGAGTACCTGGATAAGCTGGACAATGATTAGGATCGTTGTTTGCTGCTCCAGGTTGGCAGCAGGCATCTTTACCGGGTGCCTGGCCAGCTTGGCATAGTGCATAAGGCTGTGCCGGCCAGTTGTCATTCTCGTCAGCCCAATTTGACCAGAATTTATCCCGAATCACTTCAGCAAACAGCTTCCAAGAAAACATATCCGGACAAGTCATGGCAGCATTACTCAGCACCTTGCCAGTATGATTATTGATGGCAACTAATTCGCCGTTTTTAACGGCCATTGCACAGTACTCAGCATCTTTAATGGCAGCCTGGAAATACAAAATAGAATCGATACCAGTAGGTTTATAGCTATCCGCGTGAACGGGTAACAGGCTGCTTAAGACAATACAAATCAGGACATTAAACAATAAACGAAAACGTATGACCATAGCGCTCCTTCCATTAAATTGTAGGGATAAAGACTGACTGGTAGATCATAAAATGAAATTCCTATAGTTCTCTCTTCGAGAATAGCACCTTAACCAGGCTTAATTATTGTTATTCCAATCGAAGAATATGTTAGAACACTGGCATGTTAACAATGATCCTGAGCTTCTTGGTTGATCGCTTCCTGTATTTTCTGAGTCAATAAATACAGCTGAAACCGAAGAAAAGCAAATACTCCCTGGATTATAAAAATTAGCTGATTTCTATGAAAACCAGGCTAAAGTAGACGCTAAAATAAGCAAATCCTGCTTTGATTATGATTTTTCCTTCTCATCAGCTTCGATTTCTCGCGCAAGATAATCAGCTGCATGACCGGCCGCTTCTTGAAAAATATTGACTACTCTCGTGACACCAGCCTGCTGTAAAGCCAAGGCATGCTCATCATCCCGCACCAAACCAATGATACGCCCTTTAAATCCTGCTTCATCAAGCGCACGGAGTAGCGCTTGATTAGCACTCCATTCCGGAATGGTCGTAACAATCCAATCAACGTTTGCAAATGGCAATGAGCTGAGAAATGCTGGATCTTCTGCATCCCCATAGCGTACTGGCATGTCCCGCTGTCTCAGCCCTCTAATTGCTTCTGGATCGAAATCCACACCCAATGCCCCAACACCGTGGTTGCACATATGTATCAAGACTCTAGCTCCATGCCGCCCCAATCCAAAAATAATGATCTTGGGGTCATTAACAATTGAACGTTGCTGCTCCATTGAAAGTTCTCGGTAGGGACGAGCACGTTCAAACACACTCAACCAGCGTGAAAGGTATTCATACAGACGCTGAGAATACAAAATCATATAAGTGGACAAGGCGATGGTTACTACACCAACTAGCGTCGTCAAGCCTAGTGCACTCTGCTCCAAATGGCCTAGGCTTATTCCCATCGCGATAAATACGATAGAAAATTCGCTTATCTGTGCCACTGTCAAACCCGCCAGAAAGCCAGTTCGTTTGCGGTAACCCATATATCCCATGATCACCATCACAATAATAGGATTACCAATCAGAACAAAAAACGATAGCGCCGCAGCAGACCAGAGTTCAGCGCCAAGCATAGAAAAATCAAGTTTTGCTCCCAGATCAATAAAAAAGAACAGCAGCAGGAAATCACGAACACCCGTTAACCGCGCACTAATGGCGTCACGGAAATGGGTAGACGCCAGCGAAAAACCCGCCATGAATGCACCCGCTTCCTTGGAAAAACCCACCCATTCGCCCAATGCAGCAAGCGATGTTCCCCATGCAATTGCAAATATAAGAAGCAGTTCCTGGGAGCGGGCGATAAATCGCACTAATGATGGCATGACATACCACATAACAAAAAACATCAAGAGCACAGTTAAACTAACGCGGAAAATAAGTGATGCCGCGATCATCCATCCACTCAGACCAACCGCATCCATATCACCCCGTATTGCACTCATTACCATCATAGCTAAAACAACTGCAATATCCTGCACAATCAGAAAACCAACAGCAATGCGTCCATGGAGAGAATCAAGTTCGCGCTTGTCGGTCAATAATTTGACAATGATAATTGTGCTAGAAAATGTAAGCGCAATGGCTACATAAAGAGCTGTAAGCCAGTCTTTCCCAAGCAAAAGAATAAGTAGAAACCCAAATATAATGGTAAACCCAAGTTGACCAAGTCCAGTTGCTAATGCAACGGGACCTATATGTCGTACGTGTTGCAGATCCAGTTTCAGTCCAACCAAAAAGAGGAGAACTGTCACACCAATCTGAGCTAACAGATCGACTTGATCATGAACCTGAACGAAGGAAAAACCTGCAGGACCTACCACAATTCCCACAATGATATAGGCAATGAGCACCGGCTGTCGTAAATGAACAGCGATAACTCCGACTGCACTAGTTATAATGAGTAAAAAAGCCAGTTCTGCAAAGGGTTCGTGCATCTGAGTACCTTATTTCATTCTCCCACGGAATACATTAAGTGTAAGGGGTTTAGCGCATAAATTAACGTGAGTTCGGTATAAAAATCATCACACCACATCTGGAAGAGCCTGAGAAAATCTAATATTAAGGGAGGGTTTCTTCTCGCGGAATGTATAAGCTACCAGTCCGGCTATCAAATTAACAAAGAAGTTAAATGGGCTGCGATGGCGGGAATGTTCGATTTGTGAGATGTTTTTCAATTGATCGTTGAGAGTCTCAATGATCGAGCATTTACGCAATAAGAATTTATCAAACAGTGGTAATAGCTTGTTTTTCATGCTCTCTTACGCACCTTGGTAACGAGCTGTACGCCTTGCTCCCAGAGTTGCTCAAAGAGCGGCTGAGAGATGTAACCCCGGGCAGTAAACTCTGCTATCACTTTATGCGACCAAATACGGCGTTGTAGCACACACTGATCTTGGTCGAATCAATAAAGCTGATCCCACTGCTGCGCCCAAAGCGGCTAACCAGAAAACAGCACAAAGGCATCAGGCTATACCTGGCAGCAGCTCAACAAAGCGGTTGTAACTTACTAACCCCGGATAATAGGGCCGCTGATATCTCAACACCTGGTCCAGATAATAGGACTTAAACGTCCGGTAACCCGACAGATGAAACCCCACCACGATCGTCATGACTCCACTTAGACATAACCTCCCTCGCCGCCAACGCTTCAGCGATAACTCCAACAAGCATTAAACTCCCTGCCCCAATAATCGTATCGATGAACTACTACCGCTAACACTGGAGTTCATTAAATCACTAAGCCAGAGAGAATGACAAGTGGTGCCGTTGAGTGCTTACGCAATAGCATCAGTTTATTTTGTTGTTATTTTTAACGGAGCGTAATATTGTCGCCTACTGGAATAATCAAAGGATCTCGTTAACAGAATCACAAAACGGGAAATTGGCTTTTCCTTGTCGCAATAACGACAAGGAACACGACTAATTGAGGTTTATCGTTCCTGATAAGTTTTGAAGCTGCACTTTTACTAGCGGATCGTTTCAGTAAAATATCTCCTATTGACGGTGAGCTTGTTGAGCCACTAAACAACTGACATCGACCTTCGACAGACTCAGGCCGAATGGTGTCTTGTGCAAATGTTTTACTGAAACGGTCTGCTAGGGCCTGTTGACGTTTTAAGGTAAGTATTTAATAGATAGAAACAAACTCGTAATATTGGGGTTCCTATACCTTCCTATACCACCAACAAAACGAGTTTGCGATGCCCCGATTGATGCTCAGTGATGAGTTCTGGTCGAAGCTGGAGAAGATTCTGCTTCAAGAAGCGATTGATAATAAGCGCAATCTGCGCATGACGGTATAGCAAAGCTCAAATAAATTGATTACGATCCATAGATGACTTATCCATCATCATTTCGCTGCAAAGTTTTGTCCGTTCGTAAGAAGGAAGGACTTACAATTACGCAGGCGGCAGCGCATTTTTGCGTGGGAATTGCCAGCGTGACGCGCTGGGTGAAGAATCCCAATCCCAAGCAGACCCGTAACAAACCGGTGACGAAGATCGACATGATCGCGTTGGCCCTGATGTGCAGGCGTTCCCGGACGCCTATCAAGCCGAACGGGCTCGTCGACCAGGTGTAAACGAAAAAGGTATCGACCATGCGCTGCGGCGTATGAACATCAGCTATAGAAAAACACTGCGGCATCCCAAAGCGAACGAAGACAAACGGCACACCTTCCAGGTGACGATTAAGGTGTATGAAGCTCAAAACTGCGTCATCGTCTATATTGACGAGAGTGGTTTTGCGCACGATATGCCACGAACACATGGGTATGCGCCCATTGGCAAGTGGTGTCACGGTGTGTGTAATTAGCATGCCAGTGGCCGCATCAATGTTGTGATCGGCGCGTTAATCGGCAAATGTCTTCTGACGGTGGGATTGTTCAAAAGCAATATTGATGCAGATACTTTTTTCGGCTGGACGGTATACGATCTGTTGCCAAAACTCCCGCCAGCATCAGTTGTGGTCATGGATAACGCAATCTTTCACAAAAGGCAGGATATTCAAAATGCAATCACACAAGCCGGACATACACTTGAATATCTGCCAGCATATTCACCAGACCTTAACTCCATTGAACACAAATGGGCACAAGCCAAAGCAATCAGAAAACAAAAAAACCAAAACGTTGAGCAACTCATTAAAATTGAATCATTTTATATGACTTAGGCTATACCTCAAAAGGTGGCAAGGCACCTGGATTTCACCATCTGCTACTCCTCTTTTAAGTTATCTTCTAAAAGTATACTGGATTATCGCTATATCAGTCAGTATCATCCCCGAGTTACCTGAATGGAATAGGGGCCTGTCCCTACAGGCGAATAGTGTCTTATACGGACGAAATACTCACCTGGTGAGAGCTGACGGCGAATCAGGGCGTTGAAAGAAATGCCTGAATCGTCGTTGCTGGCGATTTCCGGTGTTTGGCTGTTCGGGCCATGCAAGCTCATAAAAGTATCTGTCGTCCCGTTTGTTTGGATGGTATAGAAATCTTCATTGGTCACATTAAACCGATACACGTCGCTTTCATTTGCTGCAGAAATCGACGCATTGATGCTTACGCCGTTTACCATGAGCTCAGGAATGGGCGTTGGAGTGGGACCGGGAGCTGGGCCAGAAGTACGCACACCAACTGCATAATTTCCTGTTGAGTTCGGATTATAAAGGCGAATACGCAGATAGTAGGTGCCTGCCGAGAGATTGCGGGTGATTTGTGCATTAAAATTCTCGCCTGCATCGTCGTCTGATGCCACTTCGAAATTCTGATCGTTGGGACCAAACAGGGTCATGAAAGTATCAGATGGTCCAGTGGTGTACATCGTGTGGGACCCAAAAGACGGGACTTCAAAGCGGAAAACGTCGGTTTCTCCTAGCGTTCCAATATCAGCCGGTGTTGGATTGGCATCAACAACAATGAACGGTATTTGCGGTTGAGGCTGAGGACCAGCACCGTCGTACACAATACCCAAGGCGGTGCTGTCTAACACATCGATAGGACGCGGACCAATCTGCCCGGAAGGGGTGTTATTCATTGGGTCAGTCAAATTTTGTCCAAAAGGTCCGCCGTTTGCTGGCAGATAACCTTGACTCGGGAAGCGTAATTGCCACTCATGCCAGACCTTATCAACCATACAATGATGCATGAAAAACACCGGATCATTCGGCGAGGTCATCGGCAACATAGAGCCGCCGACCCAAACATGTCCCCGGTTGTGGAGGTTGGGGCCAATCCAGCCTTCAAGTTGATTGCGGAAACTCGGATTGCTGTTCATGTTCCATGGAGATACATCATAGGGCGTAACAGCCATGACTTGATTAATTTCGGCCTGGGTAGGTAAGGTTGGCAGTCCGTTCTGACCAAAAGCGCGCGTGAGTGGACCAGCCGGTAGTCCACTAGAATTGATTACTGTCCATTGGCCAGCCCGGAATGGGCCGGTCCGGACGACACCACCAGCATCGCCGTCTCCCCCGAGAAGGTCATCATTCCACATGGAGGCATTCGCCCCTCCCGATGGCCAGTTCCAGTAGGGTATGCCGAGATTGGGGTTGCCTGATACGCGCTGAAGTTCCAGCTCGAGATCGAAAAGAAAACGGCGGTGCCAGGGCAGGAAGGCAGGACATCGATGAATGGCGCTCATGATGGCGTTTGCATGCCTGAGCACAAATTGGTCGTAGATCCCCTCTGCTTTTAAAGTTCGAATGGCGGCAACGAATTCTGACCGTTCAGCAGCAGTCAGGGTGTTTGCATCTTTTCTGATAGCCATGAGAATTTCCTCCTTCTCTTAGTCTGCTTGAGTTTGTTTGAACTATTTTTTTACCTTAGAAAACTCGACCGTATGCCGGGCGATCGCTCTCGCCAGTTCCAACAACGAATCGTATTGGGTATAAGGCAGATATCTCGAAGAAAACTTATTTTTTGTCCCATCATATTCGTAATTAATCTCCTTTCCATTAATTGACAGGTTGGCATCATCTTTTATTTCAATATTGCAACCTTCAAAATTTTCTTTATGGTGTGACATTGTGAGACTCCTTTTTTGCATGATGAAAAATTGATCCGTCCTTCCTCTATATTTCTTTTTAAAAAAGAATTTTTTCTGTAACTCTGACCGGGTTAACCACCATTACATTATGATAAGCCGGTAAAAGAATGATAATTGGCAGTCCTATTCATTCACCTCGCATTGCATTTTTAAAGTCATGATGTTTTCTGGATGACGCCCATATCCCCGAATTACAGCAGATATGTCAACAAAAAAACCATCCAGCGTACTGTAATTTAAATTTACAAATCCAAGCGTTCTCGGAAAATCTGGCGCCGTATCTTTCATTCCCACTGTTTTTGTAGTCAGGAGTTCAAGGCTGATTATTTCTTTGAAACGAGATGTCTGAAACCTCCCAGATTTTGCTACTTTCTCAACCATGAAACATCCATGGTAATGCGCTTTCAGTTCAAAAGTTCCTTCTTTCGAAATGACCAGCTCGCCAGAATGAAGCGTAGGAACTCCGGTGCAATCACTTGTTTGCGTTGATTCAATATGGCAGGTCATGTTTTTCAGAGCAAAAGGCTGCTGTGACATTGCGGTGGAACTTGTCTTAGCAAGCAGCGCGACGCTCATGAAAATCACAACAAATGGTTTCATGTAGTCTATCCTTGAGAGTGTAAAGTGAGCGTGCAATGATGTATGCAAAGAAACACAAGAAGCTTGTCAATAAGCAACAATCGCAATTTTTTCGGAATGCTTTGCGATTAACATCACGCACACTCACGGCCGACGGAGTGAATTATCCCAAGAACAGTTTAGCTGATGCATTCTTTACAAGATCCATTGTTACGCCTGCATGCAGTTATTTCACACAGATACCTGCACAATCGGCACCACCTTTAGCAGGATCGCAATTGTCCGACGGATCATCCACGCACTTCATCCCTTCAGGACAAGGAAATGCAGCAATGCCGCCACACATTTGTTTGGGTTTCTGATCATGGTAAGCAGGACTGCCTTTGGGTGGATAATCCATACGTTTTCCTTCCCCTGCCTTGGTGGGTTCCGCTGGTCCTAACTTAACGCTCTCCTCAACCCTTCGTGGTTGAATTGTTTCCACATCAATGGATTCAACTTCTCCCTCGCTATGCCGGGCGGTATATACGCCAGCAACATCCAATGGAACAGGGCTTTTCACAACCAGAAATCCTTCCAGAAAGGCGAAATCCACACAAACACCATCAATCGGACAAAAGTAGCCTGCAATGTCAAAACAATTTACGCCAACCGCCCCATCTGGCTGGAGCACTATTTTCTTGAAAGGTGTGACATCGAAGGGGCCTGGTTCAGAGCCAAACTGTGTTGCCAGTGCCACCTTGGCTGCAAGAGTGATTTTCTTGTTCGTAGGATTGTGGATATTGACGACTGTGCGGTAAGTGCCTCTCGCCAGGGCGCCATCCTGGTGCGGTAACAAGAGCGAACAGGTAACTTTTGCTCCATATTGATACTCAGTTTTGACTGTTTCTGAGTATTTCGTCGTTTCTGCCTGAGCGATTGACTGAGTGCCAATGAGACCAGACCAGCACCCTGATCCGAGCAGAAGAGAGAGAAGTTTGATCATATTGTGTCGTTTCATGATAGTCACCTCATTTGGTTTCATGCCCCCTCAGCAGAGAGCGTCTTTTTAGCCCGCAGTGGTTTTACCTAGGCTGATGGTAGATCACTTTACCTTGTTCAACCTATAAGATAGAGTAACCCAACTTAACTTACTGTTTAAAATATCGGCAGCATGTCATTTTTGCAGCTTGTTTTATACCCTTGTTTTCATGAGAATATCTCCTTGTATAGTGTGGTTATTAGGGCATATGCCTCATTGGCGCCACCATGTTTTCTTACTATCAACTATAAAACTAAGTAATCATTACAAACCTCGCTTCTGATGGCACTCCCTGATTATTGACGATAAACAGCATGTAGTATCCTGGTGGCGCAATATTGCCATGTGCTGGCGCTTCGATTTCTATGGTGGTGGCAGTCTGCGGATGGACAGGCAGTTTGATGTAACGCTGACCAGCATCAGTATGGTGTGTTACCGCAATCGGTGCGATCAATACCACTGCATTGATATCAGTAGCTTGCGGCGTTTCGATCACAAAAATGCTCGCATAGGTGACAGAGGATGGCGCATTCGATATGACTGGCCGTGCACCCAAGCTAAGATAATCTGGTGAATAAAGCTCCACCGAGTTCTGGTTTTCATCTGCGGTGCCTGGCGCGACGCCGCCTGCTGCCAGCACTCTGCCGTCCGGCAGCAGAATACATACCGAGTGATACTGACGTGGGAAGTTTAATGGCGCGCCTACTGTCCAGCTATCCGTAGCTGGATCATAGCTTTCTGTTTCCAGCACCGGCGTGGGTGACCACTTCTGGCCATTGCTGTGACCGCCTATGATAAGTACCTTACCGGTAGGCAACACTACAGCATTCACATTGGTGCGACCAAAATTCATGTCGGCGATCCGTGTCCATACCGAGCCGGCAATGCCGCCGCTGAATTCGATTACTTCAGCAGTCGCATTATTGCGCGCAATGGCGGGGCCTGCTACCCCGCCGCCAAATACGTACAGGCGTGTACGTTCCGGATTTACGGTCGTATCAATCATGAGGAGGCTCATGCCTTCCTGGCGGTCGTAAAATTGCTGCTGTCCATAATCGGTCCAACTGCCATTGTTCGGTCCGGTCAGGGTCAAATAAGCGGTCTGGGTTCCTGCTGCACCGGCCCAGCCAGCACGCGTATAGAAAATTTCTCCGGAAGGCAGGAGATGCATGCCGGGATACAGTTCATCGAATAAGCGGTTTGCCCCGGCGATTGCTGTCCACGCGCCGCCGTCGAATACCTCTACTTCTGCTGCGACAGGGTGTCCGCCAGAAAATGCGAGTACACGTCCGTCATTCAGGCTCAACGCTGTCGGATACCAACGCGCGTGTGTCATGCTGGCGGCTGGAGCAAACGTTCCGCTATCGGGGTTTGTGGTATTGGGTGTGAAAATGTAACATCGATTGTTAGTATGTCCCTGACCCGTTGGAGTTGTGTCTCCACCGATGACGAGTAAGCGTCCATCGCTTAAAAAAGTGTGGCCGCTGCAGAAAAGATCTTCCGGCAGAGGGATGATTCCAGGCATGATCTGCTTGCTTGCCGGATCCCAGATACGGGCTTCAAGTGGAAACTCGACTCGATCAGGGCTTTCTGTTGCGCCTGAAAAGAGTAATACATGACCCGTATTCAATAATGCTCCGTGAACCACGAAGATTGGCGATGGATCCAATAGTTCCCAACTGTCATGGCCATGTGCGCCGCATGGATGAGGATCTACTTCCGGGCATTGGTGCACATGCACTGTCGGCAGCTGGTAACAGATTTTGTCAAGTTCCTCGTTGCTCAGCTCGACTTCCTGAGTAGCACGCAGCACTGCCGCCATGCCTTCCATCATATGCATCTCTACATGGCAGTGAATCAGGAAATCACCTTGTAGCCGGTATTTTTTACGCTTTTCCTTATATTGCTCAGCGTAAGCATCTGTCGATGAGTATTTAGGCTGATCCGTAGACTGTAAAAAGTGCGCTGGATGTTCCTGTTCGCTTGCGGTTGAAGAAGAATGATGATCTTCTTGGCCCTCATGCGGTTTGCACTCGCATTCAAGCGGCACAGGCTGGAGGATTACCGGTGGCACGATGGTATCGGCGACAAACGACTCGGCAGGTCCGAGCGAGCGTGTATCAACCCATTCACTGCCCCATCGCCACCGTTGCCCATGCAAATGGAAATTGTGCCATACCATACTCAAATCCAGATTGAACACATACCAGCGCACGCGCGCGCCGTATTCAGCCACAATAGTAGGGGTATTTCCCACGAAGGTGCGCCCGTTGATAGCAAATGACTCCAGTCCGGCACCGCTGCGCTCGGTGACAGTATGGGGTTGATTACCCACATGATTCCACGTAACCACAGCGCCCACGCCAACTGTTATATCATCAGGTTCGAAACGTGGTGGCGTATCCAGAATATTGATGGTTGCTGTCAGAGGTCCTGTCGCCGTGACGCGCACACGTCCCTGCATCGGATGGAAACGGCAGTAGTATTCGAAAGTACCTTCCTGGTTGAAAGTGAAAGTAAATAGATCGCCTGCATTAAGTGAACCACTATCGAAAAGTGCATTTCCAACCTTAGCCGTGAGGCGGTGAAAAAAAATGGGCACTTCAAGGTCTGCTTTCTCGCAGTGGGGATCACGAACCACAATACCACCGAAAAGTCCACGCTTTACAACTTCCTCGATGTGCATATGATGGTCATGGAAAGGCCATGCTCCGATGGCGTCTTCTTTCACATCGAAGATGTAGCACCACTGGCCGCCAGGACAAATCGCATCGCTGCGATTAAATCCAGCATGGTCCTGCACGCCAAAAGGCCAAGAACCATCTGAGTCTATGCCGTAATGCAGGCCGTGCACATGAAGACTGTGAGGCTGGCTATCGCCGTTTAGCACATGGACATAAAGCCTCTCACCCGGCTGCGTATAGATGACTGTTCCGGGAATTCTCCGCTCGACCCGAGGTTCATTGATATCCGCAGCAACGAGGGGCGTATTTTTTATTATGGTATAGGCGTCATCCAGATATTCGCGGTAGACCAAGGCATCCAGTGAACGCCGGTCTACTTCCGCTTGTGGAATGGTAGCGTCCAGATGCGCCATGTTTCTCATGCAATCAAGCCGATGCTTATGATGCTCGGCATCGTCGGGGGCAACGGGACTGTAGTTCGATACTGCCTCGATTTTGAGGTAGATATGTCTTACATTCATGATTCCATCTCCTATTCAGAGGGGCAGTGCACAAACATAAAAGTACGTTTATTCAGTGACGATAGTCACATCACAGTGCCCTTAAATCACTCTGCTGTCATTGGATGCATCTCTGATCGTCAGATCAAACTCAAACAGTCATTCCTTAGCGTTCATTTTTTCAAATTCTGAAGCTATCTACTTAGCCATGCATACTCCTGGACAATCCGCTCCACCTTGCGCAGGGTCACAGTCATCACTTGGATCATCAATACAAGTCTGATCTTCTGGACATGGAATGCCTGCAATACCACCACACGCCTGGGGTTGCGCTGGTTTGCATTCGCCCGCATGATCAATGGAAATACCTGCAGCGGCCGCCTCACATGCATTACCATAAGTCTTACCGTCGCAGCCACAAACCGGGTTGTACTCCCTTGTGCATATCGTTGGTTTAGTTTTGCAGACCCCTTGCGCATCAGCAACTTGGCATTGGCCGACACCAAGATCACAATACTGCTGATCAGGGCATGTCAGTCCCTGGATAGTGCCACAAATTATTTCAGAAGGCTGTGGTGGCTTGGAATCTTTGCAACCTACCAGCAGCATAGAGGAAATCGAAAAAGCAGCTAACAAAGTGATGAGTGCATTCATGATACTTAACCTCCTTCTTCGTAAATTAGCGCTGATTTATCATGATATGTACCAGCACCTTAAATAACTTGGATTAAGCCAGAAGCCTGATTGCAAATTTAATCTACTAAGATCAAAAAGTACGCTTCCTTGATCAAAATTAAAATAAGCAAAAACCTTAATTTGATCTCAGGAAAATGCTTAGAAAATAAGATCAGGAGTTTTTTATAAAATAATGGGGTGCCAGACTTTGCGGTATTCCCTGCAATAATTTTTGCCTGGCTTGATAGGAAGCAGCTAGCGCGGCGTCACATGATGCGTCTTCATAGCCGCATGATGCTGCAATTCGTGCAAAGGCCGGCCAGGCGTTTTGTGCTCAACCCACTGTGGCAGCAACGAGCCGGCGAGCATGCCCAATGCCGAAATGCCAAGACCAATCAACTGCGCTGGTACGAGGCTTTCTTCGCCAATCAGGATTTCGATCATGAGCCAGGAGAGCAAACCACCGAAAATAGCTGCAAGTGCACCTTGAGTGGTCGCACGTTTCCAGAGTATGCCACAGAGCAGTGGTACGAATGCGCCGGCCAGCGTGACCTTGTAGGCGCTTTCAACCATTTCGAATATAGTGGAAGAAGAATACAGTGCAAAAGCGAGCACAGTAGCGCCGAAACCAAGCAACGTCGCGCGCATGACCCAAAGGAACTGGCGATCATTCATTTTTGGCCAGAAACCACGGAGCACATTTTCGGCAAAAGTGACTGAAGGTGCCAGCAGGGTGGCTGACGAGCAGCTCATGATCGCAGATATCACTGCGCCGAAGAACAGCACCTGAGCAGCCAGTGGCGTATGCTGCAATACCAGCGCAGGCAGTAACAACTGCGAATCCTCTAGTAGCAATTTTGAAAATAATGTTGGATCGATCAAGGTAGCAGAATAAGCGATGAACATCGGCACAAAGGTGAAACTGAAATAGATCAAAGCACCCAGCACGGAACCCCACAGGGCGACATGAGCGTTCTTCGCCGAGGTGACGCGCTGAAACACATCCTGCTGCGGAATGGAACCGAGCATCATAGTGAGCCAAGCACCGAGGAAGGCAATCCATTTCAGTGGGTCCATTTCCGGGAAAAAATTAAGCTTGCCTGCCAGACTGGCATGATCGATAACCGCGGTGGCACCGCCGCTGACTTTGCCGCTGATAATCCAGGCGATAAAAAACAGGCCGCTCATCGATACAAACATCTGCACAAAATCCAGGATAGCCACAGAGAACATGCCACCGAATGTGGTGTAGGTGAGCACGATAGCAGTACCGAGTATCATGCCGGTTTCCTGGCTTACCGTGCCATCGGTGACGACATGAAAAATCAGGCCGAGCGCCTTGATCTGCGCTGCGACCCAGCCCAGGTAGGCCGCAACGATGCAGAGCGAAGTAAGCACTTCGACTGTGCGGCTGTAACGCATGCGGTAAAAGTCACCGAGCGTAAGGATATTGAGCCGGTAGAGGTAGCGTGAGAACAAGATACCGGCGATAACCAGGCACATCGAAGAACCAAACGGGTCAGCAGCTATGCCGGTCAGACCTTCCTTTACGAAAGTAGCCGGTACACCGAATACAGCTTCGGCACCAAACCAGGTAGCAAACACAGTAGCAGTCACTACTGGCAGCGGTAGGGAGCGGCCGGCGACAGCAAAGTCTTTGGCGTTGTGTACGCGCGTTGCCGCATAGAGACCAATGCCCACAGAAACCATCAGATAGAAAATGACGAACCACAGCAGCATGGCAGTATTACCAGGAAATGATAAAAATTAATATTTAATCGTATGTTAGCAAGGGCAGGATTATACTGATGGAGAAGAGGAAAATAAATGTTCAATTCTGCTACAAAACTTTGTAAAGAAAAGTCTTCTTACTATTTTTCCTGTCAGAGTTGTCCGTTGGTATGGAAAGCAGGTCAGTTAGGCGGAAGATACGAAAGAGTCTAATTCGTTGATCGCCATTTTTTAAGCTGACTCAATTGAGGGTAAACCTGCCGTCAATAGGGGAGAGATCATGTCCAAGCGCATTCAGGGATGCGAAATACCTCATCTCGCAACGCTCAGCACGCTGATTGACTCGTTCGCGGGGCGTAAATCTTCGGCTATTTACGTATTGCAGAAGCAGGGAATGCGTGTGTGGACCTATAGTGAGCTGCTCGACCAAGTCTTGACGCTTGCGCGCGGGTTATCCAATCTCGGCGTGGGCAAAAGTGATCGCATTGCTTTGCTTGCTTTTAATCGTGCCGAGACCATACTGGCGGCACTTGCGATCTTGAAAACGGGTGCAGCAGTAGTGCCAATTGATGCGCAACTCGGCACACAAACACTCGAATTCATGCTTGCTGATAGCGAAGTGCGCATCGTATGCGTAACAGCCGATCATCTATCCCGGTTCGAGGCCTTGACCGGTGGCCAGGATTTGCAGCTTATCGTGTTGGACGGAGATGAGAAGAATTCGCGGCACTGGCGCCAGCTGCTGAGGAATGAAAGTGTGATTTTGCCCGAAATCAACCCAACCGATCCGGCGGCACTGTTTTATACTTCGGGCACCACCGGCCGACCCAAAGGCGTGCCGCTCACTCATGCCAACATCACTTTTTCGCTCAATGGACTGTGCCAAACCCGCGTCACTATGCCTGACGACAGATTGCTGCTGCCATTGCCTTTGCATCATGTTTTTCCTTTCGTCTGCGGCATGCTGTTACCGCTTGCGTTAGGTTTGGCAATGGTCTTGCCGTATGCCCTGACTGGCCCTCAAATTGTGCGAGCCTTGCAACAAGGCAAGGCCACGATCATCATCGGCGTTCCTCGTCTCTATGATGCACTGTACACGGCGATCGCTGCGCGTGTTCGCGCTCAGGGCAAAGCCACCCACGTTTTCTTTTCCAGCATGCTTAAGGTATCCATGTCTATGAGGCGTGTGTTTGGCTGGCGCATGGGACAATGGTTGTTCCGGCCGATGCACCGGCACTTTGCGCCCACATTGCGACTAACCGTTTGCGGCGGCGCGGCGCTCAATCCTGAGCTGGCATGGAAGCTCGATGGGCTGGGGTGGCAACTGATGATCGGTTATGGTCTGACCGAGACCTCACCCGGCATTAGCACTGATCATCCTGCCAGCCTTCGTATCGGCAGCGTCGGAAAGCCGTTTCCTGGCGTGCATGTCCGCCTGGCGCCGCTCGCGGAAATGAGCGGAAAAGAGGAGGCGTATGGCGAAGTGCAAGTGCGCGGGCCCAACGTCTTTGCAGGTTATCATCATCTGCCTGAGGAAACGGCCAAGGCATTTACCGGTGATGGCTGGTTCCGGACGGGTGATCTCGGCTGGTTCGATGCAGATGGCTATCTTTTCCTGTTCGGACGGGCCTCCACGCTGATCGTGACAGAGGGGGGTGAAAACGTTCAGCCAGAAGATGTCGAGGAAATTTATCAACGGCATCCCGTCATCCGCGAGCTTGGCATCCTGGCGCAGGCAGGACGGCTCGTTGCTGTCATCGTGCCGGAGATGCGCGAGGTCCGGCGTCGAGAGAGCGATATTGAAAGCGCTGTACGCGAGGCGCTCGTGGCAACGGCACATGCCCTTCCTTCGTATCAACGCATCACGGATTATGGCATCACACGTGATCCTTTGCCGCGCACCCGCTTGGGCAAACTGCAGCGCCACCGCCTGAAAGAGTGCTATCTGGAGGCGAAAAAAGCCATGAGATCGGTCGCGACAGTCGCCGGATTTTTTTCTTTGGAAGAACTCGCTGAGCAGGATCGGGCGTTGTTCGATGATCCTGCTGCCCGCAATGTCTGGGAGTGGCTCACGGCACGTTATGCATCGAAACATCTGACGCTCAATACCAGCCCACAACTTGATCTCGGCATCGATTCGATCGAATGGCTGAATGTGACACTCGAAATCGGTGAACGTACCGGCATCGACTTGAGTGAAGAGGCCATTGGTCGTATCGATACAGTGCGCGATCTGCTGCGAGAGGTGAGCGAAGCTTCTGCAGCTAGATCCGCTGCCACGCCGCTCGATCAGCCCGAAGAATTTTTGTCGCCGCAGCAGAAACGCTGGCTGAAACTGCACGGCCTGTTTCTATCGAGTGTGGCTCGGTCGCTCTATGCGATTAACCGTCAGGTGATGCGATGTGCTTTTCGCGTGCGTGCAGCGGGGCTGGAACACGTGCCTGCTGACAGTCAATTTGTCCTGGTCAGTAGCCATGTCAGCAATCTCGGCCCCTTTGTACTCGCGGCAGTCCTTGATTATCATCGCTTGCGTCGCACCTACTGGGCTGGCTTTACCGGCGCAGCATTTCGCAATATGGTTTTTCGTTTGGTGAGCCGAATTGCGCAAGTGGTGCCTATTGATCCTGAAAGCAAAGCTATTTCGAGTCTGGCCTTCGGATCAGCGGTTCTGCGCAGAGGAGGTAATCTGGTCTGGTTCCCCGAAGGTAGTCGATCGGCCAGCGGACGCCTGCAACCGTTCAGGCCGGGCATCGGCATGCTGCTATCGCGCTATCCGGTCACGGTGGTGCCTGCTGCCATTATCGGTGCCTACGAGTCCCTGCCGGTGGGCGCGGTGTTACCGCATTTCCGACCCATCACCGTGATCTTCGGACCGCCACTGCAGCCACAAGATCTTATGTGCCATGGCAAGGACGCAAGTCCGGAAGAGTACATCGTACATGGACTTGAGCAGGCAGTGGCTAGCGTGCTGGCAAAGGTGCCGCGGGAAGCGGCGTAGCCGCTCAACATCGATCAGTATTTGCCTGATAAAGGTGTCATTTCTGCACCCATTGCCCATTGTCTTTTTGCACCCAGGTACCGGCAGGGATTTTCTTGAATATTTCCGCAGCATAAACTTTTGCCACCTGATCGACGCTTACACCCTGGGCAGCAGCTTTTTGCTGATAAATCGCTCTGCGCTGGGCGTTAATGGCATTCGCCTCTGCCTGGGCGCTGGGATTTCTGGCGACGACGTAGCCGCTGAGGCTTTCACCAATCGCGCCCGAGGCACGCAGCTGTTCAAGGTTGTCGGCCCACGCTGGCGCTCCATAGAGTGCCAGTGACAGTAAAGTGGTGCAAACGATTTGCAAAATGGGTTTTTTCTTCAGTATGCTTGGCATACGCAGCATGATGTTCTCCTTATTGATCTAATTCGGGCGCTAAAAGACATTCGGATTGGCTTCAATATCTTTCTTCGCTTCTTCTTCAAGTTTTACGCGTATATCGGCATCCAGCTTGACATTGAGGTTAATGGTGATGGGCTCTTGCGGTGCTTCGACTTTGACTGTTGGCGCGCAGGCGGCAATTGCCAGGCAGCACAGCAGCAGTGATGCGCTGGCCGATGAAATTTCTTTGATTCGATGAGTTTTATGCACGGTTGCATTCCTTTTCTGATTGATTGCAGATGCGATGTTGCTGTTCATTCTGGCAGTGATCATGACAACATACAATATAGCGATAGTTTGACTCAATAAAATTTAACGCAACCTGAATAACTCGCGCAAAACTTCGTTGGATAGCCTGTAACCCTGACCAATGGCCTGCAGAATCTGGCCGATATTACTTTCAAGATTGAGATTCAAGCGAAACATCTGTCCCTGTTTCACATTGGGATTATTTCCCAGCAAGGAGAGGGTGGCTATCAGGTCATGCGTTGCAGACTTATCCAGCTGGAGTGACAATTCAGTGTAATGAAAATCCTGCAATGCCTGAAGCAGCAGATCCATTTCTTTACCTGCACCGGCTAGTAGTTGCGCGGCTTTCTCGGAATGGAACTGCAGCGTGCCAGGCGTTTGTGCCGCGAGATGGCTGTTTTGTATGATGATCTGATTGCCTGCGAACGTGATCGGAATATTGCCAGCGAGACGGCCGCTGCCGGTCAATCCTTGCACCTGTATCTGATCGAACAGAGCTGCGAGATCGAGGTTGTCCACACCTATCACCACATCGTTGCGAGCAGAGGTCGGATCGATGACCGTGGGTCCAAGAGATACGATTCCCCCAAGCAAGAACAGGGTTGCTTTATCAATGGCCAGTCGAGGCGGGGAGCCTCCGATCTGGTAAGAGAGCGCCAGGCTTTCCATGGGAATGCCAGGATCAATACGTCGAATGGTGAGGGTCTGCTGCGGTGGCGTCCTGGGCGATAATAAATCAGTTAAATTCAATATCGCATTCAGATTGCTGATGCTGGCAGCTTGATGAACAAACGATACATTGTCCAGATCAAGTACGCCACTGCTGTGGATGCTGTTCTGTGACCACTTGAACTGAGCGCTGGCGCTAACCGTGCCGCTCACATCCTCCAGCTCGCCAAGAGCGGGTGCAAGCGCTTGGGGTTGCAAGCCGCCTGCTGAAAAAGTTAAGGGAGTGATCGTTATTGTTGCCATGCCGTCACCACTGGCCGGCGCCTGCTCGCCAGTGAGGGTCAAATAGCGTGTGCCCGGGATGCCGCCGACAGCACGGAGCGAATACACGCCGGCTTGTCCTTGCGCAGATTTGTTTCTGATGCTGCCGGAAATGGAAATCGGTGCAAAGTGGGGCGTCGCTGCCAGATGCTGCAACTGACTGATAGTGAAATCGGCAATCTTGTCCGTGCCTGTGACACCTAAGGGGAACGTTGCGGCTATATTATTCAGCTGTATCTGTGATTGCGCCAGGGTAAGGCGCATACCGCTGATGGCGAGCTGGCCTTGGGATGGTTTACCTGTTTCAAGCTGTCCGCTCAGGACTATTTTCCCAGGGTGAATCTGTGCCTCAATTGCTTGAGCCTTGTCCTGTTCGGCCAGCAGGGTGAAAGTTGTTGCTGTTGCTGTCAGGCGATGTTTGAGTGCCATGCCGTGCGGTTTTTTCACCAGTTCGATTTCCAGTTGGGGAATGGACAGGCTTAGAGGATCCTGCAAATGGACAGCATCAGTGGCGGCGATTTTATCAAGTTTGACCTGTCCCGCCCTTTGCAATCCGATACGCCAGTTGTCATGATCGAGGCGGATCTGCAGCGGCAAGACAGCAGATGCCCGGTGTGCAACCAGCGATCCGGCAGCCAGCCTATTCGCATCGGTATGCAGATTGAGCCTGCCAGAACCCTGGGCGAGGGCTACCTCAAGCTTGAGCTGACTTGTTAGCCCGGTTACTTTTTGTGGATAGCTGAGCGTTTGTACTTCAAGCTGAGCTTGTCCGGTCAGCGTACTGTGCCGCAGCCAGCTCAAGTCATGCAGGCCATGATGGCGAAGTTCCTGGAAAGGAAGTCTCTGCCCCTTGATTTTCATCGCTAATACCACTGATCCTGCACTGGGCTGTGCAACGCCAAGCCATTGCCATGGATAATGACTGGCTGCGCCGCGCACGTTGAGAGCAAGCTCGATGTCGGGTGTGGCAGGATAATCACGTGCTATCGCATGTAAATGCGCAACCAATGCATCATCAGCGGCCAGTAGTTCGCCAGTTAATCGGGCATCAGTGGCATCTATTTGTAAACTGATGCTGGCTTGCTCAAACACCTGCGCTGTCTGGCCGGTAGCAGACAGATGGATATCGGCTAACATGAATTCAGCATTGATAAGCTGCGGATGCATGCCTGTCAGTGTGAAAGCTGCCTCGCCAGTAAGGCTGGAGATTTGTGTCTCGGGTAAGCTCAGCACGCCTTCTGATACTGTGATCTTGCCTTGCAGGCTGCCATCATGGTCCATGGTTGCGGTCAGTGTGCTTCTGGTCCGGCCCGCTGGGCTAGCGATTTCAGTGATCAGGCGGGCAGACAGCATGCCTGACCGAGCTTGCTCAATATCGCCTGCCAGCGCGATGACGATATCACCCCAGGCTGAACGCGCATGAATAGCTGAATCCCTTAGTGCGATGGCAGGCAGGATAATCGCGTGCGAATTTCCGCCGTTGGCAGAAAGCAGGGGCTGCAGCGAACCCAACGGAGGACGTTCACCGCTCAGATCGAGCGCTATTTGCAGTCCGCTCACTTGAACTGAGCCTATCATGCCTGCGAGCAGGTCGCGTAAATGCCAGGAGACATGAATTGTGTCAACATGCAGCTCGTTAGCAGTACCTATTGTCAAGTCGTGCAATAGCAGGCCATCAAGCGAAATCTCTACAACTGAGAGAGATTGCAACGGAATGTTTTGTTCGCGTAACTGGTAGCTGATGAGCGATGCTAGCAGCGGAGCGCGAAATAGATAGAGACCCATGCCGGTTATAATGGCAAGGCTCGTCAGAGTCAGTAACCAATTAGCTAAATGTTTGTTTGGCTTGCTCATCAATACTGTTTGAAATAACTAATAAAATCTATTGTGGCAATTAAGCGGATCATAGATTCCGGCAATAGTATTCAGAGATATTACCGGAGGGAATGCTGATTTTGCCGGAATCCAACTATCTATTCTTTAACCACTACCTCATAGTCAGTGTTTTCCCATATTTTTCGGTCCAGCCAGTAGAAAGTAAACTGGACAGTATCACCGCCTCTGAGCATGGTGACCGGTAGATCAACCACGTGGATTTCAAGTCCCGTATCCCTGGTGTTTATCTCTTGCACATCGTTCCATGAATTGATACCCCAATGCACGCGAGCTGGCATTCTGAGTGCAATGGTCAGAATGTTGCCAGCACGAATGTGGCGCAGACGGTACCGTGGACCCCAAATCTCATGAGTAATTTGAGGGCGTATTCCATGATAGCGGTTCCAGGTGGCGACAGGTCGGTCGACCGGGTAGCCACGTGCACGGCTATAGCACAGTTTGATAAATTCACTATGCGCCCAAACAAGGGGCATGGCGGAACCGCTTGGCTTCCCCGGATACAGATGACGTGCAGGAATAGGTGCACTATCCCATACCTGTTCCGGCAGAAGGCCGCTTATCCCGGCCATAGCTGCCATGGCTTCAAGATAGGAGAGTGGATCTGCGCCCGCCACAAGCGCATAGTGACCCCGCTCTCCGGTCAAGAGTGGCCACCCCCGCCCGCAGCCGACACCATTGAAGGCACTACCGTCCCGGTGTTCACCATAGCCGTCTCCGTTATAGCGGTGCCAGACAGGGCCGCTTGGGGTATCAATTTTCAGCAGTTGATCTATGGCTATCAGGCTGTCAAGAATGCAGGAATCTTCCGCTCGGCGCAACCCGTAGCGTACAAGTTGCAGGAAGTCGGTTGCAATCTGCTCATCGGCAGGTAAGTTCGGATCCTGGGCACGGTTCTTGATCAGAACATGCTCGGCCTGGGCACCTTCGTGCACCAGCACATCGTCCGGTGCGATCCGTATGTAATAGCCGGTGACGCCAAGCTTTTGAGAAAGAGAAGTATCGGTTACAAATGTCCATTCCTCAAGACGGGCATTCCAGTTATCAGCAAGCAGCAATGAAAATTCCCGTGCTTCTCCATCGAGAAAAGTGCTGCCCTCAACCAGTGCAGCAATAGCGACTGCGAGTGTGAAAGTATTTACGCCCGAATCCTCTTCCCATCTATCCTGTCCGGTGACAGGGCCTTCGCGGGCGATAAAACATAACGCCCGCTTGACCATATCCTTGCATGGGATGCCTTCCAGTGCACCGCATTCGCGTAATGCGGAAACCAAAAGGACTGGAAAAGCAGCTTCGTCCAACTGAATTCCCTGCCAGAAAGCATTACCCCCAAGCCACTGATTCTGCAACCAGTGCCCATCCGCCTGCTGGGTAGCAATCAAGTAGCGCAGTATGTCACAGGCATCTTCAAGCAGACCCATGGCAACCAGCGCACCTGCAGTTTCTACCAGATCACGGCACCACACCAGGTGATAGCCGCCGCGGCTTTGACTATCTTCACCCCAGGGTACAGCGAGGCTTGCCACCATGGCGCCGCAATAAGTACGGTCTTCATGAACCTTGAGAACCATGCCGGAAAGGGCAAGCAGTCGTTGCAGATCAGGAGGCAAATCGGGAAGACGGCAATTTTCGAACCATGATTCCCAGACTCGGCACTGAGCATCCCAGATTGTCGAAAAATCCTCAAATAGACTCGACATTGCCAGCGTCGCTGCAGAACGCATACTGGTTCCGAAACCAAGAGCAAGAGTTGCTTGATTTGCTAACTCGCCCATTAGCGCGACAGCACCTGGGCCGGCGCTGTCATACTGCCATGTCATGCGTCCGTGCTGGTTGAAATCCTGCCAGCCGTCGCTCTCTTCAATACAGCCGACCGAGCAGCGCTCCCAGGCATCGGCTCCTTCTTCCCGGCCTGCCATTAGCGCTAAAGCAAAAGGTCCTTGTTCTGCCCACAGAACCTTACGTCCATTGTGTTCACCAACCGAAGCCAGATTGTTTTCTGCATTCCCACCCAAGCGTGCCGACAAAAGCGCATAAGGGCGCAGATTTGCATCTCCCTCCAGGCTATAGCGTAGAAGGAGGACATCTCGCCGTTGCAATGGGCAAATCTGCAGGGTAAAGATAAAGCGGGGGTGCCGGTGCATAATCTCGACAGCCGGCACATAGGGTTTTGGCAAACTGACTCGATAGTCTTCGAGACGCCGGAGCTCTACCCAGAATCCTCGATCATCAGCGATAATGAAGCCCAGATCTCTGATTTGGGGAGTATCAATACGGGGATAATAGATTTCGGTGATGATACCTTCGGCAACCGTAAACCAGAGACGCGAAGAGCCGAGACTGGTGCCGACCATGTCTTTGCCGCCGTGAGCCCAGGCTGGATGAGAAAAAGTGGCTTGAGGTGCTTGCATACGATGCCTTGTACAGAACGCCAAAAATAGACCTCGTGCAAAGAATGAGTAGTGTAAATTCTTCTTTCCAAAGGACCGATCTAAATATTACCTTTCTTTAAGCGGTTCAAAATAATCATTTTTGATCATAGCGATTGCCAGATGTTGCTATCCCTTGCCCAGCATTTCTTTTGCGATTGCCGTCACTCGGTCTGGCTCGAAGCCAAATTCTTTCTGCAGTTCCTTCAGTGGAGCTGAAGCGCCAAAAGTCTGCATACCTATGATACGGCCGCTGCTGCCTACATAGCGTTCCCAGCCGAAGGTGGATGCCTGCTCGATTGCGATGCGCGCTTTTACTGCTGGAGGGAGGATACTGTCACGGTATTCCTGTGTCTGGTGCTCAAAGATATCCCATGATGGCATGGATACCACGCGGGAGAAGATACCTGCAGAGACGAGCTGTTCGTGGGCCTGCACGGCAAGGCTGATCTCGCTGCCCGTTGCGATCAATAGAATCTCAGGTTTGCCGCCAGAGGCGTCAGCCAGCACATAAGCCCCGCGCGCTACCCCGGACGCTGGCGCATATTGATTGCGGTTCAGCGTTGGAAGCGCCTGGCGCGACAATATCAGGGCAGCCGGGCGGTGGCGCAATTGCATGATGACGCGGTATGCCTCGACGACTTCATTAGCATCGCCGGGACGCAAAAGTGTCAGGCCAGGGATAGCGCGTAGAGAAGCAAGATGCTCGACTGGCTGATGCGTCGGACCATCTTCTCCGTCGCCCATGGCATCGTGGGTGAATACAAAGATAGTCGGCAATTCCATCAGGGCTGATAAGCGAATTGCAGGGCGCGCGTAGTCACTGAAAATGAAGAAAGTGGCACCATAAGGTCGCAGCTTGGATAATGACAAGCCGTTTACGATCGCAGCCATAGCATGCTCCCGGATACCGAAGTGCAGATTTTTGCCGCCCGGCGTGCCAGCCTGGATATCTTCCGCACCAGGATAGGTCAGCAAGGTTTTGTTCGATGGACCAAGGTCTGCAGAACCGCCGATCAGCCAAGGAATGTTTTGTGCCAGCACGTTCAGCACTTTACCTGAGATCTCCCGTCCTGCCATTCCTTTCGGATCCTCAGGGAACACCGGCAGGTTGCGATCCCAGCCGGCCGGCAATTCGCGCCGTTGCATCTGGTCGATTTCGGTAGCAAGCTCGGGATACTGAGCGCGGTAATCAGCGAACAGCGCTGTCCATGCATGATGTGCTGATGCTCCCCGCGCGCTAATGCCAGCAGCAAAGTGCTCACGTACCCCTTCCGGCACAAAGAACTGCGCATCCTCGGGCCAGCCATAAGCGCGTTTGGTAGCCCGAACTTCATCCGCACCCAGCGGTTCGCCGTGAGCTGCGGCGGTATCCTGCCGGTTTGGCGAACCGTAACCGATATGACTGTCGAGTATGATAATGGTGGGCCGGCCTTTGGTTTTCCGAAATAGCCGCAGGGCGTAACCGATTTGTTCGATATCGTTTGCGTCGCTCAATCGCAGGACGTTCCAATGATAGCTGAGGAACCGCGTCGCTACATCTTCGGTAAACGTAAGTTGGGTGCTGCCTTCGATGGTGATACGGTTGTTGTCGTAGATCCAGCAGAGATTATCGAGGGCAAGATGGCCTGCCAGCGAGGCCGCTTCTGATCCTACGCCTTCCATCAGGTCTCCATCGCTACAGATGGCGTAGATATTGTGGTCGAAGATATTGAAAGCCGGCTTGTTATAGCGGCTTGCGAGCCACTTCTCGGCAATCGCCATGCCGACACTGGTTGCGATACCTTGTCCGAGTGGCCCAGTGGTGACTTCTACGCCGGATACCCAGTGATACTCAGGGTGGCCCGGGGCTTTGCTGCCAAACTGACGGAAACGGCGAATATCTTCCAGCGTCACCGAAAGCTGCCCCAGTCTTTCGTAATCTGCATTGACTGCGCGTGTACCCGTCAGATGCAACACTGACCACAGCAGCATGGATGCGTGCCCGTTCGACAGCACGAAGCGGTCCCGATTGGGCCAGATCGGGTCCTGTGGATCGAACTGCATGACGCGGTTCCAGAGGGTGTAGACAAGCGGTGCAAGCGCCATGGCTGTACCGGGGTGGCCAGAATTGGCTGCTTGTACGGCATCGATCGACAGCGTACGGATGGTGTTGATGGACAACTGGTCAAGTTCAGCATCGGTCATGGGCTTTCCTCGTGGCATGAATCAATTTCCGGCGTTTGCCGCTTCCAGGCAGCCGTGCGCTTGGATAGCAAAGAATAAATCGTTGGCACTTTTACCGCTCAAAACGACAAAATCAGCTTCAAGAGCAGTTTTCAATTTATCTGCAAGCTGAATACGTGTTGATGCCATTTTTCTTACCCACGGCATTTAACTCACGCTAAGCGGGATTGAATAAATTATGAAGTGGGTGCGCTTAGTCGCGAGTTCCAGATAATCAATCGATACGCGCTCATATTTTCAATCTCGTTTACAATAAAAAAACATTAATCCACCCCGCCAGAAATCCTTCATAAAGGAGCTTCTCTAATCGTCGCCTGATCAAATTTCTGCGGGTTGTGCCATCCTCCATGGCTTTTAATAAGCGCATCAGCCTCATTCGGCCCCCAGCTACCGGGTTTATACAGGTAAACTGGCGGATGCCTCGTGAGAACTCCGTTAAGAACCGCCCACGCAGCTTCTACCGCATCCTGTCGAATAAAAAGTGCGCCATTACCTGCCAATGCGTCACCTAACAGACGTTCATAAGGTGCTTGCTCGTCTGGCTGGGCATTGAGGAGATAAAGCTCTTTTTGGTCGCCAATAAATTCTTCTCCCACTCGCTTGACACGTGCGGCGAGAGCAATAGCGGGATAAGGAGATAATTTGAAACGTAGATAATTAGCCCGGCCAGAGACCGGCCAGGCGTCTTCGAACAATTTCTGGGGTGGGGCTTTGAACTGGACCAGAATCTCTGCAACACTTTCGGCTAAACATTTGCCTGAGCGCAGATACCACGGTACTCCTGCCCAGCGCCACGAATCAATGAACAACCGCAGGGCACAATAAGTTTCTGTGTCAGAGTTATTAGTGACACCTGGCTCCTGAAGGTAGCCTTCAAACTGACCTCTTACCAGATCTTCCGGTTCCAGCGGATGCATTGCCTGAAATACCTTGACTTTTTCACTCCGTTGCGCTTCAAAATTTCGTTCAGCAGGAGGCTCCATCGCCAAAAGTGCGACTATCTGTAAAAGATGATTCTGAATCACGTCGCGCAGACAGCCGACTTGATCATAGAAACTGCCTCGACCCTCTACACCAAAGTCCTCTGAAAGGGTAATTTGCACGCTCTCCACGTAATTGCGATTCCAGACCGGTTCCAGGAACGAGTTTGCGAACCGGAAATAAAGAATGTTCTCAATGGCTTCTTTGCCAAGAAAGTGATCAATACGAAAAATCGAAGTTTCCGGAAAAACCAAATGCACGGCGTGATTAAGTGCACGGGCCGAGGCCAAATCACGACCAAAAGGTTTTTCCACGATGATGCGGGCGTGCTCAGTCAAGCCGGCTGAACCAAGATCCCTGATGACCGCTGCGAAGGATACGGGCGGAATGGCAAGGTAGAAAGTTGGGCGTGAGGCGCCGTCAAGTACTTTTCTGAGCGTTTGAAACGTCTCTGGATTTTTATAGTCGCCATCTACGTAGCGCAGCAGCGAAAACAATTGGTTTAGGACGTTGGGATCGATATTTTTAATGGAATGTTTTATGCCGTCTTTTGCCCGCTCGCGCAGTTGCGCCAAATTCCAGCCTGAAAAGCCAACACCTACTACCGGAATCCTTAGCATGTCCCGTTTGACCATCGCATAGAGCGCAGGAAATATCTTTTTATGGGCAAGATCGCCTGTTGCACCAAAAAACACCAGCGCATCGGATGGCGCTAGAGCGTTGCTGGATTTACTCATGCCTCGCCCCGTCTTTTTGCTTCTCAGCGTGACCACCAAACTGTTTGCGCATGGCCGAGAGAATACGATTGGCGTAATCGGCCTCTCCCTGGGACTCGAAACGCCCGAATAATGCAGCGCTGATGACCGGCGCCGGTACCCCTTCGTCGACAGCAGCGAGCGCGGTCCAGCGTCCCTCACCCGAATCCGATACGCGTCCTGAAAATTGCTTAAGCTCAGAATCTTCGGCAAGCGCTGCCGCCGTTAAATCAAGCAGCCAGGATGAGATCACACTGCCCCGGCGCCATAGCTCAGCTACTTTACTGATGTCGATATGGTATTGGTATGCATCGGGATCACGCAATGGAGTGGTTTCGGCATCCTGTGCCCTGGAACGCAAACCGATGTCTGCGTGCTTGAGGATATTGAATCCTTCGGCATACGCAGCCATCAAAGCGTACTCGATACCGTTGTGAATCATTTTCACGAAGTGGCCTGCGCCAGCTGGACCGCAGTGCAGGTAGCCATATTCTTCAGGGCCAAGTGCGCCTTCACGACCGAACGTGCGTGGTGCAGTCGCAACACCTGGCGCAATGCTTTTAAAAATCGGATCGAGATGCCGGATGACGTCATCTTCTCCACCGATCATCAAGCAGTATCCGCGTTCAAGCCCGAATATACCACCGCTGGTACCACAATCGACGTAGTGAATGCCGCGGGCCTTGAGCGCGTTGGCGCGCACTTGATCATCGCGATAATAGCTGTTGCCCCCATCGATAATGATATCGCCGGCTGACAGTGATGCTGCCAGATCCGAAACTGTCTTGCCGGTGACGCCTGCCGGCACCATTATCCAGACCACACGTGGTTGAGATAGTTTGGTAGCAAAATCATCCAGAGAGTCGGCGTTCTGGATGCCTGCACCCGTAAGTGCCTTGACCGCGTCGGCATTGACGTCATAAACGACGCACGAGTGGCCGCCTTTAGTTAAGCGTCGGACCAGATTGCTTCCCATACGTCCGAGTCCAATCATTCCAACTTGCATGCAATGATCTCCTTCCTTATTTCGATTTAACGATTCTTTCTGCCTCGTTGCAGGACTTTGGGCTGAAAGAAGACAAATCAAACTAGAAGCTATATTGTTTTCCCTGCGCTGCTGGTAGTTATGCTGTGAATCTGGATTGCCCTTTCATCAAAATAATGCGCCCTGAATAAAATACCGTCAAGTAATGTTGCGATGCAGTGAGCACTTCTCTTCAAAGACTGAAGTGGCGAGACAATGATTATTAAATCAGAGAGGAGTATCTGTCATGAAAAACACAACGATAGGCGCTAATTTGGCAAAAGAAGTATTTAAGATTTATAGAGCAAGCATACAGTAATAAAAAGGTGGAGATCGATAGGAAAACAGCGACAAATCATGATTTTCATCATAGCATAGGACTATTGCATGGAGACAGTGGCAAAGCACATGCATGAATTGCCCTGCTGCTTAAAAAGTTGTAGAAATATCTCCAATCCATAAAATGAGTTCAAACGATACATACAACGAGGGGAAGCATTATTTCTGACCAGCGTGATTATTATGAGGTGCTTGGTGTAGCCAAAGATGCCGATCAGAAGGCGATCAAGGATGCTTTTCGTACTCTTGCGCTGAAGTATCACCCAGACCGTAATAAGGAACCTGGCGCTGAAGAGCGTTTCAAGGAAATTGCCGAGGCTTATGCGATTCTGTCTGATCCTGGCAAGCGGGCTGATTATGATGCGCGCGGCTTTGCCGGGGTAGCCGGAACCAGCCGGGAGGATTTATTCAGTGGCATCAATTTTGAGGATATTTTCGGTGGACTTAACTTCGATTTTGGCATGGGTAATCTGTTTGATAGTTTCTTTCGTCGCTCTAAGGAGCGGGCAGGGCCGGTTCGCGGCGCCAATATCGAAGTGGATCTTTATGTCACGCTGGAACGGGTGGCAAGCGGTGGCGAAGAAGTCCTCCATTTAACCCGGCCGGTGGCCTGCCCTGCTTGTCATGGCACCGGCGGCGAAGGCGGGATCGCGCCACGCAAATGTAAAACATGCGGCGGAACGGGACGGATGACATATAGTCACCGCGAGGCGAAAGAACATCTGCTGATCCAGCAGATTGTGCCCTGTTCAGCCTGTCATGGACATGGCAGCATCAATGATCATCCCTGCCCACAATGTCATGGTAGCGGCCAGATCGAGCAAGACGAAACATTCACGGTCAAAATCCCGGTAGGGATTGAGGAAGGCATGGCGTTGCGCATCCCCGGCAAGGGAATGCCAGCCCCTTCATCTGATGGTACTGCCGGCGATCTGTTTGTCGTGGTGCGAACACGGGAAGATGCGCGCTTTGAGCGAGCAGGTACCAATCTGCTGCAGACTGTGGATTTATCTGTCGCCGATGCAGTGCTGGGGACGACCCTGAAGGTGCCTACATTGGATGGTTCAATTGAAGTGACGGTACCTGCTGGCACACAGCCTGATGCGGTGCTGCGGCTGAAAGGAAAAGGATTGCCTGTATTCAAAAGTGACCGGGTGGGTGATCTTTATTTGCGGATTGGGTTGAAAGTACCCGAACATCTTTCGCAGGAGGAGCGGGCATTATATGAGCAATTGCGCGCCATCAGCTACAAAGCGCATCAGATAAAGTCTGAATGAGTAAGCAATGTGCTACACAGTAGCTACTTACTCAGATTTTGCTTAATATTGATACGTAGATTATTCCTGCTTGAGGATCCGGATCAGAATGATTGCCAAGCTGAAACCGATACATCACTTGCCCGTCAAGATACTGCCGCAGCCTGATGAGACCACCTGTGGCCCGACCTGCCTGCATGCTGTTTATAACTACTGGAGCAAGAATGATCCGCTGGAGGATATTATTGCCCGGACGCGCAAACTGGAAAGCGGCAGCGGCACATTTGATGTTTTTCTGGCGTGCGACGCCTTGCGCAATGGTTTCCAGGCCACGATCTATACCTACAATCTGAAGGTGTTTGACCCGACCTGGTTTGCTGCCGGAGTGGATATTGCCGAGCGGCTGCGGCTTCAGCATGCAGCCAAAACGGATCGCAGATTGCGCTACGTCACTGAAGGCTATCTGGAATTCCTGAGCCTGGGCGGACGGCTGCGGCTGACCGATCTCTCGCATGCCCTGATTCATGGCCTATTGCGCCGTGGTGTACCGATCCTGACTGGCTTGAGCTCGACCTTTTTGTATCGCGCCGCGCGCGAACATGGGCCGCATGACGTGCCGGATGATATCCGCGGCTCTCCCGCTGGGCATTTCGTGGTGATCACCGGTTATAACCGCGCCAAGCGCACCCTGCTTGTAGCCGATCCCTACGGGCCAACTCAGGAATACTGGAGCAATATCGACCGGGTAATCGGTGCGATTCTGCTGGGAATTGTAACGTATGATTCCAACTTGCTGATCATCTATCCGCCACCAACCCTTGACCAGCCAGCGCTTGAACTGCCATGAGCATCCTCATCATCGTGAGTAATCCCCGTGATTGGCCACTGAATATGCCCGATGTGGCGGTGGTGTCCGCCAGAGTGTATCTGACCGATCCCGCGTACGGCGGCCAGCTCAGAGCGCGGGTTTTCAATCTGTGTAAATCCTATCGCTACCAGAGTCTTGGCTATTACGTTTCGCTGCTGGCAGAAGCGCGCGGGCATAAGCCTTTTCCGCGGGTGAACGCCATCGAGGATCTGCATTCTCCCGGGTTAGTGCGATTGATTACTGAGAATCTGGATGAACTGATACAGAAATCGCTGGTATTGATCAAATCCGACCATTTCGAACTCAGTATCTATTTTGGCCGCAATGTGGCCAAACATTACGATCAGCTCAGCCGGCAACTGTTTAATTTGTTGCAGGCACCGTTGCTGCGCGCTTATTTTGATCGCCACGGTGACCAGTGGCGCCTTCGGAGCATCAAAACCATCGCCGCAAGCGATATTCCGTCGCAACACCAGGATTTTGTCGTGCAGGCCGCCACGGATTACTTTTCCGGACACAAACCGTGGTCGCCCAGACTGGTTGCGCCACGCTACGATTTAGCCATTTTGCATGACCCGAACGATCCTGAGCCACCGTCCAATGCCAAGGCGATGAAACAGTTCGAGAAAGCTGCGGAAAGCCTGGGGATGCATGTTGAATTCATTACGCGTGCGGATTTGGGCCGATTGCCCGAATTTGATGCGCTGTTCATTCGCGATACCACCTATGTCAACCATTACACCTACCGTTTTTCGCGGCAGGCGGCGGCAGAAGGCCTGGTGGTGATTGATGATCCGAATTCCATCCTGAAGTGCAACAACAAGGTTTATCTGGCTGAGTTACTGACCCGCCATCGTGTTCCCGTGCCGAGAACCTTGCTGGTGCATCGGGACAATGTCGAGCAGGTCATCCCTACGCTTACTTTGCCATGTGTGCTCAAGCAGCCGGATAGCTCATTTTCGCTGGGGGTAGCCAAGGTCACGACAGAAGCGGAGTTGCGGCAAAAAGTAACCGAACTGCTGGACAAATCGGAATTAATCGTGGCCCAGGAATATCTGCCGACTGAGTTCGACTGGCGTGTAGCGATACTCGACCGCCGTCCGCTGTTCGTCTGCAAGTATTTTATGGCGCCAGGACACTGGCAGATCGTCAAACATGGTGAACAAAAACGCGATTACGTTGAAGGGCTAACGCAAGCAGTATCGCTGGAAGAAGCGCCGCCCAAAGTGGTGAAGATGGCACTCAAGGCAGCCAATCTGATCGGTGATGGTTTTTATGGGGTAGATATCAAGCAGATTGGCAAGCGCTGCTATGTCATCGAGATAAATGACAATCCCAATGTCGATGCGGGCAATGAAGACGGTATTCTCCAGGATGATCTGTATCAGCAAATCATGACAGTATTCCTGCATCGATTGGATCGACGCAAGCAGGGAAGGTGGTGATGGAGGCTACATTGTCCGCTTTTTCCGGCTATGGCGTTGAATTGGAATACATGATAGTCGAGCGTGAGAGTCTTTCCGTTGTGCCCATTGCAGATGAGTTGCTGCGCCAGCTCTCGGGCGAATACGCTGCCGAAGTCGAAAGTGGGCGGCTGGCCTGGTCCAACGAGATCGTGCTGCATCTGCTTGAACTCAAGAATGCCCATCCGGAACCCGTGATTGAATCGCTTCCTGCGTTGTTTCAAAGTGAGATTCAGCGCATCAACGGAGAACTTGCTGCCATGGGCGCAAGGCTGATGCCATCTGCCATGCATCCCTGGATGAATCCCCGGCTGGAAACAAAGTTATGGCCGCACGACAATGCAGACATCTACTGCGCATATGATCGGATTTTTGATTGCAAACGTCATGGCTGGGCCAACCTGCAGAGCATGCATTTCAATATGCCCTTTGCTGACGATGCCGAATTTGCCCGCCTGCACGCCGCCGTCCGCTTGCTGTTACCTATTCTGCCTGCGCTAGCTGCCAGCTCACCCATTGCCGAAGGGCATCATGCCGGTTTTCTGGATGGCCGCATGCATCACTATCTGACGCATCAAATGAGAATCCCGTCGAGCATGGGCAAAGTGATACCGGATACGATCACGAGCCGTGCCATGTATGAAAGCCAGATTCTGACCCCGATGTATCATGAAATTGCAGCACTGGATTCAGAAGGTGTGTTGCAGCACGAATGGCTCAATGTGCGGGGGGCAGTGGCGCGTTTCGTGCGCAATGCCATTGAAATCCGGGTGATTGATGTGCAGGAATGCCCGTTTGCCGATCTAGCCATTGCTGCTGTCGTGCGTGACATCGTGCATGCTTTGTATGACCAATGCACCGCATCGCTCGCGGATCAGCAGGCGATCGGCACGGATATTCTGGTCAAGATTCTGCGAGATTGTATTCGTGATGCCGAGCAAGCCAGGATTACAGACCAGGAATATCTGAAGCTGATGGGTTTTTCTGCGCAACACTGTGAAGCAGGCGAGTTGTGGCAGCATCTTATTACCTCGCTGATACCAGAGCAGGCGAGACAACCCTGGCAGAATGCGTTAACCACCATACTCGGACAAGGCCCGCTAGCGCGTCGTATCTTGCGGGCAGTCGAGCAGAATTTTGAGCGGGCGCGATTAAAGGCTGTCTACAGAGAACTGTGCGATTGCATGCATGAAGGGCGACAGTTTCTCGGAATTAATTGAAGCTAGGACAAAAAATATTAGACTCTAACGACTTAATTTGACATCAGGTGTGACCGACTCAGTGGAAGGTGATGATTCCGAGAAAGTTGAATTGTTACGCTATCGTTCTTGAGGGCAACCAAGGAGTAAAAGGGGCGGGCAATAAAGAACAGCGCCCCTTTTTTCTCCCCTTTTTCCCGTTTTTAGCACTTGCCGCGAACCGTACGGCCGTTTATTTAAAAAGTCAATATTATTTGTCAGATTGGGATTTCAGCATGCCCGCTATGTTGCCACCGATTTGCCCGGTGTTTGCAGCACTTGTTGTTTCAGCCAGTCCTTCTCCTTCTAGCACTTGATGGCTGGTATTGGAAAATACATTGACCGGTTCCCATTCGTTAGTTTCAACTGTTCCATCGATAAAGACAAACATGGTGATGATGTTTGGAGATATGGTAAGCAAGGTCAAGTCTGTAATGCCGAATACATGATCTCTCAGGGTTACACCTGCATTGTTACCATTAACAGAGAGGATAGTTGCTCGGGCAGTAATTGTCTGGCATGGACCATTAGAGCAAACCGTTACGGTCTGAGTGATCCCTTGACCGGATATGTTCATTGAGCCAGAGAGTCGGAATATGCCTAGTGCAGAATCATTTATATTGCCATTGCTCAAAGTTATAGTGCCGCGCTTTAGCTTGTAATCAGCCGCCTGGGCATTGAAGGTTAAAGTGATTGATAATGCTGTTAAAGCAAACAGTTTTTTCATTTTTATTGTCCGTATTAAAATCGAATTATTTGATGCGCTAATGGAAAGTCATCCGGTGTAATGCGCTTTGCTTATTGTGTCGTATATATTACTTTTGGGGTTCAGTGGCGACATCAACTTTAGTTTCTTCCGCCGTTGCGGTGACGGGTTGTGGGGTGATCACGCCAGGGCATTTACGCATCACAGCGGATTGGTGGATTGCATCATACTCGCCCTTTAGTCGGGCGTATTCGGCTTCCTGTTCCTTGGTTCCACCGAGCGCGAATAGTGCTGGCCAAGCTAACAATAATCCCGCTGTCAATATCCATTTGTCGTTGGTCGCCGCTTTGTCCAGTCTGCCTGTCAATTCGCTGACCCGAGTTTGTATGCGTTGTGCTTCTGATGAGAGTTGATTGCAATCATATGCCTGAAATTGCAAAGGTGACACATAGGATGTTGATATATTCTTTGATGATGTTGCACACCCGTATTGCGACATCGTAATACAAAGTAAAGTCGCTGTTATTTTTTTCATTATTATTAACCCTTTAATGTTTGAATTTATTATTTTTCTTTAAATCATCTGGTGTAGCTTCTATCTCATTTTTGCCCTTCCCTTAATGCGAATCGCATTATTGCTGTCAGGCGAATTATTAACAACCGCGTTACCGTTGAGGATTTTCAAAAAAGCTGAAGCTTCACGAGTACTGGTCGATAAATTATTTGCAAGGTTGTTACCCATTGCTTCTTCAAAATCCGGTGGGCAGCTCTTATCTCATCAAACAATTCCTTTTGTTCCGATTCTTGGAAAGGAGACGCGCCGCCAACCGGGAGAGATTTCAGAGGCGAGTTAATGGTTACATTGCGCGGTAAATTTAAAGGGGTACAAGGTGTAGGGGTTAAGATTATTAAAAAATCGCAGGCGATACCCCATGTCGGCGATATTGATAAATTGGAAGAACGCCTTCTAATTCAGAAGTAATGCGATTGGCAGAACAGCGCAGAATAGGAACAGACCACGATTATCGGTGATATAAGAAGCAGATAGCTGGGTTCTGGTTCTACAATTTTGCACGACCGTCCAGGCTTGCCGGGAGCTGTTCATCTTCCCTGGGCCGCTGATATTTGTACTGTGAAACGCCATTGCTCAACACGTCGAATCTCATCGAATCTCATTTACCAGTCCTGATTCCAATTCATGACGGAACGCTCGCGGTAAGCTCTTTCTGTCTACAAGTAAAACGGTGTTCTCTCCCCATATTATCCGGAGTCGGATTGATGAGCTGGCGAGGCATACATCAAGCGATCCCGGGGTTCTGGCAGCGGGCGACCAGGTTCACGAGCAGTTTGGAATCGCTTTCCTAATGCCGTTATTTCGTGCTTCCTTTTTCGAGTTGATTAAGAAACTGTTTGGAAACTCCTGTTTTAAGCTAGTCTCCTCAACATAATACGAATCATAGCGATGTAAACCCAAGTTTCGTCGGTACGCATGAGACGTTCGTAGCTTTTACTGAGTCGACGTGAATGA
>NZ_JAGFJM010000057.1 GCF_024102715.1 Nitrosomonas communis
CGAAAATACGCGAATGCTACGTTATCACCGGTAAGTCTCCATGATTTTCCGATCGATTGTGTGTTGTATCTAATAACTTCTGCTGGAGACCAATTTCTACTCGTCGTCCATTCGCCCGACGCATATATATCATCACTGTCCACCAGCAAATTCCTGACGCCGCTAGTAGGCATGCGCTTCAAAATCGGCTTCAGTGATGTAGTAGCTTGAGTTGCTTTATATCCGTTGCTTGTTTTGTCAAGGACTGCACCAACCGGCTGGCCCAGAACAGCAGCAATCGTGCCTGCAGAATCCTGCCGCATTGATGATAAATCCTGTGGCCAGTGCCAGAAGCCCAGGTCTCCTGGTAGAAACAAATCCGCGCCATCGAGAATGCCAAAGCTGACATTGAGTTTGCCTGCAAACACCAACGAATCGCGATGGTCAGATAGATTCGGCTGGTACGCTAGAAGAAACCCAAGGTCATTCTCATTGAGCGACGTACCGCCATTGATATCAACCACTAAATTACCGTCTTCATCAGTCGTTTCTGCTCCGCTCTTGTAAATAACAGAAGAAAAATCCTTCGGCTCAGGCTGATCAAACCAGGCAACCTGTATGTCTGATTGATTTGCAAGGGCAATGCCGTTGCTGTCATGTAGTTTTATTTGAGCAAGCTTACGCATTTCTTAGTCTTCCGTGATGACTGTATCCGTTGTAATACGTGGAGTAATGCCATTTCCGTAAATGATGTTGGGAGACAGTGCGCCGTAATAAATAATCTTGCCCGGGCCAGATGCTGCTGTTCCTACAGCCGCATACTTTGCTGTGCCCGATCCCCCTGTTCCCTCCGGGAAAGCAACAGTATTAGCTGGGCTCACGCTATTTCCTGTTACAACCCAACCAGTTCCGTCTCTGATAACGGGAATGCGTGTATATTCGGGATAAGAAATCTCGTTCGTGGTTTGATCACCATCTTTACCAGGGTCTTCGTTATGAAAAGACAGATACAAAGATGCCAATGGCGATACAGCCGCATTGTCAGCTAGATTTGCAATAGCAACTCCATTAAAAACCAGCTTAAGCATGTCGTTCGAGAAAGCATTTGATTTTGGCATTCCAACTCCTTAATAAAAATAATCTATCTGCCCCAAGCAGGGGTTGTGATATTCAATGTCTGCACAGTCACGGAAATGCTGTTTTCTGACACATACCGCCACATTTCTGGGCGCGCACCGATAGACTCAGACTCAATGATGTTTACGATCAAATCAGATTCACCGCTTGATAAGGCTGCAATTTTTGCCCTCAATAGCGCGTACACGTTCTGATATAAAGGACGATTGCGGCTGCGTCTGGCTTTTACCGCCTCTTCGCCGAATTCTTTTAGAACAGCTTCAGTAATTTTCTGTTTAATTTCTGCCACGTTATAAGATGCAGCGATCTTGGCAGTGATGGTCATGCCGATTTCAGACCGTACGGGCGTGTAGAACTTGACTTTATAGCTATCATCAGCGGACAAAATGAGCGCCTTAATCTCATTTTGCGTATCGGTCAGAGACCCATCATCAATTACCGCAGGCGCAACAGGAGAGCCTGGATTGACTTCAGTCAAAACATTTTCTGTTCCAGCGCTGGATAGGCAGGCAACGAAGAGAGTATTGATATTGTCTAGGTTGGGGCCACGCGCCAGCTCCTCCAACGATTCATTCCAAACTGAAAGAAACCTGAGCGTTGGAAGATTGCGCCGCACCAGGAAAT
>NZ_JAGFJM010000068.1 GCF_024102715.1 Nitrosomonas communis
CATCAGTACCAGCGCATCGCCTCCGGCAGCAACATGCTCGACAATATATTGTTGTTCACCGCGAAAGGCTGAGTAACCAAAAACATCATGCAGGATTTGTTCAGGGGCTGGAAGGGACATCATTTGAGCTAAGTGGCGGAGCAACTTAGTTATGATAGCGTAAATAAAGCAAATTACTGCGCTGAGATTAGCGATAGAAGTATCTGTTGGAAATTGCTTAACTTTTATTAATTTTACTTAATCAAGATCTTAATAATAGTAGTTAAAGGCTGGACAATTCCGGTATATTTTGAAAAATAGTTTAATTATCAATAGAATGAATGAATTTTCTAATCTGTATAAAATAGACATTTAGTCGGAATAATTTGTGGATAAAATCAAGTAATTCATTTTGTTCCGAGTTATCCCAAAATTATTCAGATTTTACGCACAAGTTATGAACATCAATTGCGCGACCTGATACATCGCTGACTCTGATTGACTTATCCGTTCACTCGCCCAGATCCCGCTCAATTCTGATTCCCTGCTAAAACCGGGTAGCCCATATGCCATGCTGTGGGCGCACTAGATTCATGGATTTTTGTGGGAAAATATCGGGCTGTAATCTGTACTCAAACCAACCATGGCAAAACAAACTTACGACGAATCCTCAATCCGCGTCCTGCGCAAGCTGGAACCTATCCAATTGCGACCGGGCATGTACACCCGCACCACCGACCCAACGCATATGGTAGTCGAGGCCATCGACAATGCCGTCGATGAGGCGATGGCAGGCCATGCCAGAAATATCGAAGTCACCCTTTACCGGGACGACTCAGTCGCTGTGGCTGATGATGGGCGCGGTATTCCGGTTGGCCTGCATCCGGAAGAAAAAGTCCCAACTATACAGGTCGTGTTCCAGGTGATTCATTCCGGCGGAAAATTTGCTAAAGGCGAGGCGAATAGCAGTTACAAATTCACCGGTGGTCTGCACGGCGTGGGTGTTTCAGTAACGAATGCGCTCTCCTCCCGCCTGGAAGTTGAAGTCAAACGCGAAGGCAAGCACTACCGTATTGTTTTTACCGACGGTGAAGTGATCGAACCATTAACCGTGATTGGCCAGTGTGGCGCACGTAACACCGGCACGGTACTGCGCATCTGGCCCAACGTAAAGTATTTCGATTCCCCCTCGCTCCAGCGGGGAGAGCTGGAGCACTTGTTACGTGCCAAGGCAATGCTGCTGCCAGGGGTTAAAGTGCTGCTCAACATTGAAACGGCTACGGGTTTCGATGTCAAGGAATGGCATTTTAGTGGAGGAATCGCGCAGTACCTCGATCAGATGATTGCCGAGGATGAGCCGATTGCGCCTGCTTTCTGCGGTGAAAAGTATCTGGCCGCCAACGAAACCTTCTCTGACGGGGAGGGGGTGCAATGGGCGCTGGCATGGGTTGCAGGTTCAGGGGGAGGGGAGTCCTATGTCAACCTGATCCCGACCCTGGGCGGCGGGACGCACGAGGCTGGCTTGCGTGATGTGGTCTTCAACAGCGTGCGCACTTTTGCAGAACAGCATGGCCTGATGCAACGCAACGTGAAGCTGGCAGCCGAGGATGTGTGGGCCAAGCTGCGCTTCGTTCTGGCAGTTCGCATGGTTGATCCGAGCTTCTCAGGCCAGACCAAGGAAAAGCTGTCCTCGCGCGAGGCGGTCAAGCTGGTGGGCATTGCCCTGAAGGACGCGCTGGATCTGTGGCTTAACGAGCATGTGGCAGAAGCAACCAAGATTGCCGAGCAGGCTATCAGGAACGCCATTAACCGTGGCAAGACCGCCAAAACAGTCGAACGCAGAAAAGGTTCTGGTGTGGCGGTGATGCCAGGCAAATTGACCGATTCCGAACTGACCGGTCTCAACGCTGAATTGTTTCTGGTGGAAGGGGATTCCGCCGGGGGTTCGGCCAAGGCAGGGCGTGACAAAGAAACGCAGGCTATCCTGCCGTTGCGCGGCAAGGGCATGAACAGCTGGGAAGTGGAGCAATCGCAGATACTCGCCAACCAGGAAATCCATAATATCGCGGTATCGCTTGCGATCGATCCGCACAAGCTTGATAGCGATGTGGATATGAGCACCTTGCGCTATGGCAAGGTCATCATCCTGTCCGATGCCGATGATGATGGTAACCATATCCAGGCGTTGCTACTGACCTTGTTCTTCCGGCACTTCCCCAAGATCATTCAGCAAGGGCATGTCTATATTGCCCAACCACCATTATTCCGGTTAGATGTGCCGGCACAAGGCAAAAGCAAACCGCCACGCAAGCTGTACGCCCTGGATCAGGCGGAGCTGGAGATGCTTGCAGCACGCCTGCGCCAGGAAGGGGTTAAGGAAGGCAGTTGGAGCATTTCCCGTTTCAAGGGTCTGGGGGAAATGGATGCTGTTCAGCTGTGGGAAACCACATTATGCCCGGACACACGCCGGCTGGTGAGGATTCGCATTGACGATGCGGCAGTAGCGGTTGAAGCTTTCGATACGCTGATGGGCAGGTCACACGCCAGCGCGCGCAAAGAGTTGATTACTATTCATGGCAACGAAGTGGAAGCGGAAATTTAAAAAATGAAGAATTTGGATTTGTTTGACGTTCTGGACTCTCCCTCGCCATCTCAAGAGATGCCGCAGGAAGCAGAGCCGCCACCGCCCGCGCCGCCTGCTTCTTCCCAAGGCGGCAGCGAGAGCGGCGATGATAGTTTCGATCTGGCCGAATATACGCATCAGGTTTATCTGCGTTACGCCATCAGCGTGGTCAAGGGGCGGGCGCTGCCTTCCGTGTCAGATGGCAAGAAGCCGGTGCAGCGCCGTATTCTGTACGCCATGTACCGCCTGGGCTTGACGCAAGGAGCAAAGCCGGTTAAATCGGCCCGCGTGGTCGGTGATGTCATTGGTAAATACCATCCTCATGGTGATTCTGCTTCCTATGAAGCCATGGTGCGCATGGCGCAGGATTTCGTGCTGCGCTATCCTCTGGTCGATGGTCAGGGCAATTTTGGCTCGCGCGATGGCGATTCCCCCGCAGCCATGCGCTACACCGAAGTGCGGCTCACCCAGTATGCCGAACTGCTGCTGTCCGAAGTGGATGCAGGGACAGTGGATTTTCGCCCCAATTACGACGGCTCGGAGCAGGAACCCGTGGATTTGCCAGCACGCCTCCCTTTCCTGTTGTTGAATGGCGCATCCGGCATCGCGGTCGGCATGGCCACGGAATGCCTGCCGCACAACCTGCGCGAGGTGGGCAATGCTGCCATCGCGCTGATGCATCACCCGTCGCTTGATATTGATGGGATATTGCAACACATCCTAGGGCCGGATTTCCCCGGCGGCGGCCAACTGGTTTCCAGTAGCAGAGAGATACGGGAAGTCTATGCCACCGGCCGCGGCATTTTCCGGGTGCGCGCCCGCTGGAGCATAGAGCAACAGGCGCGCGGCCAGTGGCGTATGGTGGTATATGAATTGCCGCCGGGCGTTTCGGTCAAGAAAGTACTGGAAGAGATTGGTGAATATGCCGATCCGCAGATCAAAACAGGCAAGAAGGATTTATCGATAGAGCAGAAGCAGATGAAGCAACTGTTCCTCGATGCACTGGAAACCGTGCGCGACGAGTCCGGCAAAGAAGCTTCCGTACGTATCGTGCTGGAGCCGCGTTCTTCGCGCATGCCGCAGGAACAGTTCATCGCCCTGCTGCTCGCGCATACCAGTCTGGAAGTGACGGTGCCAGCCAATATGGTCGCCATCGGACTGGATGGCAGGCCGAATCAGAAGAATATCCTGCAATTATTGACCGAATGGGTACGGTTCCGCACCACTACGGTCACTCGTCGCAGTCAAACCAGGCTTGATCAGGTACAAAAGCGCCTGCACATCCTGGAAGGCCGCAGGGCGGTACTGCTGAATATTGATGCCGTCATCAGAGTGATACGCGAAGCAGAGGATCCCAAGGCCGATCTGATGGCGCAGTTCGGGATTTCCGCCATTCAGGCAGACGATATTCTGGAAATCCGCTTGCGTCAGCTAGCCCGGCTGGAAGCGATTCGCATCGAGAATGAAATGAATGCGTTGAAAACAGAAGAAGAAGGCTTGAGGATGGTATTGAGCAATGAAACAGCCATGCGCAACCTGATCATCAGCGAGATCGAGGCTGACGTGAAGAAATTTGGCGACGACCGCCGCACACTGATTGAGGCTGCGGAGCGGGTGGTTGCCAAGGCGATGACTGTGCCGGATGAGCCCTGCACGGTCATCCTGTCGAAAAACGGCTGGATCCGTCAGCGTAGTGGCCATGAAGTGGATATCAGCACGCTCTCGTTCAAGGATGGTGACCAGTTACTGGCGATCGGGCAAACGCGCACGACTTATCCAGTTGTCGTGCTGGACAGCAGGGGACGTGCCTACAGCCTGTCCACGGCCGATATTCCCGGCGGGCGTAGCGACGGTGTGCCGTTGGCTTCCTTGCTGGACATGCCCCCCAAGGTGAAAGCGGCAGCGATGTGCACCGCAGTGCCGGATACCCAATATCTATTCAGCTCGTCTGCTGGATATGGTTTTATTGCGACGCTCAAAGACCTGGTATCGCGCCAGAGAGCCGGCAAGGCTTTTATGACGCTGAGCCAAGAAGATCGCTTGCTGCCTCCGGCAAATGTCGCCAGCGGCAGTCTGATCGTGGCGCTGGGCAGCAATGGCAAGCTGCTGTTATTTCCGCTCAGTGAAATGAAGACATTGTCGGGCGGCAAGGGCGTCATCATTCTCGGGCTGAATGAGGGTGAGACGCTGATTGCTACTGCAGTGCTGCCGGAAGGTTCATCTCTCCAGATCAGTGGAACAGGCAAGGGTGGCAGGTCGTTGCAATCGATACTGGAATGGGAAGAACTGCAACCATTCATGTCACACCGTGCACGCAAGGGAATGCTGACATCAGTCAAGTTTAAACCGGAGAAGATAGAAGTATTTACAGCGGAATCTGACTGAGTGGGCAGTCCGCGCTAAATCTTCAAGATGGTTGATCAAGGATTGCTCGCGGTGGAGCTTATTGGAGTCAATTCAGGCATTATGTTTTTTGGCGTAGATAAGTTAAAAAGTTTTGATCAGGTTTAGCGTAACACCAACAGGGAATATGCAAGAATAGGTAGCGCCATCTCTACAGGAAATAATAGTGGCTGTTGGATTAGGATTATTACTATCAAAATTAATCCTTATAGTTAGATCTACATCCATGGTGTTTGCCCCTGTAATGGTAGCAAATATAGCAGTATTCCCAACTCGTCTAGCGCTTAAGGCCGTCCAGGTAATATTAGGATCTGGATCGAGGATTACCGCGATCATCTGATGTGTATTTGCATCTTCACGCAGGGTTATGTAACCAATGGTAAAGTCATTTGCACTAATCATGTATATACCATCAAATGGACCTGATGCCTGCGATGGAACAGAAAATAAATAAAACAAAACGAATAAATATAGTTTTTTCATTTCAATGATATCTTCTCTTTAGATATAGCAAAATCATTATAGCTTTATGTTAGAAGAAGCGATTATGCTATTTGGGAATAGGGAACCACAACTCACAACCGAGAGAGCTATCTTATGCCCTGATGTTTACGCCTATGCGCTCATAACCAATCATGTGCATTTGTTGCTCTCCGCCGATCGAACCAAGTTTGCCGGAGAATTGATGAAAGTGCTCGGTCAGCGTTACGTACAGTATGTGAATCGCACCTACCAGCGCAGCGGAACCTTGTGGGAGGGGCGTTTCCGCTTTTGTTCCATTCAGGAGGAAACCTATTTGGCGTGCGTGTCAGCGCTATAGCGAATTGAATCCGGGTGCGTGTGAGAATGGTAGCGTATCCAGCTGAATATCGTTGGCCTAGCTGCCTGGTAAGCGCGCAGGGGGAGGCCGATGCACTAGTGAAGCCACATCCCCTTTATGTGGCATTGGAGTTAGATGATGCTGGCAGGCAACGAATTTTTCGCAGCCAGGTATCAACAGCCCTGGGGCGACGAGCAACCTCCGGCACGCCTGGACGACCCGCAAGGCTGTAAAACTAGCATCCAGCAGTCTCTTCTCACATAACCAAGAATCGTGGTCTGTTCCTTATTATGCTTTCCACATTTCCTCGTTTTTGTTAGTCGATACTAAGGCGTTACGGTTGCAATCTCGAGCTCTAAACCCCATACTGCGGAAGACTGTCATAAGGATTAGGAAGCCTGTTATCGGTAATGTACAGATTTCCAGCGAGGTTCTTGTCGGTCTCGCTGAACACCTGTTTCATCTGGTCCGAGCTTGCGTTATGTACAATATGGATAAACCTGTCTTTCGGATAATTGAGTTGCCACTGTTCTGGTTGAAAATTTACGTAACTTCTTATGTTACCTTCAAATACTACTAAATTATCAACGACTGGTTTGCTTAAGTAAACTTCGTCTGGCACCACTCCAGGGCCCCCCGTTACCGAATAATGACTGTTTTTATTCTTGATGTAGTTATATATTTGCTCGTAGTATCTGACGTTTTCATCCGTTCCGTCTGCAGTCATCTGATCGATAAAAAAACCATCAATCGCATAGAAGGCAATGTAATTATCAATTTCACTGGTAATATCGATCATCGAGCGATTGCCATAATTGGAGTATATGTAAGCAATTATTTTTCCTCCAGATTCACGAACCAGATCAATAGCGTTAACATAGCTGGGGTCAACGTTTGTTCCAAACCCATTGTCTGGATTAAGAATTACGGTAGTAGTTACTGTTTGAGCTGCCACAGCCAAGTCATTCCAGTAAGTCGGGCGATCTGACGGATGGAAATATGCTGGAACAAAAAGATTGGTAGCGTGAACGAGCGTGCCAAGTGCTATTGATAAATAAATCGCAGAAAGCAAAATAAAGTGTTTTATGCTCATGTCGAATATCTCCTATAAAGAAAGCTCAATAGATTGAGCTTTAACACCGGCGCCTTCGGCAAAAGAAAGAGGGTATAGGAAAAATAAATACTCATTTGAGCAAATGAGTATTTTCTAATTACAACATGATGCTAGGGAATAACAAATAGGTTAGCAATAATGCAATTGCATACAATTTTTATTCGCTATTTGACGAGTCAAGCGACAGTACTAAATTGAGCGAAAATTTACTCATACTTGAGTGAGCGTTGGCTAACTAAAGCAAATGACAAGACCCCATTACCTCAAGCCCAGCTTGCTGCAGCAGATATTTGTATGGAGATTGAGATTTGCTTCCTACTCCGATTATGTTTAAACTCATGTTTAAACATACACTGATTGGAATAATCAATTATGAACACAAAAGAGGTGATCCTGGATATCAAGCAATGGGGCAATAACCTGGGGGTGCGCCTGCCTGCTGCCATTGTACGGGAAGCCCACGTGCACGCCGATCAACGGGTTAAACTGACGGTATCCAACGGCCAGATCATCATCACGCCGGTGCGGGATGAACCGTTGACGCTGGAACAGCGCCTGGCGCAATTCGATCCCGCCCGGCATGGCGGCGAAGCCATGCAAGCCACGCAGCAATTGGGTGCAGAAAAGTGGTAGCCGCTCATGGTTAGGAAGGGGAGTGCCGTTGACTGGGTACCTGATCGCCAGCACATCATCTGGATAGATTGCAATCCACAAGCTGGTCAGGAAATGCGTAACATCCACCCTTTCCTGGTATTGTCCCCCCAGAATTTCAACGATAAAACTTCATTGGTGATTGGCCTGCCGATGACCACCGCTGTTTACAATGCCGACAACCCCTTTGCCGTGGCTGTGGGCAAGACCGCCAAACAAAAAACCGAGCAAGCCAGCTATGTACTGTGCCACCAACCAAAATCATTCGACTGGCGCGCGCGTGATGCCAAGCCTCACCCATTGGGAACGTTGAACGATTGTTTGTTCGTAGAAGTATGTGAGCGGCTGAACCAGATCATTCAGCTCTCATAACAGCCACTCAATCCGAGTTTGTCCTGGAATAAAGGCTCATTGCACAGTTTAAGCACATGAAATATACGCGCGCGCGTATTGATTAATGAAGCAGACATGCTTGCGCCAACCTCAAATGCTAACTGGAAATCCATAACCATGGTGTTATCTTAAGCGAACAGAAATTTGAGCAGGTGCTGAGCCACTTCAACTTCTAAAGTTAATAGGATGAGGGGCGCAAGTAGGAGTGATTTACTTTTTCTCGCTGCTTATAACAGTATGAGTTCTTCATCATCGATAAGCCTTCCAAAAAAGCACAAAGAGGGCACAGGCCCTATAGGTGACAAAACAGTACGGGTCCAAACAGTAGGGACCTATATTTTATAAAGTTTATGTTTTATGTATAGAATATAGGCTTGGCCCTAGGATTTCATATGGGGTGAAGCAATGCTTTCATGATTGTTAGCGTTGCTTATATTTTGGCCATGAGTTAGATATTAAACCATCTTATATGCTCATGTAGATCTGGATTTATAAAATTTCCCATTGGATCAAGAATAAAATCAACACCTTCTCTCCTTGCTAGTTTAGCAGCTGGAACAAAATCGCTATCACCTGCTATAAGAATAATTTGATCAACTGATTTTTTATACGCTAGGGTCTGTTGACGTTTTAAGGTAAGTATTTCATAGATAGAAACAAACTCGTAATATTGGGGTTCCTATACCACCAACAAAACGAGTTTGCGATGCCCCGATTGATGCTCAATGATGAATTCTGGTCGAAGCTGGAGAAGATTCTGCTTCAAGAATCGATTTATAACAAGCGCAATCTGCGCATGACAGTAGAAGGAATACTGTATCGAATGCGGGTTGGCTGTCCGTGGCGAGACCTGCCCAAGGCG
>NZ_JAGFJM010000069.1 GCF_024102715.1 Nitrosomonas communis
TAAATATTTTGATGTGAGCAGCGTTATCGTGAGCCAAATACTCAAATGGGCTGAAAGAAGAGGGTGAAAATGTAAAATGTAAGGCTTGACCCCAAAGTCTTTGCATTAGGAGGCAGCATCTTTTGAGTGGGCGAAGTCAGATAGTACCTGAATTGACCATAATAAGTCCTGCCGTGAGCAATCTTTAATAAACATATCGTCTAACTCCTCAAATAGCAAAATCAGAATCACTTGTTAGAACAAGCTGTCAAACGGTAGTGAACTAGATCACATTGAACAGGCTTCAAGATTACTGGGTCTGGTCTAGAATAGGTGTTTCATTTGTGTTAATAGGTTACTGCGTGCTGTAGATCTAGACCCTGCCCCTCTCGTGCATTACTGTGCGCCGTGAATCTAGACCCCGACTTTCTCGCAAAGTTGTAGAACCAGAATCCAGCAATTGTTTCTCACATAGCCAAGAACCGTGGTCTGTCCCCTGTTCTGGTCCTGAGGACGTTGCGACCCTGAGGACATTGCCGGTGCGCGGGCACGGCCATTCACTGGCTTTCGTCACTTCACGTGGATGGCTACGGCTCCGATATAGATGATGCCGTCACCCCCTCCCGGGGGATCGAAGGCGTTGAAATTCACTTGCAGCGCGAGATTTACGGCGCCAGCAGGCGCGTAGTCAGGCACTGACGAGACGTAGCAGGTATCCTCGACAGCGGTCAGGTCGGTAGGGTCAAAGTGCCGGGTCGTGCTGCCCTCCGGGAAAAGGGTTTCCGTGAGTTGTATGGCCGTGACGAATGGCGGCCGGTCACCGGGGGCAAAAGCGAAGGTCCGGTAGCAGACTAAGATCGCGTCGATAACATCGCCCTCGACGACAGGAATGTGTTGATGGACCCAGAGCTGGTCGCTTCCCGTTCCGGACATGATCTGCATAGCACCAAGCGTTTTGATCAGCGTGAGATCCTCGGTGAGGCCAACGAAAGCGGTGGTAGGCACTATGCGCCACTCAGCGACCGCCACAGCAGGCACAACGAGGAGTACTTGTAGTGCGACCAGCAAAGCTAGCCCCAGGCGCCAGACGTGGCTCATGGCCCGTCTTCCCTGCCGTGCGATGAGTGTATAGGAAAAATAAATTCTTTTTTTCAACATGATAGCATCCTCTAAGGTTTGTGGATAAATACGTGAAATTAAAAAGAATTAGAACTTCAGACTATTTCTAGTTTAAATTTACGCTTATCAAAATGAAGGAGCAATACAGTAAATATCTGGGTCCAATATCTGAGTCAGGTCGAGAATAAAGAAAATGGATGCATGAAAGTGAGAATATAAACTTTTTATTCTAGGCCCTGAACTCTTTTTCCGCGACCCCTTTTGATGCGTGGTATCGTTCAGCTGCTCACGCAATGTTATCATCTTCGTCTCCTCAATCAAAACGGGGATATTCCTCAAGATTAAGGATCGGAGACTGCTATGTTAATTGCAGCAAGTTGAGTGGATCGGTGAAACGAATGAGGACGAGAGGGGCCAGGTCTATAATTGTTATTTCCACCATCTCCTTTTCAGCCCATTTGAGTATTTGGCTCACGATCGCGACGTTCACATCAAAATACTTACTTATCTGTGTCAAATATCAGACCCTGAAATACTGAAGTATTGCGCAAGTTTACGCGCTAGCTAGCCATTCTTTTTTATCGCCTTTTCTTACTCGCATCTTTATTCGTATCGCAGCACTAAGTTCTTCATCAGCGCGGTACATTGCAAAGTATTGTCTTGTTAATTCTGACGCCTCTGTTTGTCGGTTCGCACGAATTAGGCACAGTGTCAGCCGATCTAGGATGGGCAATTCTCCGTTAATACCGTTTTCTTTTCGTTCTTCGTCGATGAGTTGACCAACCAAGCCCATTTTCGGTTGTATAGTGGCGTAAGCTTCGATATTTGCTAATGCCTTAAAATATAATTTTATTGCTTCATCTGGATTTGACTGCTCTTGTTCTCGGGCCGCTCCCAATAACTCCTGATTAGCATTACACAACTTGTGGAAGGTGTTTAGGGCGGAAAAGTCTGTTTTTCGACTGAAATTTACCCAATTTAACAACGTTTCTGACTCTTGCGCTACCCACTCGCTTTCTAATTCCTCGGCCTGTGCAGAGTTAAGATCATCTACCAGAATAACGACTGTGTACTCTCCATTGAGATGTTTTTGGACGTATCGATGCCAAAGAGAATGTCGATCTTCGTCCCAAGCACGGCGCTTGGTTCCTTTCCCGATATAGAAAGGAACGCCTTGCTTGTCGTAATGACCATAAACATAATAGCACTTCGGATTTTCTTGGTTTGCTGAAGGTGACAGTGTCAAGCGCTCCTGTGCTTCTTCACCAATTCTAATTGTTATTCCTTTGTTTGTAATATTCGTTGAAATTTTCATTATGGAAAAATGTACTACAGGCTAACGTTTGCCATGTACTGACCATGGCACGGTGACTGATGAACTTGAATTTACCACAAACATGCTTGAAATCCCTTCACTTAAAATCTCACCCACCCCGTGGGTCGGCCACGATGGTCTAACACAGAGGGTATTCAAGTCTATTCAAATCTGATCTTATCCCCCAAAATAGGCACCCCCAAAAATAGCCTAATTTTGATTCATGAGAAATATCTTACTGTTAATCCTGTTTATACCCATTCTGGTAATGCTGCATGGTTGTGCCACAGATAAGCAGGTGGAGCGTTACCCCCAGGAAGTTGAAACTCCCCTCTCTAGCAAACCCTATAAGCGAAAAGATTGGCCTCACTGGATAGACTCCGATGGTGATTGCCAGAACACTCGTCAAGAATTATTGATTGCGACGAGTACAATCCCTGTTAAATTCAAAGATTCCCGTCGTTGCACAGTTACATATGGGCAGTGGCTTGGCGTCTATACCGGTAAGATATTTACCAAAGCCTCAAGTGTGGATATCGATCATATCGTTCCCCTCGCCCATGCTCATCGCCATGGCGCTGCAAACTGGACCAAAGCGCAACGCAGGAAATTTGCCAATGACTATGACAATCTCGTCGTGGTCAGTGACAAAGTTAATCAGGCTAAATCAGATAAAGCACCCCATGAATGGTTGCCGCCGCGAAAAGCCTATTGGTGTGAGTATGGAATACGGTGGAAATATATTAAGCAGAAATACAGATTGCTTTCTACTAAACAGGAACAATACGCCTTGAACTCATTAGCCAAAACCTGCCGATAGAAATCATTGATTAATTTCAATTATGACACCTTCAATATGAGAAAGGATGAAAACCGAATTTTGAAATACAATGAGTAAACAAACACAGTTAATTGAATTTAATGCTCTTTCTGCTCAATTCGTTTAAGCAATGCAAACAGCTCGCTATCGGTTGAAAGTACCAGCGTAGCATCGGCATTAATAATCTTCCGATAGGTTTCCATACTCTTGATAAATTTATAAAATTCGGCTGCTTCAGGTTTCTGCGCATAAGCCTTGGCGTAGATTTCTGAAGCCTTGGCATCAGCCTCACCGCGGATTTCCTGAACACGTTTGTAAGCGCTCGATTCGATTTCATGAATGTCGCGTTGCTTGTTACCGTTGATACGTGCTGCCTCTCCTTCACCTTCCGAACGGAAACGCTGCGCAATTTGCAGCCGTTCACTGATCATCCGTTGATAGATGCGTTCCAGTACCTGCTGATTGTAATTAATACGCTTGAAACGAACATCGAGCAATTCAATGCCAAACTCTGCCAATTTGGGTGCGGCTGCCTCAAACACTTCTTTCTCGATAGCAGCACGACCTACTTTGATCTGCCGTAATAGACCGAGTGTGCCTGTGCCTGTTAAAGAACCTAGACTTTCATCCTGCAGCGGTTGCCGATCTTTATCCGAGCGCACCACTTCGATGAGTTCATGTCGCGCGATAGCTGTACGGGTTTCGCTGCCCAAGATATCCTCCAAACGTGACTGGGCGCTCCGTTCATCCCTCAGTCGCAAATAATAACGCATTGGCTCGGTAATCCGCCAGCGGGCAAAAGTATCCACCTGCACATAGGTTTTATCCTTGGTCGACATTTCCACCATCGGTCCATCCCAGGCCAGATAGCGTTTGTCAAAACTGTTCACCCGTTGAATAAAAGGCAGTTTGAAATGTAATCCAGGGGCCGTGATAGGATCACCCACCGGTTTGCCAAACTGGGTAATGATGACCTGTTCAGTCTGATTGATCGTATAGGTGGACATGGCTGCCAAAATCACTAGGGCCAGGATTAACGCTAAGTTTTTTATCGACTGATTCATTGGGGCATCTCCACTGGTTTGGATGGAAAAGGCAACATGGGTAGAATCTGCTTAACCGTATCGTCAACGATAATTTGCTGCCTGGCCTGTGGTAATACATCACTCAAGGTCTCAAGATAAATACGGGTACGCGTTATCTCCGGGGCTTTGAGGTATTGTTCCAGCAATAGATTGAAGGCAGCCACATCCCCTTCGGCTTCATTGATGCGTTTAAAGCGATAGCCCTCGGCTGCGCGTATTTTCTGATCAGCTTCACCGCGTGCACGTGGTACTGCTTTGTTGTACTCACCGTTTGCCAAATTAATGGCATTCTCCCGATCCTGCTGGGCACGATTAACTTCATTAAAAGAAGGTTGCACCGGTTCCGGTGGATTGACATTTTTCAACTGCACCTGGTTAATGGTCATACCCAGCTGATAGCGCTCCGCTAGCAGGCGGGTACGCACTAATGCCGTTTCCTCAATCTCTTGCCGCCCGATAGTAATGATTTCATCGACAGTACGATCGCCTACCACCTCCCGCATGACTGCCTCGGCTATATCCCGTAAAGTCAGGCCCGGATTGCGCACATCGAAAAGGTATTTTTCGGGATCGGTAATGCGGTACTGCACGATCCATTCCATCAGCGCAGAATTCAGATCACCCGTCACCATTGATTTTTCGAGTTCAGGCTTATCACTGGCCTGATCGGGGTTAGTAAAGCCAGGTGTTGCAAAACCGAATTCCAGTTTCTGCTGCCGCTGCGTCGGTACCGGGATAACGGTATCGATTTCAAACGGCAATTTGACGTGTAAGCCAGATGGCACTTTTTCGATATATTTGCCAAAGCGAAGCACTATACCCTCCGATTCGGCCGGAATGGTATAAAACGAAGAAGTCAGTGCCACGATAAGCAGCATGATACCCAGCATTATCAGCAGCGGGGAAATTGGCAGAGTACTTACAATACGCGCTAAAACCGATTTAAAACCGTTCATTTACAGCCTCCCATTAACAAGAGTAATGGATTTGACCAGCATTGAAGAGTCTAGCTGCATCTACTCCCTTCTGGACAAAAGAAGGAGTGAGCGTACTGTTATTAAATCGGAAAGCTAAAATCGGTAACCGAAACGCCCACCTAAGGTGTCCATGCCTTCATTGTCATCAGCCAGATAGGCATTAGAAACATGATCAAAGTAGACCGATAACGAAGTCCTGGCGCCGAGGCGATAGCCGATTTCAATCGGGATGTGAAACAGTACCCGTGATCCCAAGGCCTTACGATCGTCGCGCACAAGATGAAGCTTGCCATTGTGAATTGCTGCGCCAACGCCAATACCAAAAAACATACCGCTTGCATGCTCGTATTGCCAACGAATATCGGTGTACAGTTTGGAGGTATCTCCCGCGGTATTCGCTGAGCCGCCAAAAGCAGGGCGAAAGGCTCCACCGAGAAAATTGACATGTGGCGAAAAGATGGCTTCCAGATTGAAATCAACGCCACTTTCACGACTGAAACCGCTCCACAAACCGCCGGTATCATGATGAAGTATGCCGAACTTGACCTCGTGCAACCAGGCAAGCGTCTTCCGCTCCTCTGCATAGCCCACAGATGTCATTGTGCAAGCCAGGCTAAAAACCAATATGCCAATAATTCGAGTGCGCATGATCAGATTGATATCCCCCAAAATTCCTGTAACGGTAATTTAACAACAGACGAGATACTTGGTCTATCCATCTTTGATGAAAAATTTTTTTATAGACCTCACCGAATCCTTCAATTCATCTCAAATCAACTTCCCCATTCACCGCATCCTCCAACACCTTCAGGAACTGATCACCATAACGCGCCAATTTAGCCTGGCCTACGCCGCTGATACGCCCCAGCTCGGTGAGGTTGGCAGGGCGATGATTGAGAATCTCCAGCAGCGTGCTATCGTGAAAGATCACATAGGGGGGGACACCCTGCTCGCGAGCCAGTTGCAGGCGCATGGCTTTGAGTGCATGCCATAGCGGGTCTTCTTTAGCACCGGCAAAAGCCTCGCGGGCGCGCGAGACGCGTTCGGTGCGGCTGATGGCACGCCTGCCAGCTTCGTTGTCGCGGCGCAGCCATAACTTGGTTTCCCCGCGCAGAAGCGGGCGCGCTTCTTCAGTCAGGCTCAGCCCACCATAAGCTTCCATCTGTACTTGCAGCAAACCGACTGCAACCAGTTGCCGGTAAACGCTGCTCCATTGTTGCGCTGTTAATGCCTTGCCGATACCGAAAGTGCTGAGTTGCTGATGCTGAAATCTTTCTACTTGCGGTGTGTTTTTACCCAGCAACACATCAATCAGGTGACCGGCGCCAAAGCGTTGTCCCGTGCGGTAGACACAGGACAGTGCCATGCGCGCTGCCTCGGTTGCATCCCAGGTATCCACCGGGTTGAGACAGTTGTCGCATTGGCCACAATTGCCAGGATGCGCTTCGCCAAAATAGCGCAGGATCGTTTGATGTCGGCACGTGGTGGATTCGCAAAAACCCAGCAGGGCATCGAGTTTTTGCCGTTCAACACGCTTGCGCTCTTCTGGCGCATCGCCCGCATCAAGCATCTGTCGCATCGAGACCACATCGCCCAAACCATAAACCATCCAGGCATTGGCGGGCAGGCCGTCGCGGCCGGCACGGCCGGTTTCCTGGTAATAGCTTTCCATGCTCTTAGGCAAATCGAGGTGCGCCACAAAGCGTACGTTAGGCTTGTCGATGCCCATGCCAAAGGCCACGGTAGCCACCATGATGACTCCTTCCTCGCGCAGAAATCTACGCTGGTGCTGGTTGCGCGTGGCGGTGTCAAGGCCAGCATGATAGGGCAATACATCCCAGCCACGTGCTTTCAGCCAGACCGCGTTTTCCTCCACTTTTTTGCGCGACAGGCAATAGACAATACCGGCATCGTTAGTATGCTCGGCTTCAAGGAAGGCTTGCAGCTGCTGGCGTGGATTGTTTTTGATGGCAACACGATAGCAGATATTGGGGCGGTCAAAACTCGCGATAAACTGCCGCGCATTTTCCAGCGCTAGACGGTCAACAATTTCTGCCCGTGTGGGTGCATCGGCAGTGGCCGTCAACGCGATGCGCGGCACGGCTGGAAAACGTTGGTGCAGTACTGTCAGTTCACGGTACTCCGGACGAAAATCATGGCCCCATTGCGAGACACAATGCGCTTCGTCAATAGCAAACAGCGCCAGACCATTGCGTTCCTGCAAGCGTTCCAGCATAGCCAAGAAACCTTCTGTCAACAGCCGTTCGGGCGCGACATATAGTAGCTTGAGTTCACCATGCAGCAACCGATTGGATACTTCTCGCGCTGCCCGGGCATCGAGACTGGAATTCAGAAACTCGGCTTGCACGCCAAGTTGATTAAGCGTTTCTACCTGGTCCTGCATCAATGCGATCAGGGGTGACACCACGATTCCGACTCCTGGCCGCAGCAAGGCTGGCAGTTGGTAGCAGAGAGATTTGCCGCCGCCGGTCGGCATCAGTACCAGCGCATCGCCTCCGGCAGCAACATGCTCGACAATATATTGTTGTTCACCGCGAAAGGCTGAGTAACCAAAAACATCATGCAGGATTTGTTCAGGGGCTGGAAGGGACATCATTTGA
>NZ_JAGFJM010000079.1 GCF_024102715.1 Nitrosomonas communis
CGGGAACAGATAACGAAGAAGAGAGCTCGGGCTGTGATACCGAGAAAGCGCAACTCGTTAAAGGGTAACGCAGATATGGATTGGGGTTTATATAGATATCGGCATTTGGTGGAAAATGCTTTTACCCGGCTAAAGCAGTATCGGGCAATAGAGCGACACGATACGACAAACTGAAGCGAAATTTTGAGAGTATGGTAGCCATAGCGTGTGGATACCTGTGGCTACCTATGTGAAATGTCAACAGATCCTATGGTAAAGCTTCTTCTTGCTGCTTTTTCTCCGGTTTTACAAGATCTTCGCGTTTGGCCCCTAGTAACATGAGAATTGGGCTAGCAACGAGTATAGAAGAGTAAATACCGAACAAAATGCCAATGGTTAGCGCTAATGCAAAATAATATAAGGTTTCACCACCAAAAAGAAGCATTGACACAACGACTGCTTGCGTACTACCGTGAGTGATAATAGTACGCGACATAGTACGCGTAATCGCATTATTAATGACTTGTGTTACAGGCGCCTTACGCATCTTACGAAAATTTTCGCGAATGCGATCAAATACCACAACGGATTCATTTACTGAATAACCAAGAATTGCCAGAATTGCGGCAAGAACTGTAAGAGAGAACTCCCATTGAAAGTAAGCAAAAAAACCTAGAATGATAACTACATCATGTAAATTTGCGATAATACCAGCAACACCAAATTTCCATTCAAAGCGTATTGCCAGGTAAACCACGATGCCAAGTGATACAAACAATAGAGCTAATGCACCATTTTCTAGCAATTCATCACCGACTTGAGGACCGACAAATTCCACTCGACGTATCTCTACAGATTCATCAAATTCTTTAAGAGAAGCAATTACAGTTTCTGATAATTTGGCACTAGATAATTGATGCCTGGCAGGCAATCTAATCAATACATCACGAGAAGTGCCAAAATTTTGTACTGAAGCATCAGGTATCCCAAGCGTAACAAAGACTGATCTAATTTTATCGAGATTAGCGGGTTGCGCATAACTCACTTCAAGCACCGTGCCGCCCGTAAAATCAACCCCTAAATTCAATCCTTTTGTGATAATAAAAAAAACTGAGACAATAAAAGTTAATAATGAAATGGTAGTGGTATATTTCCCCCAGCTCATAAAGGGGATATCGCGTTCAAATTTAAAAAATTCCATAGTTTAAGAATCCTGATTAGCTATTTCAGATCAGTTGTCGTGTTTTCTGATACGGGTAGAACCGGATACACGACGACTATTTGCCATTAACGCTTAATTGTTTTAGGTTTCCAGACGGTACCAATTGAAATTTTTTCCAATTTACGATGCCCACCATATACCAAGTTAACCATCGCCCGAGAAACAGTTACTGCTGTAAACACCGAGGTTAGAATACCCAAACACAGCACTACAGCAAATCCTTTAACTGGACCTGAACCAAAAGCAAATAATGCAATTCCTGCTATCAGTGTTGTGATATTAGAATCTACAATGGTCCCAAACGCTCGTTCGTAGCCAGCATTGATAGCTAGTTGTGGCGTTAGACCATTGCGAAGCTCATCGCGAATACGTTCATTAATAAGAACATTTGCATCAATCGCCATGCCAACTGTAAGTGCAATTGCAGCCATGCCGGGAAGAGTTAATGTTGCTTGCAAAATGGAAAGAAGGCTGATCAATAATAAAAGATTTGCCCCGAGCGCAAGAACAGAAATCACGCCAATTGCTCGATAGTAAAGCATGATAAAAATGGCCACTGCCAGGAAGCCAAATAACGTCGAGTTGACCCCTCTGGTGATATTGTCAGCACCCAGGCTGGGCCCAACAGTACGTTCTTCAATGATTTCCATTGGTGCGGCTAATGCACCGGCGCGTAACAATAGTGCAACGTCACGAGCTTCTACGCTGCTCATTCGACCGCTTATCTGTACGCGTCCACCACCGATTTCCTCGCGGATAACGGGTGCAGTGACAACCTCTGCATGATTTTTCTCAACAAGTAAAATTGCCATACGCTTGCCGACATTATTTCGTGTCAGCTGCTTGAAAATGCGTGCACCATTGTTGTCAAGGGTGACGTGAACAGCCGGTTGATTGTCGTTATCAAACCCGGGCTGTGCATCCGTAATACGATCACCAGTCAGTAGTACTTGTTTTTTTACCAGTAGCGCACCACCGCCACGTTCTGTAAGGAGCTCGGCGCCAAACGGAACTTGCCCTCTTAATGCTGCTTCGATGTCACTTTCGTCATCTACCATTCTGATTTCCAGGGTGGCTGTTCTTCCTAGAATATCCTTTGCTTTAGCAGTATCTTGAACACCCGGCAATTGCACGATAACGCGATCGGCCCCTGCTTGCTGAATTACAGGCTCTGCCACACCAAGCTCATTGACGCGATTACGTAGCGTAGTAATATTTTGTTGTATGGTTGAGCTTTGCATGCGAGTATGCGCTTCCGGCTTGATCGATACTAACAGGCGAAAGTCTCTTTCTGTATTCGTTGTACGCAAATCCAAGTCAGAGTATATTTTTCTGAGTTCGGTTTCTGCTTTTGAGCGTGATTGCTCATCTCTGAATTTGACGATGAGTTGTGAGTTTTCGCGATCGAGACCCGCAGATGGGATTCTTAGTTCGCGCAAACTGCTGCGAATATCAGTGCTATAGCGATCCAGTGATTTGGATAATGCGCCATCCATATCAACCTGAAGCATGAAATGGACGCCACCGCGTAAATCAAGCCCTAGATACATCGGTAATGCACCGATATTATTCAGCCACTCAGGAGAATTCGGGATAAGGTTAAGGGCAACGATATAATCCGTACCGAGTTCTGATTGCAGGATATCTCTTGCCTTTATTTGGATATCCGTATCTGCAAAGCGAATTTTGATGCTATTTCCTTCAATGAGGGTTCCCTCAGGAGCTAGGACGTGCTTACTAAGTGCGCTTTCTACTTTTTGTAATAATGGTAACCCAGCCTCTGCTGAAGTTCGCAATGGCGAAATTTGTATTGCGGGTGATTCACCATAAAAATTGGGTAAGGTGTAAAACAACCCAACGAGAAGCAAAATCGCAATGATCAAATTTTTCCACAAAGGATAGCGGTTCATGGTGTCAAATAAAATAAAATTAGGGGAACAGAGGTAGCTAAGTTAGTAAAATTCGTAATTTTTATTAAATTCTTCAGCTTTTTTCGCTACTCTCTTTTGATGTTTCGCCAGCAGGCGTTACGTTGCTATCCTCATCGCTACTTCCCTGGGTTTCACTCATTTTTTGAGGCTTGTTGTTTTTAAGTGCTTTACTGCTTTTGCCTGTATCAATACTTTTTAGTGTGCCCTTAGGCAGTAAAGTTTGCACGCTGGCTTTCAGTACGGTTATTTCAATATTTGGCGCTATCTCCATAGAAATATAGCTTTCTCCGACGCTGGTGACACGACCTAATTCGCCTCCACTAATGATAACTTCATCACCTTTTTGTAATCCTTCTCTCATTTGCTTTTGCTCTTTGGCACGCTTGGATTGTGGGCGGATCAATAAAAAATAAAAAATGACAAGAATCCCGATTAAAGGCAGAAGACTCATTAAGGTTGGCTCAGGTTGAGTGCTGTTAGTTGCTTGAGCAAAGGCTTCACTAATCAACATGATATTTTCTCCCGAAGAAAAAGATTAAAAATGTATTTTAACACGCTGCAGTACTATGCTTGAAATTCTCGTGCATAGCGTTCAAATTGATCAGACTCAATTGCTGTACGAATCTCTGCCATGAGCTGCTGATAATAGTATAGGTTATGCAGTGTATTTAGGCGTGCACCGAGAATCTCGTTTGTTCGTTGCAAATGATGCAAGTATGCACGAGAGAAATGGCGGCAGGTGTAGCAGAGGCATTGCTCATCCGGTGGTGAAGTATCCAAACGGTACCGGCTATTTCTTAGCTTGATAATGCCATTTCGTGTATAGAGCCAACCGTTGCGTGCGTTGCGTGTAGGTAAGACACAATCAAACATATCAATGCCTTGTGCGACTGCGCGAACAATATCTGCTGGCGTCCCCACCCCCATTAAGTAGCGAGGCTTATCAAGTGGCAACTGGGGTGCGACATGTTTGAGTATACGCTGCATATCCTGCTTGGGCTCACCTACGGACAGGCCGCCGATAGCGTAGCCATCGAAACCTATGCGCTGTAAGCCAGTGAAAGATTGATCGCGTAAATTCTCATACATGCCTCCCTGCACGATACCGAAGAGGGCATTAGGGTTCCCATCATGCGCATGCTTCGATCGCTCTGCCCACCGGAGACTGAGCTCCATGGAAGCTTTAGCCGTTAAAATATCAACTGGATAGGGCGTGCATTCATCAAAGATCATGACAATATCAGAATTGAGTACGCGCTGAATACGCATGGATTCTTCAGGTGTAAGCAAACACAAATCGCCATTTATTGGTGAACGGAATGCTACACCTTGCTCAGTGATTTTACGCAGTTTACCAAGGCTGAAAACCTGAAATCCGCCTGAATCAGTTAATATTGGACCATTCCATCCCATGAACCGATGTAGACCTCCATGTGTTTCAATCACGTCCAAGCCTGGCCGCAACCATAAATGGAAAGTATTGCCTAAAATTATATTTGCATTAATTTCTAGTAATTCTGCAGGAGAGACCGTTTTAACCGCTCCATATGTGCCTACGGGCATGAAAGCCGGCGTTTCTACCTTACCGTGGGTAAGTGTCAGTGTTCCTCGCCGGGCGCCGCTGTCAACATGATGCAACTCGAATTTCATATTTTTCTTTCAATAAGCATGGCGTCACCATAACTAAAGAAATAGTAACGTTGAGTAATGGCATGCTGATAGCTGTGACGAATATTTTCCATGCCAGCAAAAGCAGATACCATCATAAGTAGAGTGGATCGTGGTAAGTGAAAGTTTGTAAGTAAACGATCAACGATGCGGAAATTAAAACCCGGTGTGATAAAGAGGTTAGTTTCGCCATACCCTGGCTTTAATCCACCGTCATTGGTTCTAGCACAAGCTTCCAAAGCACGAAGAGATGTGCTGCCCACTGCTAGCACATGATTGCCGAAACGCTTTGCATGTTGAATTGCAGCGATTGTTTCTGCGGGGATCTGATAAATTTCTGTATGCATTTGATGATCCAGAATATTTTCAGCTCGAACAGGCTGGAATGTGCCGGCTCCAACATGTAACGTTACATAAGTGATGATTACTCCCATTTCACGCAGAGTTATTAGCATTGCTTCATCAAAATGCAAACCCGCCGTAGGGGCTGCAACAGCGCCCGCTTCTTTTGCAAAAACTGTCTGATAACGATCTTCGTCCAGTTGTGTCGCATGCCGTTCAATATACGGTGGCAACGGCAAGCTGCCGTATTGCTCTAGTAGCTGAGTTACCTGGAGCTCATGTGCGAAACGCAGTATATAGAAATTTTGTTCCTGTCCTTGAACAATTGCACTAATTTTGTTCTCCAGCAATAATTTTGAACCTGTCTTGGGTGCATGACTGGCTCGTATCATAGCCAAGACATGATGGGGGTCAAGCAACCGTTCTACCATCACTTCGATCTTGCCTCCCGTCTGCTTGATACCCTTTAATCGTGCTTTGATCACGCGAGTATCGTTAAAAACGATAACATCTCCTGCACGCAGATACTTCGGTAGGTCAATGAATAAAGCATCTTGAAATCTGTCACATGGACTGTCTAAATAAAGCATGCGACTATCTGTTCGCTGCTTGGGCGGAAACTGTGCAATCAAATCACTGGGTAGAAAAAAATCAAAATCTTGAGCTTTCATCACTATTATTATACTGGTGCGCGCAAGCTATTCTTGCATTTCACTTGGAAATTCCGTGTTTAAGGAACAGAAAAATGGTCTTATAATGGAAATAAGTGGAGCTATAAGGAACTGTATTGCATACACCGGTAGTTTCGTTGAGCGGTACTCGTATTCAGTTTATCTACTTGATATGTCACATCACGATGTCTTATTTTTTCTTGCTCTGAGGCTACCTGCAATTTTTTCACAAGCGCTATGTTGCTGTGCCTGCCATTTTCAGTAATAATTGTGTCTTGCCCGAAATTAGAAGCAGAATAAGGGAATGCCGGGATGGCGGAATTGGTAGACGCACGGGACTCAAAATCCCGCGAAGGTGACTTCATGGGGGTTCGATTCCCCCTCCCGGCACCAAATAAGCATTCCAGATAGTATCTAATCGTATCAAATCCCTTGAATTTACTAGCTTTCATCGGGATTGATCGTCTTCTATAGTATCACAACGTATCTAGACATACCGTCAAAATTACGGTATTTTTGGCGGTATATTTACATACCGACACACAAGATACCGTCAGGTGCTTACTGATACCGCAATAC
>NZ_JAGFJM010000084.1 GCF_024102715.1 Nitrosomonas communis
TAAACTATTTTCCCAGCAAGGCTTAATAATACGCATGCCATGGACTCGCTTGATCGCCTGTAAGAAATAAACGCCGCCTGAAATCGGCCACCAACGATCCCCCGCAGCCTCCATAAAATGAAAACGCTTTATCCATTTTTCATTACTGAAGGGAGGAATATAGCAGCCGAGCCGGCCTCCGACAATCTCAAAATCAAGCAACTTCAACCAGTCCTTGAGACGAGATAATGCAATGAAGTGACCGCACCATGGAAATTCATTCTTCGCTGACTTCAAATAACGGTGCATCCCCCAAAGACTGCGCGGATTAAAACCACTGATCACCACATGACCTTCTGGCATCAAGACGCGATGCACTTCACGAAGAATTTGATGTGAATTAGCATTAAACTCCAGGATATGTGGCAGCAATACTAAATCCATACTGCTGCTGTTGATTGGCAGAAAATCAGGTAACGCGTAGCAGGATACGCCATGACTGATGCCCAGACGAAATTGAAAAGGGATACGATTAGTACGCAAAAAATTAAACTGAGGAAATCCGATTTGCAGCGCGTTATACCCAAAAATATTAGTAACTGCCTGATCAAAATAGTTTTGTTCCTCCGTCAGCAAATAGTAGCCTAGCGATGTCCCGAACCATTGCTGCATGGCCTGTGCATGCGCTGAGAGAAGCATGCTACTGTTAGCGTTCAGTCTCACCATAACTATATTTTTACTAAACCGAGAGAAACACCATGTTCAATATTCACCCTGTTCGCGCCTTTAAAGACAACTATATCTGGGTAATTCACAATCAGCACTATGCTGCCATCGTCGATCCGGGAAGTGCATCAGCTGTGCTGACCTATCTTCAACAGCAGGAATTGCAGCCCATCGCCATTCTCAACACACACCATCATCATGATCATACCGGCGGCAATGTTACATTATTGCAGGCATTTACTATGCCAGTGTATGGCCCTGCAAATGAACACATCCCAGAGTTGACACATGGTCTCAGAGAACGCGATACCGTTCACCTGGCAGAGCTATCACTTGATCTTGCTGTGCTGGATATCCCTGGTCATACGGCAGGACATATTGCCTATTATGGCGGAAAATCGTTATTTTGTGGCGATACGCTGTTCGCCTGCGGCTGTGGGCGTATCTTTGAAGGAACTGCCCAGCAGATGTATACCTCATTACAGAAACTAGCCAGCCTACCGGATGACACACTTGTTTACTGTACGCATGAATACACGCTTGCCAATGTATGCTTTGCAAAAGAGGTCGAAGCAGATAATCCAATTTTAGCGCAACGCGCAATCGAAATAGAAGCACAAAGGAAGCATGATCTCCCCACACTGCCTTCAACACTAGCGATGGAAAAAGCGACTAACCCTTTCCTGCGATGTGATCAACCTGCTCTTATCAATGCTGCCAGTCGACATGCCGGCAAGAGGTTGCAAGACCCGATCAGCGTTTTTGCTGAACTGCGTCAATGGAAGGATACTTTTTAATTCACATTTGCGGTATAAGCCAAAAGTGCCCCAACAGCAGCCTTCCAGCCATGATAAAGCTGCTCTCTTTCGGCCTGCGCCATCATCGGCTCATAAATTCTGGCCCGCCGCCAGTGCCGCTCCACAGCATCGAATCCCGGAAATATTCCCGCAAAAAGCCCAGCCAAACAAGCGGCGCCTAATGCCGTAGCCTCCGTCACCTGCGGAACCTCCACCGGCCTGTCCAGCATATCAGCGAGAAATTGGCACATGAACTGATTCGTTGACAACCCGCCATCGATACGTACCACAGCAACCTCGCATCCGCCATCCGCCTCCATCGCGGCCATCAAATCTCGCGTCTGATACCCTTGTGCTTCCAGCGCTGCACGCACGATATGCGCCTTCGTCGTCTCGCGGGACAGGCCCATCATCGCGCCGCGCACATCCGGCCGCCAATAGGGCGCACCCAATCCGGTGAAAGCGGGCACGAAATAAACCTCGTTACTATCAGGAACACTCAAAGCCATGGCTTCGCTCACGGCGGCATCCGGGAAAAACCCCAACCCATCGCGTAACCATTGAATCGCTGCACCAGCAATGAAAATCGAACCCTCCAGCGCATAAGTCATCGCTCCATCCAACCGATAAGCAGGTGTCGTCAAAAGACGGTTGCGCGAAAGTCTGAAGTCCGGCCCGATATTCATCAGCGCAAAGCAACCCGTGCCATATGTAGATTTGACCATGCCGGACTGGAAACAACCCTGCCCGATCATGGCTGCCTGCTGGTCTCCCGCCATGCCGCCAATAGGAATTTCCCGCCCGAACAACATCGGATCAGTCAAGCCGAAACCGGCTACGTTGTCCCGGACCTCTGGCAAAATAATAGTCGGAATACCAAACAACGCCAGTAACGCCTCATCCCATTTCTGTTCGATGATGTTATAAAGAAGTGTGCGCGAGGCATTGGTCACGTCAGTGGCATGTACTCGCCCGCCCGTGAGACGCCAGAGCAGATAACAATCCACCGTGCCAAAGGCTAGTTCACCACGTTCAGCCCGTTCGCGCGCGCCCTCGACATTATCCAGTATCCAGGCAATTTTTCCGGCTGAGAAATAGGGATCAAACAGCAAGCCAGTTTTAGCTTCTACCAGTGGTTCATACCCCGCGTCCCTAAGTTGCTGGCACAGCGCAGCCGTGCGGCGATCCTGCCAAACGATAGCGTTATATACAGGCTCGCCAGTGCTGCGATCCCATAGAATAGTCGTTTCACGTTGATTGGTGATACCAATAGCAGCAACTGATTCCACCCCAATGGATAACGTCTGGAGAATCCGGCGGCAGACCTCGAGCGTGTCATTCCATATGTCTTCTGGATGCTGCTCGACCCAGCCTTTGCGCGGAAAATGCAACCTAAGCTCTTTTTGCTGCACATCCAGTATCTCAAGCTCCGCAGAAAATAGGATCGCACGCGAACTAGTGGTTCCCTGATCAATTGCCAAAATTACTGATCTGCCGCTCATGATCGAACCTCCGCCACCGCTAATATAGAAATCATCTTCTGCAACCGTCTTTTTTCAAGGGTAGCAGGAAACACCCCAACTCTGCAAAAATGCCTCCCCTGCTTCAACTCTAACCACTCCCGAAACTATAGAGAGATGTGGGAATATGCGTTTATTCTTCGCATGCGGTGCGGAGAATATGCTACGATATCGATAGATTGCCTGACGAGCCTGATTTTGGCAGAATGCTTTTCACATCCTACGCTGCCAAGCTGAAACTAGACAGCTAAATGGCGCAACCATCCGGATTGCAGGTGGCAGCTACCGTATCATTCTGCTTAGGTTGAACAGGCTGCGCGAGCTCTGCTTCGCCGACCTCTTCTGCAAGCAATGTTC
>NZ_JAGFJM010000089.1 GCF_024102715.1 Nitrosomonas communis
TATCATTACATTGTCACTAGCGGGCACAGGTGCGATATTCATGGGATTATCCGCGTATGCCCTTGCCACACGAAAAGATTTTAGTTTTCTGGGTGGATTCTTGATGGTAGGCTTTTTGTTAGTTTTACTTGCTGCTCTGGCAAATATTTTCTTACAAATACCTGCAATGTCATTAGCGATATCAGCGGTAGTTATCCTCATCATGAGTGGTTTCATTTTATATGACACGAGTCGTATTATTCATGGTGGCGAAACTAATTATGTGTTAGCAACAATCGGGCTATATATGACAATTTTCAATATCTTTATCAGCTTGTTGCAAATTTTAGGGATTATGGGTAACGATGATTAATTGTCGGCTACTTTAAATAGCTATTCAAAGCCCCGGCCAAACCGGGGTTTTGTTTTTAGAGCGGAATAAACGGAAGGGAAAGAGGTCTGGATATGGATTGGATGCAAATTGCCTCTGCATTAGCGTTAATAATGTTCTTAATAATTTTATTTCCTGCAGCGCTGGAAATGATGAAAAACAGCCCTAAAGCTACCTCCTCGGATTGGAAGGCTGTTATCGTCCCTCTGATAATAATTATTTTGTTTATTATGTTGTTAATTAGGTTGGTTTAAGTCAAGTTTTTCTGGTAGGAGCTTAAGCTTGTCAACCATTCTCAGCTGACTTTTTTATTGTCAGTTCTCGCGTGTTCTCTGGGCGTATGCAAATTCCTGCGAACTTCGAGGCTTCACTAAATCCCACAAATTCGCTCATTTTCTCCCTCTTTACCTCATTATTCTCTCCACCCCTACTCACCATTCAGGGATGAAGTCCCCAAGTTGATGTTTTTATTTAATTCAATATATTACGCACGGACGAAAATCAAATGGCTTATTTTCAACATTGATCCAGATACGGAGAGGAAACACTTCAGCTCAAAAATGGAGATTGGTGCGTCTTGGTTGGTTTCGGCGGATGTGCATGGTCTCGGGGGCCCTGGAGTTGCTCACTTTTTTTGATCCGTGCAGATTATTATGATTGGCCGTGGGTGCTGGATTTTGCCAAAATCTTGGCTGAAGAGTTAGGTCGGGAATACAACAGCCGGATCTGCCGAGGTAGAAGCTTTTGAAGTTGAGTGCATTCATCGCTCTCATTGGTACGAGTCTCTATAAATATTTCCGCTTCAAGTATGCAAGAAAGGGGCTCGACGACAGGTCCTGGCCAGTCACGCGTCGGATCAGCTCCTGCGGGAAAAGACTTGAACCGTACTGATAGATATTTTCCTTCAACCATGAATGCATGGTACTGAAATTTCCGTGCGTCATCGCCTCTGTAATTTCTGGATGAACCTTAAGAGCAGCGTCGTAACACTGCGCGCTAAAGAGATTTCCAATCGTATAACCCTGAAACATGCCACCGACACTTCCGTAATACCAATGGACATCCTGAAGGCAGCCCTGTGCGTCGGACTCTGGACGTACGCCGAGATCGGACTCGTACCGGTCGTTCCACGTGCCAGGCAGATCCATCACCTTGAGTGAGCCGTCCAAAAGCTGCGATTCTATGTCGAAGCGAATCATGACGTGCAGATTATAGGTCACTTCATCGGCCTCAGTTCGAATCAACGAGGATTCCACGTGATTGATGCCGCGATAGAATTCATCCAATGAAACATCCCGCAGCGTATCGGAAAAATGGGCTTGCAGGTGAGGATAAAAATATGTCCAAAACTCACGCGACCGACCCACCAGATTTTCCCACAGCCGGCTTTGACTCTCGTGAATTCCGGCGGAAGTGCCGTGACCCAGAATGGTTCCGTCCAGGCTTGGCGAAAGTCCCAGTTCGTAAAAGGCATGACCGGACTCATGAATGGTACTGAAAATGCCGTCACAGAGATTCGTCTCATCGACCCGGGTCGTGATGCGAACGTCCCCGGCGCCAAGCTTTGTCATGAACGGGTGATGGGTAAGATCCTGGCGTCCACGATTGAAGTCATAACCGATACGCTTGGCCAGCCAATTCAAAAACTCCATTTGCCGGGACTTAGGATAAACCCGTGATAAAAAATCGGTACGCGGCCTCTCGCGAGACGACAACTCTCGCACCAATGGCACCAGATCCTGTCGGAGGTCGGCAAAAAGCGTCTTGAGACTCGCAGTAGTCATGCCGGGATCAGCGTCTTCGATGTGCGGGTCCATGGGATGGGCCCATGCGGTTTCACCGGAGTTGAAAAAATCCGAGATGGTCCGTGAGTACGTGACAGTCTTTTCCAGAAATGGCGCCACAGCATCGAAGTCATTCGCTTTCCGTGCGTGAACCCAAACGTCGTAAGTCTCAGCCATGTGTTGAAGAAATTCAGCCTTGAAAGCAGAAGGGATTTTCGACGCCCGGGCAAACTGCCGACGGGCCAGATGTAGGAACGCCTGGTCGTCTGCAGACAACGTTGCATCTGGCAATCCTGACGCGGTTTCCAGAAGCGCGGCCACAGCCGGGTCGATCAGTTTTTCATGGGCGGCTTTTTCGACCGTGGCGATCATGCGACCGCGTGACGCTGTTCCACCCTGAGGCATGTGAGTAGACATGTCCCACTGGAGCACGGAGCCTGCCCGCCGCAGGTCATCGATTTCGGCAAACCGTGCCTTCAAAGACTGGAGAGCTGGATGCATGGAAATATTGTCCTCTCTGAAATGAGCAGTGAATAGGAAAAACAAAAGTTCTTGTTCATAGAAAATGAAAGTACCACCATCAAATATTATCGGCCATCTATCTAACCGGTTTATTTGTATCTACTCCGGTGTATCTGGGTAGGTTAATGAGGATTCAAGCGGACTCCACGCTTTCAAGAAATCCAGCGCATTTATTTTTTCTCTCTTTGCACCATTTTTCTCTCTAGTGTCACCACCAAGAAACGTGTGAAGTCCGCCGCAGGCTTATGGTTGAGATAGTTTACATTCACCCACATAATCAATGGAAACACCTGCTGCTGCCGCCTCGCATGGATTACCATAGGTTATTCCATCGCAACCACAGACTGGTTCATACTGTCTTGTGCAAGCTGTAGGTTTGTCCTTGCAGACGCCCTCTATGTCGGCAATCTTGCAATGACCGATACCGAAATCACAGTATTGTTGCGTGCTTGCACACTGCTTCCCTTGGATTCCACCACAACTTTGTGGTTGATGATTAACATCAATAGGTTCACAAGCTTTGGTTAATTCTACGTTGTAGAAAGTACCAGATGGAGGATGAATAGAGTTTAGCCTATGTATAAAATTATTGAATTTTTCTGTCGTCGCACTAAAACCCGCCTCTGCACATAAAGACAAGCCACCTTCAATAAAAATAGGTCCTCCTGCTCTAGGGCTATATACATACAACGTATCGACAGCTCCATCCTTAAACGCATGCCCGATAACCTTGCGAACTTTGTGTTCAGAAGCATCATCAACAGCGCCTCCAGTGCCCCCAATGCTAACATTAACGGCACGATGTTCCGCAAAGACGGATACTGTATTAAGCAAGAGTGTTCCAACGATAAAGACATATGCGAGTCCCTTTATTTTTCTACCACTTATTAAAACACAGGAACTCATTAACCAAGTTAGGAGCGTGTTCATAGTATTACCTCCGCAAGTTGAAAAAGAATCTATTTAAATGTAAATTCCTCAACGAAGAAATATTGATACATCTCTCTATAATCTCAAAGTCTGCACCGCTATTCCGATTGGCAATTACTGCAGTATTTCTTTATTTATCCATCCATTAATATTAATAAGGATTGTTTAGCTTACCATACCAGCTAAATCCGATCCTTTTTTGATGCTGAATTGCTGTCATAACCTTTCACTTTCATCTCATTTCCTGCTGCATGGCGGAACCACTTGGGTGATGTCTTATTATCAGATACGACAAGTACGTTATTCAGATACTGCCTTCTTGATTATTGCAGCCAGTGAATCTGGAAATTTAATGTGCCCAGAGAGCGCGTACTGACGAGCCCGGACGGACATCTTGTTCCAAATCTTGCGAATGATATCAAGCCACTTCTGTTCGTCGTATTCAGGGTGTTTATTAGCGAAGTCGAGCAGGTAGTGTTCGAGAAAAACCAGTCCGGCAACATCTTCCAATAGCTGGGTATCCGGATTGGCCTTAAGCGATTTCTTACCAACAGCCTGGGTTACACGCGCAATAAATTCATTTTCATATCCCGCCTTGGCAAGCAAATCGGCAATTGTGTCAGCATGAAATTTGTATAGCCCAGCACGCCATTGATGATAACCTTTACGATTTATCGGATAATCGCTGCGTGGCGATTTCCAGCGCTGGATGTGTTGCGCGCTTGCCGCCAGTCTCATAGCGTCATCGGCATCGGGTGCATAGCGTTCGAGCATGTCTGACATGCGGTGCGAATAAAGCAATTCTTTCGGCCAAGCTTTTCCTTCGCAGATTTCCTGGTTCGGGTCTTCACTATTGGCCGCATCTATCAGTTCTTTCGCTTTATCGAAGCATTGCTTTGTCATATGGTTAGCTTGCCGATCCGGTATTCTGTTAGCGATGAAAGATTAAAACATATTTACAGCGGACAGTTAAAAAACAATGCACAGATAGATGCATGCGCTATTGAAGCTATGAATAAATTATAATTGAAACAAGCGGTTCTTACTGGAACCATCAAAAAAGCACTCTTGCAGATTTAGAGAAAACTTCATGAAACGACGCACTTTGTTACAAACACTCGGCCTAGCAGCCGTATTTCCGCTAATGCCCGCATGTTTTCGCGCACAAGTGGTGGGAGAAGCAACCAATCCTATTGCGCCCCTCAACAAACCCCATGAGGAATGGCGCAAATTACTCTCAGCCAGGGCTTATCAAATACTGTTTGAAGAAGCCACCGAACGCCCGGAATCCAGTAATCTGGGTTATGAGGATCGTGACGGCACCTTTATTTGCGCCGCCTGTTATCTACCATCGTTTGAAAGCGCCAATAAATACGAAAGCTGGACGGGTTGGCCAAGTTTTACCCAGCCTATACCCGGGCACGTAGCGACTAAAATCGACTTCAAGATGATCTGGCCACGCACGGAATATCACTGCGTGCGCTGTGGCGGTCATCAAGGCCATGTATTTAGTGATGGCCCGCCTCCACGTGGAGAACGCTGGTGTAATAATGGGATTGCGCTAAAGTTTGTGCCAAAAGACGAGCCACTGCCAGCGCTTAGAAGCTGATAAGGTCAACCCTCTCGGTTTGATGCACAAACTATTTAACACCGAAACAGATTATGGACATCAAACCAATCAAAACTGATACTGATTATCGCGCAGCATTGAAAGAAGTTGAAACACTCATGACGGCTAAGCCAGAAAAAGTAGCAGCGTTCGAGTTATATGCTTTTTGGCCACCGTTGAGATTATTCATCTGGCACTTGCTTACCCTAAGAATGTAAAAGACAACTTAACCAACGCTGAAAAGGCTGAGCTGAAAAAATTGACCAAATTACTCAAGGATGAGGTTTGAGCATGAGCGTTTTTAACGAATTAAAAACTTCTCTGCAGGAGGCTGTCGATATTAAACAGGGTGTGAAATCACCGTCTCGTGTGGCTCGCTTTGAAGTCGTCGATGTAAAAGCTCTGCGCTCGCAACTGAATGTCTCTCAGCAAGAGTTCGCCGCGGCACTGGGTACCAGTGTCGACACCATCAAAAGCTGGGAAAACAAGCGACGCAATCCGACTGGCTTAACAGCAAAGGTACTCGCAACTATTCAAGATCACCCCAAATTCTTTTACGAGCTGGCATCACACTAAACTCTGATCTTGGCGCCGCCTTTCAAATGACGCCGGAGTTGGTGCTCGCATCATCCAATCTTGACCTGGCCCCAATATGGAAACTCGACTGGAATCCTTAATTCATAAATGTAGTTTTTTAAAACCATGTTTATCAACATAAGAAACAAATTCTTATGAAAAAACTTTCAAGAAAGCAGCGAGAGATTGATGTAAAGAATGGCATAAAACATCGCCAGGGAATGACTAAATCAAAAAAAAGAAAATCAATTAATTACTCAAACGGTTCAGAAGTTAATGATTGGATTGATAGTCATAGAGAAAAAGGGCTGAATGTCGAAATTAATAAAAATAGAGTTACCATCATTTTGCCGGAGCGATTAAACTTTTTTCATGATTACAAGTTAACAGTTCTCCATCTGAATGCTATTAGAAAGCTGATAACAAACAAATCTACATCACATAAAACCTATAAATTAGATAAAGTTAAATTTGATTATTTGAAATCTGTATCGACTTCGGCTTCATTGGTTTTAACAGCAGAATTATCTAAGTGGGATGATGCCGTTAGAAATAATCTGAAACCAAATATAAAAAATTGGAATCCAGATATACTGGTTAATTTTAATGAACTAGGGTTCTTTGATCTATTTAAGAATAAACCAAGCAACATTAGCCAGTTTGAAAGTAATGCTTCACATAATAGAAAAATAATCAAATATACAAAAGGTCGGTGTGGCGACAATGAACAGACAAGAGTTTTGAAAGAAAATATCACTAATATTATTGGTGATGAAATTAAGAAATGGAGGTTCTTACATAGTGGATTATCAGAAGCAATAGTTAATGTGACTCATCATGCATACCCAAAAGAGTATGGATTTTCTGAAATTGATAGGAATTGGTATTATACAGCGTCATACAACACAACTAAGAAAGAGCTAAAGGTTGTGTTTTATGACCAAGGTATCGGAATTCCAAAGTCACTGCCTGCCTCAGATTTATGGGAAAAATTATTAGAGTTCTTATCGATATTTCCCCTTGCTGACAGAAAAAAAGACGAAGTGCTTTTGAAAGCAGCTGTTGAGCTTGATAGAACAAGAACAGAAGACTCGGACCGAGGAAAAGGATTACAAGATTTGATGGAGTTTATTCGTCAGCGCGGTGACGGCTATTTATCTATTCTTAGTTTGAAGGGTTTGTACAAGTTGCAGATTAATAATGGTATTGAATCAATAAAATCTGAACGCTTTGATTATCCGGTTCATGGCACTTTAATAATTTGGTGTGTCACAGTATGACTATAAATTTGAATGGACGAAAAAATGAAAACACTTAATATTGGAAAAGATTTTTCCCCAGATCCAATAGGACGGTATAGGTCAGACGGTAACAGAAGCGGCGAAACATTCAGAGAAGATTTTCTTAAACCAGCGCTTCAAAGCCTTGAGTCTGGTGAAAAATTAGAAATAATTATTGATGATGGAGTAGAGAGTTACGGTTCATCCTTCTTGTCAGAAGGATTCGCTGGTATGGTGAAATATGGATTTATTACAAGCGATGAACTTCTCGAAAAAATTAAAATTACATATACCAATGATGACTTTGAATTTTTCAAAAACAAGATATTGGAATATATAAGCAAAGCAAAATATAAATCAAGAATCTACAAGCCGACAAAAAAATATGAGTGAAGACAAAGATACTGAAAATCCTGCTTTTACCTCAACGTTCGATCATATATTTTCTTTTTCACGATTAAATCACGACTGCCAGGCTATTCATGATGTTATAAAAGAAAATATTTTGGCAAATGAACACCTACATACCTCAATTGAATTGCTCAATTCAACTCTAGTTTCTCAGTCAGAGAATAACTCTTTTATAAAACCATTCATACCTATTATTTCGGTAATAATAGGGGTGATTCTCGGATTTATTTCTACCCGCTTTCACTGGGAATGGACTGAAAAAGAGAAAAAGAAAACAGATTCATTTACTAAAATTTCCACTTTAATTAGTGAGCTTGAAACATTATCAGTGGAATATTGGACAAAAGACCACTGCGAAGATGATGAAAAAACCGAGATCTACATAAAATCAAAAATCAGACTTCTAACCAAATATGTGAAATCTATTGACGCAAAACAAAAAACAATAAAACAAGAGCTTGATAATTTCACGTCTGACATATTCGATCTGGTTACAGGAGATGAATTCGAATCAAAAGATAGAAGAGCATCTAAGAATAAAGCGATCTCCATTTCATATCGATGCACAGACATTAATGCCGCTGTCGCAAGTCATTGTTAAAATTTGATCAAGTAGATGATCAAAACCACGCACGGGTTTTATCTGGCAAATATGCGTAATAGTCACAGTAGTGTTACTTTCTTCTTTTGTACATAATGTACGATCTCGTGGTTACATCCTACCTTCCGAACGAGTTGGCAGGCGTCGCGCTGTTTCGCCCGCGAGTCAAGCGATATCACTGGCTAAATCAATCTCCGCGCCTTTTGCATCGATTAGATAGCGTATTCTCCGCAGCATGTTTGCCACATTCCCTATCGGGAATAATTTGATAGAATATCGACTGGCTCCTTAGTAATTTTCCCGATCAGGTAAATTTCCTTGCGCTGAAGCGTCCTTAATCTTATAATTTCCCGAACGGGAAAGTTATTGACCAAAACCATGATTCCTATCGATTCTACACAAGCGCTCGGTGCAGCGCTGAGGGCAGCACGCAAGCAACTGGACCTAACGCAATCCGATCTGGCACTGGCTGCTGGGGTGGGTTTGCGTTTTGTAGTCGATCTGGAAGCAGGAAAACCCTCTGTGCGGCTAGAGCAGGTGCTCCGTGTGATCGATGCCCTGGGTGGCCAAGTACAGATCGCCGGATTGCCAGATTTACTGACAGCAGCCAAGGCAGCACGTCATGATGCATGAACTCGAAGTCTGGTTGCTCGCTGATAAGGTCGGTACCCTGTCACTGGCGGGCGGGCGGCTGAGCTTTTGTTATCACGCCAGTTGGTTGGCCAACTGCGACGCGGTAGCACTATCGCGCTCATTGCCGCTTCAGGCGGAACCCTTTGATGACATCCATACCCGACCTTTCTTTGCCGGACTGTTACCGGAAGGACATTTGCGGCGATTGATCGCGCAGCAGTTTCAGGTATCGGAGCAGAATGATTTCGCTTTGCTGAATGCGATTGGCGGTGAGTGCGCCGGAGCCATCACGTTCTTACCAAAAGATGCAGCCCCTCAAATGGGCGGCAAGGGAGAAGTGCAGTGGCTGGACGATCAACGGCTGGCCGACATCCTGGATGAGTTGCCCCGTCGCCCGATGCTCGCCGGTCAGCACGGGCTGCGCTTGTCACTCGCAGGCGCTCAGGACAAGCTGCCGGTGGTGTTTGATGGGCAGCGCTTTGGCTTGCCCCTGAGAGGACATCCCAGCACACATATTCTGAAACCGCCGATTCATGCCATTGAGAGCAGTGTGGTCAATGAAGGCTTCTGCCTCGCGTTGGCCCATACGATGAAGTTGCCGGCCGCCGAAGCACAGGTTCATCAAGCTGGTAACCGCCGTTTCCTGCTGGTCACGCGCTATGACCGCCAGCTCGATACAGAAGGCAGGCCGACGCGCTTGCATCAGGAGGATTTCTGCCAGGCACTCGGCGTAGTGCCGGAAATGAAGTATCAGAACGAGGGGGGGCCCGATTTGAAAGCCTGCTTTGATCTGCTGCGGCGTGTCACCCGCCCCAGTGCGCCCCAGGTGCTACGCTTGCTGGACTACGTGGTGTTCAACGCACTGGTCGGCAACCACGATGCACACGCCAAGAACTTCTCGCTGCTGTATGTGGCCCCGCCATCCAAAGTTTCGCCAACTCTGGCACCACTTTACGACGTGCTGTCGACTGCCATCTACCCGAATCTCACTCCAAAGATGGCAATGAAACTGGGCAGCAAGTATAAGTTCAGCGAAGTTCAAGCCCGGCACTGGGAACAATTTGCCGAGGCTGCCGGGTTGGCACGCGCACTGACCCGTAAGCGCATTCTTGGTATAGCGCAGGCACTGCCAACGGCTGCGCGCGCCTTGCAAGCTAGCCCCAAGTTCGCGGGGGAGCCCTTGCTTGATCAGATCGTCACTCTGATTGAGCAACGCGCAGCGCTGACTGCTCGAGGCCTGACTGAAGGTGATGATTCCGCCTGACGAACGCGTGTTCGATTCAGATTCGGGAATTGAACTGAACTCGGAAAGCAACTGAGTTTGAAGCCCATTTCCGGCGAGCAATCCAGCCAGAAAACCTGCTTGATTGCTCGCTCCCATGTCGCATGGTTTGAGTACTTTTCGATCGAATTCACAATGGTTCATACCAGCCCACAACGCTTCGATTCCGTACTTTCAATAGAGGTTTGGTGCGGGTTCCGACCCCACCATCACCAAAGACCAACCCTTCATCTGGTTGGTTCTTTTCGCCTACTCTCGCGTATTTGCGCGGGCTCATGCGTATTCTTGCGGACTTCTAGGTTCCCCAAAATCCCACAAATTCGCCCACTTTTTCTCTCTTTGCGTCATTATTCTCTTCACCCTTACCCGTCTTGCAAGTGCGAAGTCCGCAAGTATCTAAAATAACATTCATATATATGATAGCTTACAATCTGGCTAATCAACTCAACTGTTTTTTTTAGCATTGGTAGACGAAGGAAACAGCTTATATTTCAGTAAATGGAAAATTCTGGAAATCGCCTGATCATTTCTACTCATACTAGTGTATAGGTTGCATGGTAAATCGTTTAGAATGTTTTTCAAATCAACCGAAAAATCTTCCTTACCAGAAATTTTATGCATCAGCAAAAAGATCTTTTTACGCATCAGGATACCCTAGCTAATTTGCACGAAAATATCCCACTAACGGAAAAACTGCGTTTCTTGCATCAAATTATTCGCCAGGATTTTCCATTCCTTGATCGTTTGGCAATAGCACTATTTGATGAAAAAACGCAAATTCTCAAAACTTACACGCACAGCACTGACGGAAATGATAGCCCGGTAACAACATATGAAGCGCCACTCAGCTCGGCGCCTTCGTTGCACGCCATCATCGCGCATCGCCGTCCTCGTTTGGTGCAGGATCTTAATATTTTTTCCCAAGGCACGCATGAGCACACCAAGCGCATCGCTGCCAAAGGGTACAAATCCAGTTACACCATGCCGCTGTATCAAGGCAGAACCTTTATTGGTTTTTTGTTCTTTAACTCGTTGCAGGAGCATCCTTTTACACCACAATCGTTGCGTCAGATTGATATTTATGGGCATTTGGTCGCACTGATGGTGATCAATGAACTGACGGCAATCCGCACACTAATTGCCGCAGTTCGCGCAGCACGCAGCATGACGCATTATCGTGACTTGGAAACTGGCTCGCATATCGACCGCACCGCGCACTATGCACGCCTGATTGCTCGCGAACTTGCCAGTAACTATGACATTACAGATGAGCAGATTGAGCATATTTTTCTGTTTTCACCGATGCATGATGTGGGCAAAATCGGCATTCCGGATAATATTCTGCGCAAACCCAGTCGGCTTGACGACAGTGAACTCGATGTAATGAAAACACATCCGGAAAAAGGCCGCGAAATTATCGACGCCGTGCTGAAAGATTTCAGTTTAGGCACTTTCGGTCATGTCGATATTCTGCGCAATATTGCGGAATATCATCATGAAGCGATGGATGGTAGCGGCTATCCCAAGGGTTTGAAAGGCGATGAGATTCCAATTGAAGCACGCATCAGCGCGGTTGCGGATGTGTTTGACGCTTTGACATCGCGCCGCGTGTACAAAGCAGCGTGGACAAATGAAGAAGCTTTTGCAGTCTTGCAGAAAATGTCGAATGTCAAACTGGACCGCGATTGCGTCAATGCATTGATCAACAATCTCGATAAAGTAATAGCGATCCAGCAACAGTTCCGCGATGAAGAATTGATTTAATGGTTTTGTCGCATTAACCGCAAAAAAATGTATGTTTTGGATGAACGGATTTAAATCTACGCCTTCAAAACTAGGCGCGGCCTCTCATCTGTTAAATATTCATTAGTCAAATAGGTGCAGTAAATCGCTATTATCTTTGCATCTATTGTCATTGATCCCAAGAAATTCTCAACTTTCCGCAATTGCTAGCAATCTTCCGCACCCGTGTTCACCTCCCTTAATCTCCACCATCAAATATTATCAACCATCTATCTAACTGATTTTTTATACCCACCTCTACGTGTCTACGCAGGTTATTGGGGGTTCTTACGGGCTTCAAAGTTTCAAAAAATCTTACAAATTTGCCCACCTTTTCTCTCTTTACCTTATTTTTCTCTGACCTCGCTGTCAATAAATTATTGAAGTTCGCAAGCGTCTAATATAACATCCATACAGATCAATAGCTTACAAGTGGACTAATCAATTAGTTTTTGTTGGCATAGGTAGGCGAGGGAAACAAGCTCGCATTCAAAGAATGGAAAGAGCGTGGAACGCCTTCAACCAAAGCCGATTGTATTGAAACTTGGTCAAGCTAATAAATTAATAATTTTTATTAATACCCGAGCGCAACTGGGCGCTCTAATTATGGAAATTGCGCTACTTCTTGGACTTATTATTCTTAACGGCATTTTTGCCATGTCTGAGATTGCTTTTGTCATGGCACGCAAGGCACGCCTACAGAAGCTTATCAATGCAGGTGATAGCGCTGCCAAGGCTGCTTTGGAACTAGGCAGCGACCCTAACAAGTTTCTCTCCACCGTGCAAATCGGTATCACTTCGATTGGCGTTATGAATGGTATTGTCGGTGAAGCAGCACTAGCCGGACCTTTGAGTGCCTGGCTCACTACACTAGGCATACCCTCGCCCCATGCCGGCTATCTAGCTACTGGCCTCGTGGTCGTGAGTATCACTTACTTTTCTATTGTACTGGGCGAACTTGTTCCTAAACGTTTAGGGCAAATTAACCCTGAACTACTTGCACGGCTAGTGGCTCGCCCCATGATGTTACTTGCGACCCTAACGAAGCCTTTTGTATTTCTACTCTCGACTTCGACGCAACTCTTACTGCGTCTATTCGGTATTAAAGACACTAACCGACAAGTGCTGACGGCGGAAGAACTGTATCTGATGCTGGAAGAAGGCTCGGAAGCTGGTATTATCGAGCGGCAAGAACACCAAATGGTAAAAAACGTATTCCGCCTGGATGATCGCCAGATCGCATCGCTCATGGTGCCACGTAGTGAAGTCATCTATTTTGACGCTAACGAAAGTCTGGAAGAAAATCTGCAACGCTTTGAGATGAGCCCGCATTCGCGCTTTCCAGTAGTGCGCGGTAACTGGAGTAATATCTTAGGAGTAGCAAGCGCACGCCAAATGCTGGCGCAGACCTTGCGTGGCGGACAACCGAATCTGACCGAAGGCCTGCAGCCCGCGGTCTTCGTTCCTGAGTCACTCACCGGCATGGAACTGCTGGAAGAATTTAAGAATTCCGGTGTGCAGATGACTATAGTCGTGGATGAATACGGCGAAGCACAGGGTATCGTGATGTTGCAAGATGTGATGGAAGCGATTACCGGTGAGTTCAAGCCGCGCAGAATTGAAGAATCCTGGGCGATATCCCGCGATGATGGCTCGTGGCTAATCGATGGTCTGATTCCGATTCCTGAGCTTAAAGATCGGCTCAAGATCAATCAAGTGCCGGAAGAAGAACGTGGTCGCTACCACACGTTAAGTGGTATGGTGATGCTGCTTTTGGGCAAAATCCCGCAAACCGGCGATCGGTGCGAGTGGGAAAACTGGATCTTTGAAATCGTCGATCTCGATGGCTTGCGTATTGACAAAGTGCTGGCAATGCCTAAAACCGCTCTTGATGAAAAAAATGATGCGGACAAGACGGGACGCGCTGAATGAGGTATGCAGTGTAGTTTGGAGTTCTTCCGGAAAATGCGTATCTGGTGAGTGGGTCCTTCTTGAGAGAACTCAAGAGCAGGAATTACAGCCACATCTCCAGAGCAACCAAACTTATCCGAGTTGAATCAAGTTCAGCAACTCCTGGGCGCTGATCTTACCGCTGATTTCACCGCCTTCCAGGACGCTGTCGGCAAGATCGCGCTTGTGCTTGTGCAGCGACACGATCTGCTCCTCAATGGTGTTTTTCGTCACCAGCCGGTATACGGTGACGGGGCGTTGCTGGCCGATGCGGTGGGCGCGATCGGAGGCTTGATCCTCGACAGCCGGATTCCACCAGGGATCCATGTGGATGACATAGTCCGCCGCCGTTAAATTCAGGCCTACGCCACCGGCTTTTAGGCTGATGAGAAAGACATCGCCCTGTCCTGCCTGGAAGGCATCTACCCGCTTCTTGCGTTCCGCTGGCGGGGTTTGGCCGTCCAGGTATTGATAGTCGATGCCTTTTCCATCCAGATAGCTACGAATAAGATTGAGATGGTCGACGAACTGACTGAACACTAAGGTTTTATGGCGATTATCGAGAAGCTCATCCACAACTTCGCCAAACAACGCCAGCTTGCTGCTGGGAAGACCCAGATCCGGCGCTACCAGCTGCACATTGCAGCAGGTCCGGCGCAGCTTAGTGATCGCTGCTAATACTTTGAAGCGTTTATCTTCCTCGGATCCCTGAGTTTCATTCAGTTCGTTCAAGAGCTTGCGGCGCAAAGCTTCGTAAAATACTGCTTCCTGCTCGCTCAACTCCACTTGCAGCTCGATCTCGGTGCGCGGCGGCAGCTCATCCAGCACTTGTGCCTTGGTTCGCCGCAGGATGAAAGGTTGAATCATACGTTTAAGCCGCTGGCGCGCTTCACGATCCTGGTTGCGCTCGATAGGCCCTGCGAAGCGGCGGTTGAAGCTTTCCAGAGAACCGAGCAGGCCAGGGTTGATAAATCGGAATAGATTCCAAAACTCACCCAGATGGTTTTCCACCGGTGTTCCGGTGGTGATGATCTTGAACAAGCCCTGAAGGGCCATGGCCTGCTGGGAACGTTTGGTGGCCGGATTTTTGATGAGTTGAGCCTCATCCAGCACGATGGTTTGCCAGGTGGGTACGGCCAGAAGCTGACCGACGGATTCCTGTTGCAATAAGGCATAACTGCAAATTAAAAGGTCCATTGGGCGTAAACCCTCGATCAGCTTTTGCCGATCACCGCCACCCAGGATTTGAACGTTGAGAGTCGGCGCAAAACGTTGCGCCTCGCTCTGCCAGTTCGTGCAAACCGAAGTCGGCGCAACCACCAGAGCAGACCCCTGGTTGGCCCGGCTCAGGATTATAGCCAAGGCTTGCAAGGTTTTCCCCAAGCCCATATCATCGGCTAAGCAGGCACCCACGCCCCAGGCGGCCAGGCGGGACAGCCATTCGAAGCCGTCACGTTGATAATCTCGCAACTCCGCCTGCAAAGTGGACGGGAGCTTCGCTTGGATTTGTTCTGCCTGACGCAATCGCTCCAATTGCGCTCGCCAGGCGGAATCACCTTGAAACTCACCCACTTCTTCAGCGATTTCATCCATGACCGGCAACGCCAACGCATGGAGTCGCTGTTCCTTGCCGTGTTTTTCCGAATAAGCACGTAGATCGCCCAAACGTTTTTTGAACGCTTCCGTCAGGGCCAGAAAGCGGCCTTCATCGAGGCGGATGAATTTACCCCGAACGCCTTCCGTCAATTCCAACAGGCGCTGCATATTCAACACCTGTCCGTCGTCCAGCTTGAGCTCACCGCTGACGCTGAACCAGTCACGTTGCTGTTTGACCTTAATGCTGAACTGACTTAATCCAGCCTGTCCCAACGCCTTGAGTTTCTCGCCTTGTGGCCATTCGATCTGGGCCTTATCACCTGCCTCCTGCAGTTCCAGCAAAAACTCCAGGCTACTTTCTGTATCTGCCAACAGCCAGTGAAAAGCCGTCACCTCTTGCGCTTGATTGCCGAGACTGGGGCAGAGCGCGATGAGTTCGTTCGCTAGTTTCCGCTCGAGCTTGAGATCGCGCAGGGTTTGCAGGCGCTTGCCACCGATTTCCGCAATCAAGCTGGAGCCACCGGAACCGGGGGTGCAATACGAACCCTGTTCGCCAAAGGGGCGGGTCAGGATAGCGACGCGTAGTCCCTCGCCTTCTGGAATCAGTTGCACGTGGGGACGCGCATGCGCCACAACTGTCTCGGCGGCAGCCAGTTCTCCGCCACCGATGTCTGAATGGATGGTCACCAGGGCGGATACTGAACCCAGGCTGGCCAGAATGCGCTCCTGGGCGGAGACCGGAGCTTCGATTCCCTTACCGATGATTTCCGCGAGACGATGGTGCTCCGGTTTCAGTTCGACAATCTTAAGGCGGGTCAGGCCGTCTTCAGCCAGCACCACGCTCTCTTCCTCATCGCACAGCGGCCAGAATTCGACTTTGACTTGCTCGCCCCTGGGCTTTTTCCTGACCCGTAATTCCGGCTCGGCAGCGACCAGCTCCACGGCGACGCCACTATCCTTCCATGACACGTTGGACGCACCCACCATCGCTAGCCAACCGCGGTTGGACAAGGAATAACTCCCTGTATACCGGTCGGAGGCGATATGCGCGGCCACGCGACGATCCTGTGCGGAAAAATAGCTCGTCGATTCAGCCATTTCGGCAACCTTCTTCATCGACAATGACTTGCCCTTACTCCAGCCGCCACTGGCGTTGCGTTTCTGTTCCCGCGCCTCCAACGCAAAGCCAAGATAGGCGCGCTCGCGCGACAGCAACCAGGCCAGGCGATATTCGGCTGTTTCGTCCCTCTTGCCTGCAGCTGCACCACGCACCACGGTATTCTTGATGGCGTTCAGGGCGCGTTCCCAAGGCTCCTCGTGTTGGCTACGATTGACCAGCAGTCTAATACTCTTGGCGTGCTCGAAGGCATCGACTGCTCTTTTCATATCGGCCTGCTTTGGTTCGATCCGCGCGATCAATGCCGCTAGCTCTGCTGCAAGCCACCCGTAACCGCAATGGGCGGCTTGTTGCTGATAAGCTTTCGTCTGCGACAGATAGTGTGATAATTTTGTGGCCTGCTCGTATTGGTGGAGCAACCACAAGCCGATCCAGAAAATCCAGGGATTCATAGGACCGTACCGTAAGATCTGCTCAAAACGCATGTTCAATTGTGTCAGAGCGCCGGGTTGATTTTGTTCCAACGCTGGAACGAGCCTCATCAGCATATAAACAGAGCCAAAGGAATGATCTTCAGTAATCATCTCCAGAAGTTTTTGGGCCTCTTCCAGGTCGCCCGCTTGGTTGCGCTGAAACAAACCCAGCACGAAGAAGAACCCCACAACCCCTGGAAAGAATGCCCTGCGTTTGCCTTGCTCCTTGCGCAACAAGCTCAGCCCTTCCCGATAATACCGCAGCGCATTGTCATGATCCCCTTCCAGCAGCAAAAGCAATCCCCGAGAAGCACGTTCATGGTAACTGACCGGGCAATGGGACAACGCGGCCTGTGCAGCCTGCATCTCACCCCTTAAAATCGAGATCAAGGTCATGCTGAGTTGCCAATCTTCGGGCACAGACGCAGCTGCTCCCTCACATGCTTCGCGCAACAGATCGAAGGCCGCTGCATCCAGTTCCCAACCTCCTGCCTGCCGCAATAGGATCAACGGCAAGGCAGGTTCTCTGATTTTCGCGGGTAGGCGCACAAACCATTCGCGCTCGAAGGGGTTGTCGCAAACCATTGCGTAAATTGGCGCGGGTGCAGACCAGCGTTGTAGCGGACCGTTCCAGTAGGAATACTTCAGTCGTTCCAGCATCCCGAACAAGCGATCGATGTACAGCTCGTCCGCTCGGTAAATGCCAATACGTACTTCCCGAATCAGTTCGTCATCATCGTGAAACTGGATGTCATCCTTGGCGGTTTTCTGAGAGCCTACTTGCAAAGGCACGGCGAGACGCACCAGCTCGACATAACGTTCGAACGCACCGCTTGCGACGAGCTCGCGCGTCACCAGTTCGACAATCAACCTATTGCACCTTAGGCGTTGATTATTCCATGATGTTTTTTCTACTTCGAGCAGAGCGCTGCGCTGCAGGGATTCCAGTTTGATTTTGGCTGCCTCGCCTGCACCCAAAATCTTGCGCAATGGTGTTGTGATCTGCGATTTGCTAAGCCCACCCCAAGCTACCGCCAGCAAATTGACTGCAGCCTGTTCCGTCGGAGTACATTGCTGGTAACATTCAAACAGCTGTCGACGTTCCTCCTCGATCGAAGTTGACATGGACTGATCTCTAATAGATTTTTGCACCTTTGGCGCTGTCGATCACCATTAGGGCCGAATCGACGGTGGTGAGAATACGATAAGCATCCTCCAAAAAACCTCGTGACCAGGGATATTGCGCAGATTCAGGATGCATTTCTTGTGTCCGAATTGAATGACCGAGGTGGTGATAGAAATACCACTCTGTTTTTCAATATCTATCAAACCGGAAGTCACGTGACGAGATGCCTTGCGACTCATGGCCAAATCCACGCATTGGATAACATAGCCGAACAAGAGCAGATTTTGGGTGAAAAATGATGGCGAAGGTGTGCCAGCGACTCAACTCAGCAAGCAACTCAGACATAAATCATTGGGAGTAAATTGAAAATAATATCGCATCAGTTCGTTTACAGTTGAACTCATGTACAAGTTTGATTCTGTCTCATTATCAACAAAAGTGCATATTTCAGATGAGCAGATCTGCCGTCTTTAAAAAGCCAGGCGGATTTATTCTGCAAACGCATAAAATTATCCTGCAAAAGATATCTGATTTCCAGCGGTATAGTCGATATTTCATTTTGATGAATACATTCGATCCAAATCTGCTGCTCCCACATCGCGGTCAGCAATCTCTTTCAGCAATTTGACTTCTCCCAACGCCAGCATAGCCAGCCATCAGCGCTCTCTTGGTTAAGGCAAGCTGCAATGGCATCGCCGCCGTGTCCTAAGGTCGTGCAGTTGCAGTCTCTCCATTGGGCCATGTGACTGCTTATGCCCACTACAGTGATTAGTTTGAATTAGGGTTGGCGGAGTAAGTCTGTCGCTGCGAAACAAGACGACATTTCATCAGTTTTATTAACACGTCTCTCACTCATTTTTTCCTTTTATCCTTAATACGTTGATTCTGAGTGTCTACTTCGAACAGACCAATGGTCTTGATGAGGTCGCTGAATTTTGCGTAGCCATAATTGCGTGAATCAAACGCCGAGAAATTCTTCACGATATGTTTTTTTACTTCACCCATGTGAGCGAAACCATCTTCATCGGAAAGTGCTTCAATTGCAGAGCGGATCAGTGAAACCAGTTTGGTGTCCCTCGCCAGCTCCTTGGAGCTTTTCTTGGTACCAGGTATGGCGGCTCCCTCGCTCGAAGATGTCACTGATTTTACGGTTTTCTTTTCTGGGCTCGCTTTAGATTTGCTGGAAATGCCTTCCGTTTGTACCGAAAGACTGTTTTCACTTTCGAGCAGTTTGTTTTGCGAGAGAATTTCGAAGTATTTGAATTCGTTGCAGGCCGCTTGCAGCGATTCCGGTGTTTTTTTCTGACCAAAGCCGTAGACCAGTTTACCGGATTCGCGGAATCGGATTGCCAATCTAGTGAAATCGCTATCGCTGGAAACGATGCAAAAACCATCCAACGGAGCAGTGTAGAGCAGATCCATGGCATCAATGATCAGCGCGCTATCCGTTGCATTCTTACCCCTGGTGTTGGCATATTGCTGAATGGGCTGGATGGCGTGTTTGGGCAGGATTTCCTTCCAGCGGCTCAGCTGATTTTGTGTCCAGTCACCATAAATACGTCTGACACTCGCATCTCCAAATTTTGATATTTCCTCGAACAATTCATCAATGAGGTCAATCACCTTAAAGGTGTTGTCTGCATCAATCAATACCGCTAATCTAGGATTGTTGCTGTCGATACTCATAGATCTCTGTCCGAAAATAATCAAGGTTTGTGGCACACATGTTTATGGGAAAATTCCTGAAGTTATTTGAAGCTAAAAGTATACAGAATATAGATACCGTCCTTTCCGACTCACTCACATTCTGATAGCCCAGTGTTTGATAATGTCGCAGGTTAGTCTGTATATAGAAAAACTGAAGTTTAGAATAAACCACCTCCCACAGTTGAAATTTTCTCCAACTTGAATGATGTCCAAGCAGAAGAAAATGTAATAAGGATGCATCAATTAGACATTGAGAGTGACTGACCCACCATGTGCCTAACGAATAGCGTTTATCTCAATTCACTTACTTACTCGCTTTGATTGCAGTATAAGCCGTGAAAAGATTACGGTAATCGGGAATATGATTGGAAAAAAGCGTGCCAAGACCCTCCACGTCATTTCGCCAGTCACGATGCAGTTCACAGGCCACCGCAAACCAGCTCATCAACTGCGCGCCCGCTGCTACCATGCGGCTCCACGCCGCCTCGCGCGTCACCTCATTAAAAGTGCCTGAGGCATCCGTCACCACAAATACCTCAAATCCCTCTTCCAAAGCAGAAAGCACAGGAAATGCCACACAAACCTCGGTAACGACGCCAGCGATAATCAACTGTTTTCTACCCGTTTGTTTGACTGCTTTAACAAAATCTTCGTTATCCCATGCATTAATTTGTCCTGGGCGTGCGATGTAGGGCGCATCCGGAAAGATTTGTTTTAGTTCCGGCACCAGTGGGCCATTCGAACCATCTTCAAAACTAGTAGTTAAAATGGTTGGTAATTTAAAATACTTGGCTAAATCAGCTAAAGCCAGCACGTTATTCTTGAATCTATCTGGCTCAAAATCACGCACCAATGACAGTAACCCGGCCTGATGATCGACCAGTGCGACAAGCGCATTATTTTTATCGAGACGATAATAAGTTTTACTCATTTTATTCCTCCTTATGCTGAATAAAAGAAGACAACATTAGCGCTGAGAATTTACCCATTTATCCTCTGTTACCAGAGGCAACAGCTAGTATGAAAACTCTGTATCCATCATTAACCAGGCATAGCCTAATGAGATAATTGTCCGAAATGTCCGCTATTAAAATCTGCAATCGCCTGATCGATTTCAGCCTGGCTATTCATGACGAAAGGACCTTGCCCAACAACCGGTTCATCAATCGGTTCGCCACTAAGCAAAAGCGCTACCACATTCTCCTGGGCATTAATCGATAGCATTTCACCCTTGCGATCGAGTGACACCATTTGCGCTGCTTTCACTTGCGCTTTCTCATTGACCACTACTGTTCCATGCAAAACGATGAGTGCTGCATTCCAGCCCTCGGGTAACGATAATTCGGCTGACTTTCCATGGTGCAAGCGCAAGTCCCAAACATTCATGGAGGTAAACGTGCGCGCAGGTCCTGCATGGCCTAGGTAGCTGCCGGCAATCACGCGCACGATACCTGCTTCCTCAGGTAGCATCACCACTGGAATGTCTGTTTTGAGGATCGTCTGATAGTGCGGCGCAGTCATTTTGTCCTTGGCGGGCAGATTGACCCAGAGCTGCACCATCTCCAGCCGGCCACCCGCACGGGTAAATGACTCGGAGTGAAATTCTTCGTGCAGAATGCCGGAGCCTGCAGTCATCCATTGCACATCACCCGGTCCAATCACTCCACCCTGGCCGGTTGAATCCCGATGTGCCACTTCACCATGGTAAACAATGGTGACCGTTTCAAAACCACGGTGCGGATGTTGCTCTACCCCACGCGGCTGCTCGGCGGGCGCAAAATCGGTTGGACCCGCATAATCCAGCAGCAAAAACGGACTCAGTAATTTTCCATGGTTACGATAAGAAAACAGCGATCGTACTGGGAAACCGTCGCCCACCCAATGGAGCGGAGGCGCATCATAAATACCTAGAATCGTTTTCATCATCCTCTCCTTACACGATTTATCCGATATTTGGATAAGACCCAGTGTACAACCAGCATAGCCATCTGAATAGCCCACATTATCAGCCGTCATTGTTCTATTTAGAGAACAATAAGCCATCAATGCCTGAGCCCTATCAGATAACTCGCTACTTTTTCATCAATCATGATGGGTTTTAGGAATTGCTTGTAAATGATTGCTGGCAAAGGGTGTGACAGCGTGTGTCACGCGCGGCGGCGTTGCGCCACGGTGCAAAGCAGCGATTTTGTCTTGCAGGATTTTATCGGCGGCAGAAACACGGGCATGCTGGCGCAGATGCGCAAGCCAGGATTCAACCGTGAACATCTCGATAAATCGTCCATGATCCTCGACATCTTCAAAAAATCCCCACTGAATAGCGCCGTCGCGGCGGCGAATGATCCCCAGCTCCCGCATCAGGGAATAAAACACATCACGATCCGTATCGTCGATACGATATTCCAGCAATACAAGAACAGGGCCGTGATCGTGCGAAACGAACGTGGTTGGAACTGGTTCTGCCCAATGACCAGACGGTGTATAGTCATGATGTTCGCCCATATTAAGTTTGAATTGCGCTGTCACAGGAATCAGAAAAAGCGCCAGCAATCCTGACATCGCTAAGGCCAGCGGCAAGCCGATAACCCCTGCCACTTGCCCCCAGCCCAGCGATCCTGCCGTCATCGCGCCAAAAAGCACCATCTGAAAAATGGCCAGGCCACGGGCGCGCACCCAATCCGGTAACGCCATCTGTGCTGAAATATTCAACGATGCCACCGCTATGATCCATGACACGCCGCTTATCAATCCGGCGGCGATACCAATGCCTGTGTGCTCACCATAGGCGAACATCAGCGAGCACAGCGCTGTTCCTGCCGTCGCCAGCATCATGATCTTATCCGCACTCACCTGTTTTTTCATCACCGGCAGCAAAAATGCGCCTGCCACCGCGCCAATTCCCAGCGCGGTCAGTAAAATACCATAAAGGTTGGGACCGCCCTGTAATATCTCCTTTGCCACCAAGGGCAGCAATGCCCAGTAAGCAGAAGCGCAAATGAAAAAGGCCAGTGCGCGGAACAAGGTATGACGTAGCGGCATGCTATGCAGTGCGAATCGAACGCCTGCGCGCATGGCACCGGACAAGCGCTCTCTCGGCAGCATATCAGCTTGCGTCACGGCAGCACGCCACCATACCAACGCTGTTACCACGGCAAGATAGGAAACGGCATCAAGCAACACCGTCATCACGGCACCCGCCGCTGCCAGGATAAAGCCGCCCAACGCCGGACCGATAGCTCGGGCGATATTGATACTCACCCCATTCAAGGCGATAGCAGGAGCCAGTGTATCCCGTGGCACGAGGCGCTGGACGATCGCTTGCCACGCGGGTGTGGCGAAAGCCGATCCCACACCGGTTATGAAAGTGAACAACAGCAAGACCCAAACATTGACACCATCCTTCCATAGTAGTCCTGCAAACAGAAACAGTGCCACGGCAAGGAGAAACTGTGTCCATAGCAACAGCTTACGGCGATCAAAGAGATCTCCCAGCGCTCCCGCAGGAAGCGCAAACAGGAAGATCGGCAAGGCTGTCGCTGCCTGCACCATCGACACCATCAACGGTGATGGCGACAGCTCTGTCATCACCCAGCCAGAAGTGACATTGAACATCCAGGTGCCGATATTCGAGATCAGCGTCGCGGTCCACAACACCGTGAAAACGCGATGCTTGAATGGAGAAAATGCCGATCCCCCCATTCCGCCTGACATGATCAATAGGCAAAGCAGCCGCAGCCGGTAGCCCACGGATGATTAAAGCTGGGTCTCTTCTGTTGCCCTTGTTGTCCACTAAGGCCCAGCCAGCAGGATAGCTTGCCGTCATACCCATGGACGTGATCATGATGACATCCTGACGCCATGGAGGTTCTAGCAACGACAGACACAGAACTGACATTAGCCTGTTGATAGCCACCAAAATGGTGCACCGGCGACCAGTCGAGGCTGACTGGCGGTAAAGGCGTGTCATGTGACTTGAATTCGGCATCGGCATAGACGATTTTACCGCCCACCACGGTCATGACAGCAGTGATGTCCTTGATGGCTTCCTCCGGCACCGTCATAAAGTCATGTGACAGTACTGCAAGATCGGCATATCTGCCAGGCAGCAAAGCGCCCTTGGCCTTTTCCTCATTAGATTTATAGGCACTACCCAGTGTCCAGAGACGCAGGGCTTCTTCGCGCTCCAGCCGGTTAGCCTCGCCATAAAGTGGCAGGCCGCCGACCGTCTTACCGGTCACCAGCCAGTAGAGCGATACCCAGGGGTTATAGCTGGCCACGCGCGTCGCATCGGTGCCGCTACCCACCGGGATGCCCATAGCAAGCATTTTGCGGATTGGCGGACTATGCTCTGCGGCCTGCTTGCCGTAGCGATCAACAAAATACTCACCTTGAAAAGCCATACGGTGCTGCACGGCCACACCGCTATGCAAACGCTGAATGCGTTCCAGATTTTTTTCACTAATGGTTTCGGCATGATCGAAGAACCAGCGCACATCACCAAATGGGGTATCGCGGTTGATTGTTTCGAAAACATCCAGAGCGCGGCCGATGGTTTCGTCATAGGTCGCATGCAGGCGAAACGGCCAGCGATTTTCCACCAGGAAACGCACGACCTCACCCAGTTCTTTTTCCATATTGGCTGCCATATCGGGGCGCGGTTGCAAGAAATCTTCAAAATCGGCAGCCGAAAACACCAGCATTTCACCCGCGCCATTATGGCGCAGATACTCATCGCCGCTGTAGGGCTTGACCATTCCTGCCCATTTTTTGAAGTCCGCCAGTTCGCCACCCTTATTCTGCGTGAACAAATTATAGGCAATGCGTACCGTGATCTGCCCGTCTTCGTGCAGTTTCTCAATGACTTGATAGTCTTCCGGGTAGTTCTGATAGCCACCGCCTGCGTCAATGCAGCTCGTCACACCCAGGCGGTTCAATTCACGCATGAAATGGCGGGTTGAATTGATTTGGTCGCTCATCGGCAGCTTGGGCCCCTTGGCCAAGGTCGCATACAGAATCAGTGCATTCGGCTCGGCGATCAATATGCCAGTCGGATTGCCTTTCGCGTCACGCTCGATCCGGCTGCCGGTAAAGTCAGGCGTATCCTTAGTGATCCCTACAGCCCGCAGCGCCGCCCTGTTTAGTAACGCACGATCATACAGATGCAGGATGAAAACGGGCGTATCCGGTGCAACGGCATTAATTTCCGCCAGTGTCGGCATACGGCGCTCTTTGAACTGAAATTCGCTCCACCCCCCGACGACACGCACCCATTGCGGCGCAGGTGTGCGATCAGCCTGAATTTTCAGCATTGCCAGAGCATCCGCCAGACTGCGTACCCCATCCCAGCGCAACTCCATATTGTAATTCAATCCGCCGCGGATCAAGTGCAAGTGGGAATCATTGAGACCGGGAATAACGCGCTTGCCCCTCAGGTCAATCATTTTCGTATCTGGCTTCGCCAGCGCATGGATCTCCTTATCTGAGCCAATAGCTGACACAAATCCACCTGTCAGCGCAATCGCAGTTACTTCAGGATGGCGCCTGTCGAGGGTAGTAATTTTACCGTTGTAGAAAATCACGTCAGCTTCGCTGTTGGTCATGGCATGGATCTCCTTTGGAAATCGGTTGAGATAGCGCTCGGCCAGCAACCCTGTACCCAGCAGCAGGCTGCGCTGTATGAAAGTCCGTCGTTTCAGGTTGCCGATAAAAGAATTTCTTTTCATAAGCCATTCCTCCTAAAACCAAGAGGTAGATAAAATGTAATCAACTCTGAGTGCCAGGACAACTGACTCAGATTACCTCCAAACATTCACAGCTCATTGCGCCAGGTCTGATCGTCGCTATCGAACAGGCGGTTAGCTTCTGCCGGCCCCCAACTTCCGGCCGGATAGGTTGGAATAAATTCGCGCTCGACCAGCCAATGTTTCAGAATGGGATCGACAACCCGCCACGCCCATTCCACCTCGTCAAAACGGATAAATAGCGAACGGTCACCTTCGATCACGTCGAGTAATAGCGTTTCATAAGCATCGAGCGCCTGCTCGTCAGTTTTGAGGAAACTCGCGTTCAGCTGCATCACGCGCGTATCCATGTCGAGGCCCGGCTGCTTGACGTGAATTTCCAAGCGCATCGATTTTTCGGGCTGGATCGACAGCAACACCCAGTTCGGTGCGATGGATTCCAGCGGCGTCTCGCGGAAAAGCTGTTGCGGTGGATGCTTGAAGCGGATTGCGATCAGTGAAGTCTGCTTCGCCAGTCTTTTGCCTGTGCGCAAATAAAACGGCACGCCACGCCAGCGCCAGTTGTCGATGTAAAACTTGACGGCAACAAAAGTTTCGGTGAGGGAATTGGTCTCGACATTCTCCTCCTGCTGATAGCCCACCACTGCCTGTCCGTCGATATTGCCACGCGCATATTGTGCGCGTACGGCATGCGCATGCACCGCGCGCTTGGCAATCGGCCGGATCGAGCGCAATACCTTGACCTTCTCGTCGCGCAGCGCATCCGCCTCGAGCGCGGGCGGCGGCTCCATCGCCACCACAGTCATCAGTTGCATGAGATGGTTCTGCAACATGTCGCGCAAGGCACCGGCACGATCGTAGTAGTCGGCGCGCTTTTCGATGCCGATCGACTCAGCCACCGTGATCTGCACATGATCGATAAAATTACGATTCCACAACGGTTCAATCAATGTGTTAGCAAAGCGGAACACCAGCAGGTTCTGCACTGTTTCCTTGCCGAGAAAATGATCAATGCGGTAAACCTGTTCCTCATCGAAATGCTGGTGCAATAGACGATTCAGCACCTGCGCGGACTCGATGTCTTCGCCGAAGGGTTTCTCGATCACTACCCGGTTCAGGCCGCGCGGCTGGTTGAGTCCAACCGCTTCAAGGTTCTGGATCACCGCGGCAAATTCCGAGGGCTTAATTGCCAGATAGAACACCGTACGGGAGCACGCTGATTCGGGCGGCAAGTTGGCCGCTAGTGCGCGGTAGGATTCCACATCATTGAGATCGCCCTGCTGGTAATGGAAGCGGGCGAGGAAACGCTCGAATACTGGACCCTCCAGTCTGTTTTTGACTTGGTTAGCCAGCATGCCGCGCATATGTTCGCGCCAACTGTCGAGCGTCCAGTCGCGACGTGAGAAAGCAACGATAGTGAGGTTTTTCGCCAGCCGCTCAGCCACCTCCAGATGAAACAACGCGGGCAAAAGCTTGCTCGAGGCGAGATTACCGGTTGCACCGAAAATCACGAATGAACATGGCAAATTCTCCGATTGGCGCTCCTGCGGGCCATTCATCTCAATGCTCCTTGACCGCATGACCGCCGAAACCCTGCCGCATTTTAGCCAGCAGTTTTGCGGCGTAGTCGTTGTTACCTTGTGTGGCGAAACGCATCGCCAACGCGAGCGTCATGATCGGTGCCGGGATACCCTGCTCGATTGCAGCCAGCGCCGTCCAGCGGCCTTCGCCCGAGTCGGCCACGAACGGTTCAATCGTAGCGAGCATCTGATCTTCCGCTAAAAACTCAGCAGATAAATCGAGCAGCCACGAGCGTACCACGCTGCCGTGCCGCCATAGCTCGGAGATGGCCGCAAGATCCAGATTAAAACCGGGCTTATCCTTCATCAACGCAAAGCCCTCGGCAAAGGCTTGCATCATGCCGTACTCAATACCGTTGTGCACCATCTTCACATAATGCCCTGAACCGACTGGGCCAGTATGTAGCCAGCCGCTCGTCGGTGTCGGCGCAAGCGCCTGCAGGTACGGCTGCAAGCGTGCTGCAGCCGCATCTGATCCGCCAAACATGATGCAATAACCGTTTTCCAGTCCCCATACCCCGCCCGACACCCCGGCATCGACGAATTCGACGCCAAATTGCGCACAACGTGCAGCGCGCGGCATATCATCCTTGTAGTGCGCATTCGCGCCATCTACGAGCAAATCGCCTGGCAATAACAAGGGTAGTAATGCCGATAGCGCCGTTTCGGTCACTTCACCGGCTGGCAACATCAGCCATACAATGCGTGGTGCTTTGAGCGCAGCGATCAGCGCCGGGTAATCCACACAGGCAGTGTGTCCGGTTTCCTTGACCAATGCCTCGGTCACGTCGAAGGTGCGGTTCATCACTGCGATTTTTATGCCCTGCCGGGCGAGACGACGCGCCATGTTAGCACCCATTCGCCCCAACCCTACGATGCCGAATTCCATGCTTTCCTCCTATGATGTGATGAGATCAGTCCGCTTCACGTTCTAAACCACAACAGTGTGGTGCCGTTTGTTCTTCTGTTATTCTGCTCAAAATGGTGCCAGTTACCGGATTAGGACGAAAGGTGGTACAACCTTTCAAACCAAGGTCATAAGCCTGTTGATAGAGATTACGAAACGCGATGAAATCATAATCCGTCGGCACATTGATCGTTTTGGAAATCGCCTGGTCAACATAAGGCTGAATAGCTGCCTGCATTTGCAAGTGATCGCTTGGTGACAGCTGATGGGCACTGATAAACGCGGGAGGTAAAGACGCGTTACCGTGCATCTTGCGCCAGCAAGCAATCGCATAATCAACCACATGATATTCCGAGTAATTTCCATCCGACCCCAATACCTGTCGGCTATACTCACTGTCAAAAACTGGCTCCAGGCCGCTGGAAACATTATTGGCAAGCAGACTGATCGTGCCTGTTGGCGCAATCGCTGTCAGGTGACTGTTGCGGATACCATACTGCGCAATACCATTGCGGATAGCTTCGGGCAAGGTGCGGACAAAAGTGCCAGCAAGATATTTATCCGGATGAAAGGATGGAAATGATCCTTTCTCGCGGGCGATGTCCACAGAAGCCTGGTAAGCGGCATGGCACACGGTTTGCATGACTGATTGCGCAATCTGCAATGATGCTTGGCTGCCATAACGTAGATTCAACATCATTAACGCATCGGCCAGGCCTGTAATTCCCAAGCCGATGCGGCGTGAAGAACGCGCCTGCGCAGCCTGGCCGGCCAACGGAAAATTCGACATATCGATCACATTATCCAGCAAGCGCACTGCGCTTCTCGCGGTGGCGCCAATTCCTGTCATATCCAGCAGCGCCTGCTCCGAGAATGGCTCTCTAACGAATTGCGTGAGATTGATTGAGCCGAGATTACAGGCACCATAAGGAGGCAGCGGCACTTCACCGCAAGGATTGGTGGCATGTATCCTTTCGCAATAATAAAGATTATTGAGCTGATTGATCCGGTCAATAAACAGTACCCCTGGTTCAGCATAGTCATAGGTAGCACGCATGATCTTTTCCCATAGCATGCGGGCGCGAATGCGCTTGTATAGCTTGCAAGGTACAGGATGCTGGTAACCCGGCCAATCTCGCAGCACCACCTCACCTGCCACTGCATGCTCACCGGCTGGAAAGACTAATAACCAGTCTTCATCCTTGCCTACTGCAGTCAGAAAGTCATCGCTGACCAATACAGAAATATTGAAGTGCCGTAACTGAGTGCGGTCCTGCTTGACAGCAATGAATTCCTCAATATCAGGATGATCGCAGCGTAATGTCCCCATCATGGCGCCGCGGCGGGCGCCAGTAGAAAGGATAGTAGCGCACATGCTGTCCCAGATACGCATGAAAGAAACCGGACCGGATGCCACGGAACCGACACCGTATGCTTGCGTGCCGCGCGGGCGCAGTGTGGAAAAATCATAGCCGACACCGCCACCCTGTTGCATTGTCAGCGCGCCTTCCTTAAGTGCATTAAAAATGCCATCCATCGCGTCAGGTATGGCGCCCATGACAAAACAGTTAAATAGCGTGACCTTGTGCGTAGTTCCTGCCCCAGCCTGGATACGGCCTCCTGGCAGGAATTTGAAATTATGCAGAATGTCGTAAAAGCGTGCTTGCCAATATTCCCGACTACTTTCTCCTGCCGCCAGGGTAGACGCAATGCGCCGCCAGCTATCAGCAATCGTGGCGTCATACACCACCGCATTGTTACGATAGCGGTATTTAGTTTCCCAGACATGCCGGGCAATTGGCGTGGTGAAATAGGAATCATCCATGGTTTTTAGGATAACACCGATTTGGTTTAGTCAGATTATAAAGCTATGCTTGACTCTGTGTCCGTACATCACAGTTTGTCGGCTGTACTTCTAAAATTTCTATTCTATTAAGGCAGGACTGCTTAAGCGATACATCATGTAAGCACATGACGTATCAGAGCCGAAGCAGATGTCCGGAGAAGTGCACGCGTGAATACCGCGCACCATGGGATAAACGAAAAGCAATACGTTGATCCTGCAACCCTCTCAGGCAGGAAAAGGGTTGCATCAAAACTTCCTTGCTGTCGGGCCTAATGGGAATGCGAATTCGCAATTCCGCCCGCTACCGTGTTAACGACTTGCTGGACTTCCATCATGCCTAAATCCTCATGGTCCAAAATATGGCAGTGCATCACAAACTTGCCGATATAGTCCTGGTATTGCGTATAAATGTTGGTAACAGCAGGCCCCTGTACCAGTAACGTATCTTTCCATACCAACTCATCAGCGCCGTCTGGCCCTTTCCGCTCCCACTGAAATGGATTGACATGGATATGGAAAACATGCGGCAAAGGAGGGATAGGGTTTGACACGCCCGCTGGGTCGCCTGCTGTCGTCAGTGACCACATTTCGGTGGCACTCAGTGGCAATTGACGCACATGACTGGGACTGAAAGCGCGGTAATTGACTTGGAAGTAGTTTTTCTGACCATTCATGTCTTGGCCGAGCTTGAAGACGACCTCTTGCACACCCAAGGCTGTTTTTCTCAGATCAATATCGCCAAACGGCGCCAACGGTGCCATTTCCTCGCTGGTCGGCAAAGCCATGTCGTTGGTCTCATTAGTTACTCGCAGAATTGCCAGCAGATTCTCAGGCTCGTCTGCCTGCCGCAAGGATTTAGCTGCCACGGTAGGCCGATCGATGATGCGGTAATCACCCGCTTTCATACTCGCCTTGATCAAGACATCGCTGCGGTAGCCTGGCTGGAGATCGATCGGCGTTCCCGCCTGCCAACTGTCAACGCGGCCCAAATAATTGCCATCCAAGGCGATTTCATGCAGATCATGGCCCTCTACCACGAAAGCGATCGACTCACGGAAGGCGGTGTCAATCAAACGCCAGCGCTGGACTTCACCTCGTTTCATGCTGATGACAGGAACGATCTGCCCGTTGATGGTGATACGGCGGCGCGAACACGGCCAAGTGTCTTTATTACCAGCTGCGTGACAGTCTTTGGGTGTGGGCTTGGACGGACCCGGAAAAAGACTGGTTATGTTATTGAGTTCTCCTCGCTGGTCATAAAGAATAGTTTGCAGCACAAATATTTTCTCATTGGCATTGGCGGCAAGCAGTGACTTTGGTGCAGTCTTGGCATCATCTTCTATGACGATAGCGCCCGCCATGCCGCTACCTACCTGAATAGATGTGGAGCCATGGGCATGGGCATGATACCAGTAAGAACCTATCGGATGGCTAGCCGGCAACTTCACCTCATTCTGGAATTGGCTTTGCGGGGCAATATCCAGCAGAACATTATCGCTATTGCCAGTGGGGGAAACATGCAGGCCGTGATAGTGCATGTTGGTGGTGTTGAAAGATGCGGGTACAGTATTGAGATAAGCGTTTCTGCTCTCTTGTTCAAACTGCGCCTGAACTTCCTCAGCAGTCTCCTTGGGTAATTGATTGTTCAGCAACAGATTGATGACATCCCCCTGCCGGACGCGTAAAGTGGGACCAACCAGCTGGCCATTGTAGCTACGCAGGGTAACCGGGCATCCGCCGATGGAAGTAGCGGCAGGATCGGTGTACTGGACATTGAGACTGGTTGTCAGCACGCCGTTGCTGGAATGAATGTCCGGAGGATTCTGGAAGGGCACGTAGCCATATTTTTTAACATCGATATCCTGATAAGCACAAGCAGGAATGATAGGTTTGGATTCAGCCAAGGCTACGCTTGCGCAAACAGACAAACCAAATGCGATGAATCCAAGGGGGATGAAGTTGTATTGCATAATATTCTCCTATTATCAGTGCAGTCTTGCCCGGCTCCTTCGACCCCTTGCGGCATCGCACGCTCCCAAGCAAAATCTTCTACTTGATGCGCATGGTAGAGAGGGTAGCTAACTCAATCAGCAGGCAATGAGCCGTCCCAGAAAAAATAATTTTCAAGGCATCCATTATTTGCCGATTATCTAATTAACAAATTGGACGAATATCGCAGCTTTAATGCTTCTTTTCTTTTGTTACAAACGCGTCATCATCTCGGCATCAAACTGTTTTGCCAGATCCTGCAATGCAGTAGAAATGATAACTGGATAGGACGGTGCAGCATCAAGTGCAGTCGCAGGAGCAGTCATGGCTTTCGGTAGACGGCTATAACCTGCCACTGTCCGCTGACGGATGTCGTGTAAGGATATTTTCGATTGAATGCGTTGTCCTGCCAGCAGGACCGGCTCTAGCAGTGGTCGCCCATCACAAGGATCATTTTCCTCCAGTGCCACAACATCATGACTCATTTCGCCCTGTGTAGTGTAAAAGCGGTATACCTGCTTTCTTCCCGGCCAGGTTGCTTTGCCTTCTGAGCGTTTACGGCGCGGCTTGCCCGCATATTCCTGCAGCTTATAGGCACAGTCGAAAGCCGGTGCATCGCTGGAAATATCCAGTGCGGTACCGATGCCAAAACCATCTATCGGCGCCTGGGATGACAGCAGGGTTTGCAGCCGGTATTCATCCAGATTACCGCTAGCGAAAATAGTTGCACTCTGCAGACCGCCCTGATCGAGTATCTGGCGCACGTTGCGGGCATGGGCCGCCAAATCGCCGCTATCCAGGCGAACGCCCTTAATGTTGATATGCGCTGCCTGAAGTTTTGGCGCGAGCGCAACCACTTTACTGGCAGCTGCCTCGGTATCATAGGTATCAATCAACAAAACGACGTTATCCGCATTGGCGTGGGCGAAGTGTTCAAAGGCAGTCATCTCGTCTGCATGCGCCTGAATGTAGGAATGCGCCATGGTTCCAAACAAAGGAATATCGTAAAGCGCACCTGCCAGCACGGTAGCCGTGCCGGAAAATCCTGCCAGATAGCTTGCCCGTGCCGCCAGCAATCCTGCTTCGGCACCATGTGCGCGACGCATACCGAAATCAACCAATAACTTGCCCGGTGCGACCAATACCGACCGGGCGGCCTTGGATGCAATCAGCGTTTCGAAGTGAAGAAGATTGATGAGGCGTGATTCGATCAATTGCGCTTGCGGTAGCGGCGCGGTTATTCGCAGGATGGGCTCGTTGGGAAAAAACAAGGTGCCTTCTGGCATAGCGTGCACATCGCCGCTAAAACGAAACTGTTCAAAATAATCGATAAGCGGAGGGCGAAAGCGTGTGGCCAGCCAGGCGAGTTCCTCAGGTGAGAATTTCAAGTTTTCGAGAAAATCCAGCACCTGTTCCAATCCAGCTGCCACCATGAAATTTCGGCCAGGCGGCAGTTTGCGGATAAACAACTCGAAGACAGCTGTTTCCTGCATGTCCTGCTCAAGATAGCTTTGCAGCATCGTAAACTGATAAAGATCAGCAAGTAGCGGACTGGAAAACGGGTTCATGCAACGAGCGCCTCAAATTGAATCAGCATCCCGCCTAGCCGCACCATTTCCTTGAGTGCATTTAAACCGTCATCTGGCTGCAGATCGATGGCACAGATCGCATCTTCCAACACAAAAGTGGTGTAATGGTAGTGCAATGCATCTTTGACCGTATTAAGCACACAATAATCAGTGGCAATGCCGCCAATAAACAAGCGGCGAATGGCCAATGTCTGCAGTAAAGCATTGAGCTGTGTGTCAGTAAAACCGGAATAGGCATCTTTCTCTCGCGTTACTGCTTTGGAAATGACATGAGTATTAAGAGGAAATTCGATATCTGGGTGAAACGCCGCCCCTGCTGTAGTGGCAATGCAGTGCGAGGGCCATGGGCCGCCTTGTTGCTGAAAAGAACAATGATCCGATGGGTGCCAGTCGCGGGTTGCAAAAACCGGTAGGCCATGATCATGAAAAAACATCAGATAGCGATTGATCACCGGAATGATGGTATCACCCATCGGCACAGCCAGGCTGCCACCCGGCAGAAAATCATTCTGCATATCGACGATCACGAGTGCATCTCCGCTAGTTAACGTCACTTTCATATCGGATGAATTATTTAGTTATCAATATGCTGCATTTTGCTACAGCAACTTGTCCGGCACCGCGCGTTAGCCTCCTCGAACCAATAAAACAGGCATCGATGCCGTGCGTACCACCCCTTCAGCGACACTGCCCAATACCAGGCGACTGAAACCCGTCCGACCATGAGTGCCAATGACAATCAGCTCGGCCTGCCAACGCTCGGCTTCTGCCACAATGATGTTAGCAATCCGTTGACTTTTTGCTTCAAGCAATTTTGTTTCAGCTGTCAACCCCGCTTGCCGCACCAGCGCTTGTGCCTGAGTCAGTATTTTTTCCCCACTCGCCCTGATGGTTTCTTGCAGTTCAGCATAATTGATATAGCTTTCATCGACCCAGTAAAGAACATCTTCAAATACATGCACGAGTTCCAACTGCGCCCGCTGCTGTTGCGCCAGCCTGATGGCCTCCTGCAGCGCGCATTCTGAAGTGGTGCTGCCGTCAACCGGAACCAGGATTTTTTGATACATGAGACCTCCTGTGAAAAAATCATCCTTTTACACATGCCTTAGGTCGCAGAAAAGCAACCCTGCGGGCAAGTCCTGCCTGCTCTGTCGCTTCGGCGACCAAATCAACATCCTTGTAGGCGCCGGGCGCTTCCTCTGCCACCCCGCGCATGGAACGCGAACGGATTAAGATACCCTGCTGGGCAAGCTCGCTGATCAACTGCTTTCCCTGCCAACGTGATAGCGCCTGATGGCGGCTCAAGGCCCGACCCGCTCCATGACTGGATGAGGCGAAGGCAGGATTTCCACTGCTTCCCGCCAGCACGTAAGAGCCCGTCCCCATGCTCCCGCCAATAATCACCGGTTGACCTACCGCGCGATAGCGCTTCGGCAAGCTGGCATGCCCTGGGCCAAAGGCACGGGTAGCGCCCTTACGGTGCACATGCAGCAATCGTGATCGACCATCAACTTCATGTTTTTCTATCTTGCAGGTATTGTGCGAGACATCAAACAACGTCTCGAGTGCGCTGCTCGGGAAAACCTCCCTGAATGTTTCACGGGCCAAATGCGCCAAGATTTGCCGGTTAGCCAGCGCACAATTGATGCCAGCATTCATTGCACCGATATATTGCTGCCCTTCCAGCGATTTGATCGGCGCGCATGCCAGTTCACGATCGGGTAAATGAATACCGCAGCGGCCGGCAGCCTTGGCAAGCATGACAAGATAGTCCGTGCCAATTTGATGCCCCAATCCGCGCGAACCGCAGTGAATCGAAATAATAATCTGACCTTCCTGCAACCCAAAAGCCTCTGCAGCAGCAAAGTCGAAAATACGATCGACCACTTGAACTTCAAGATAATGATTACCCGATCCAAGGGTACCCATTTCACCCCGCTGGCGTTTCTTGGCTAATTCCGAAACATTTGCTGGCACAGCGCCTGTCACACAACCTTGTTCTTCGATATACTCTAAATCTGCTTCTGTGCCATAACCTTGCTGCACCGCCCAGCGCGCACCACCAAGCAGAACCTGATCAAGCTGTTTCGTGTCCAGCTTGAGCGCACCTTCCTCACCCACACCCGCCGGAATAGTCTGGAATAATCTATCAGCAAGGGTCGACAGGCGTGGTGTCACATCCTGTAACCTCAAGTTACTGCGCAAGCAACGAATACCACAGGAAATATCGAAGCCGACACCACCAGCGGAGATAATGCCGCCCTGTTCAGCATCAAATGCCGCGACCCCACCGATGGGAAAGCCATAACCCCAATGCGCATCCGGCATGGTTATGGCAGCACCCACCAAACCAGGCAGCTGCGCTACATTGGCTATTTGCTCAAGCACCTTATCATCCATGCTCACCAGCAAGGGAGCGCTGCCGTAGAGCAATACCTCTCCCCGCACCTCTCCGGGTTTAAGTGGTAGTGTCCATAGATAAGGCTGAATTTGATGTAATTGCTGCAAGTCCATCTTATGCCTCCTCCTTCTTATACGTCCACCACGCAACGCGCTTCCCACATTGCACCGATTTGCTTGACTGAAAGCATCGTCAAAGTTGCACCTTTAACTTCAACACCATGTTCTAAATCTGCATGCCATTTTTCACCTCGTACTTCAGCATGCCATAGCTTACCTTGGTGATGAACATGAAAGCGGCAAAAAATCATCCCCAATTCACGCGCTTTCCCCAACAGCAGATTTAGCCAAGTTACCAAAGCAAGTTCGAGATCGTCTTCTTCAAACTCAAAAGCGATAGAGACATCAGGCTGGACCGTATCAAGATTAGTTACAATGGCGAACATTGCTTGAGCGGCCACTTCAAATGCTTGTTCAATTGTCGAGCCACAGCCGATGATGCCGACATCGGCATCATGTTCGAAATAGTGTGGAACGGTTTTTGTATTTTTGGCCAAGACGTGCTCAATTAGCTAAATAATACCGTCGACAAATAAATAGCATCATTTAAATATAATGCCTTATAAAATACATCTTAACATTAGATAGGTGGGCCAGATCTATAGTTGCACAGATAATGGCAAGCCATTCTGTTTTCAGTTAGAATCAGCATCGAATCATTGTTACCTTTTCTTTTAAGAAACTATATCAGGCATTCATTATGATTCTTATTCTAAAACCGGGCACACTTTCTGACAGCCCTGAATATAAGCAATTGCTCGCTCACCTTGCTAATCTCGCAGGTATTACCATACGCGTCCACACTGAAGTGGGTACTGAACAGACACTGACGGAAGTCTATCTGATCGGCAATACCAAAGCATTATCAGTTGAAGACATGCAAAGTCTTCCATGTGTCGAACGGGTAGTGCGTATCTCTGAAGAGTATCGCATTCTTGGGCGACACGAAAATGATGATCGCCCGACCTATTTCGACTACAACGGCGTGCGTTTTGGCCAAGATACATTGAATGTGTTTGCCGGGCTATGCGCTGTCGATACACTAGAGCATGTAGAATTAATGATGAAGGTGCTACGTGATCATGGCCAGGTTTGTACCCGCATGGGTGCCTATAAGCCGCGCACCAGCCCTTACTCATTCCAGGGACATGGCAAAGCCTGCTTGCCTTATGTATTCGATCTCGCTGGCAAGTATGAGATCAAAGTGATTGCCATGGAGGTTACGCACGAATCGCATGTCGAGGAAATTCGGGAAGCGCTCTACCAGACCGGCAATTCAACTGGTGTGATGCTGCAAATTGGCACGCGTAATACGCAGAATTTCGAGTTATTAAAGATCGTTGGCCGCCAGCAGGATTTTCCAGTACTGATTAAACGTGGTTTTGGCATTACCCTGGATGAATCGCTTAATGCAGCAGAATACCTGGCGTCGGAAGGAAACCGAAAGGTGGCTTTTGGTTTGCGCGGCATGAAAACCAATATGGGTGACCCGCACCGTAATTTTGTCGATTTTGCCCACGTGCCTGTAGTCAGGCGGCTGACACGGATGCCGGTCTGTATTGATCCTTCCCATTCAGTAGGCACGCGCGCTGGCTCAGCAGATGGCATACTGGATATCATGCATGCTACCGCGCAGGGAATTATCGCAGGCGCCAATATGGTGCTGGTTGATTTCCACCCGGTACCCAGCAAGGCCCTGGTTGATGGTCCTCAAGCATTACTCCTCAAAGAATTACCCCTCTTTCTGGAAGATGTTCGCATCGCACGTACAGCCTATGAGAAACGGGTAGAGCAGGTCAAACGGCATCATGAGGCCGCATAAGCGCTAGATCGCACTACTTGAAATACGGTATGAATTACTAGCAGGGCACACGCAATGATTCCAGAAATTTTTTAGCAAGATATCTTATAATTACCTTAAAGTGTATAGGGTCAAATTTTTTGAAATATACCAATACCTACGACCGGTAATGCCAGATATTGTCTTCAGGGAGAATAACCAATGATCAAAGTTTTACTTGCAAACCCAAGGGGTTTTTGTGCTGGCGTGGATCGTGCCATTGAAATTGTCGAACGCGCATTGACCATGCATGGCGCGCCTATCTATGTGCGACATGAAGTCGTACACAATCGTTTTGTCGTGGAAGATCTGGAAAAGAAGGGTGCTGTATTTGTTGAGAATCTGGAAGAAGTTCCGCAAGAAAGCATTCTGATTTTCAGTGCTCATGGCGTTTCACATGCGGTAAGACGAGAAGCAGCTGCGCGCAAACTCAAGATATTCGATGCAACCTGCCCGCTGGTGACTAAAGTGCACGTTGAAGTTGCCAAAATGCGTAAAGAAGGAAAAGAAATCATCATGATTGGCCACCAAGGTCATCCCGAAGTTGAAGGCACCATGGGCCAGGTGGAAGGAAACGATAATGGCATGTATTTAGTGGAAACAGAAGAAGATGTTGCCAATTTACAGGTTAAGAATGAATATAACCTGACTTATGTCACCCAAACAACCTTGTCTGTCGACGATGCAGCCCGTGTCATTGAGGCATTAAAACGGCGTTTTCCAAAAATCATCGGCCCCAAAAAGGATGATATCTGCTACGCCACGCAAAACCGCCAGGATGCCGTCAAAAAGATGGTTAAACATTGCGATCTGGTCATTGTAGTGGGCTCTCCCAATAGTTCAAATTCCAATCGTTTATGTGAAGTAGCGCGTAATGCTAACGTTGAAGCCTATATGGTTGACCGTGCTGAGCAATTGCAGGATACCTGGCTGATTGGAAAAAGCTGCATTGGCATTACTGCGGGTGCTTCAGCGCCAGAGATACTGGTGCAGCAAGTTTTGGACAGACTCAAGCAGATTGGCGCCGAACAGACAGGCAGTGATGTCATGATAGAGGAATTAAGTGGTGTCATTGAGTCGGTGGTATTTCCCCTGCCTAAAGCAGAAGCAATCCCGATGGATAAGTATGTGCGTGAAGTGCATTAATAATCCCCCCACCCTTGCTGATAAGGACCAATATCAAAGGGTTGTGGTCTGCCCATAATCTCATTCAGCAAAATTCTGACGCTGCCTGGCGCCATAGTTACGCCATAGCGAAAATGTCCGCTATTAATGAACAGATTATTCAATAGCGGATGGCGCCCGATAGTGGGAATATTCTGTGGTGAAGCTGGCCTCAGGCCTGCCCAATGATTTATCAGTGGCATATTCTTTAACTGTGGCAGCAATCCTTGTGCGCGCTCAGACAAATACTCACGAGCGGCAAGCGTCACCTGTTTGTTAAAACCAACATCTTCCATGGTGCTACCGGCTAGCAAATAGCCATCACGTCGCGGGATTAGATATACATCTCTCTGCAACAGAATTGATCGCAGCGGCGGCTCTGCGAACTTGTATAACAACATTTGTCCGCGCATGGGCTTAATATCAAGACTGAACGCATGTTTTCCTAACACTTGCTTGCTCCATGCGCCCGCCGTGATGACAAAGTGATCAGCACGATATTTACCGCACGAGGTAGCAAGCACATCAAGTCGATTATGCTGCGTGATGATCTCATATACCTCACAATGCTCAATAATACGACCCCCCAGCTGCACGGCTAGCTTGTGTAACGCATACAACAGGCGGGGGTTGCGGACTTGCGCAATATGGGGAAGAAACAGCGCATTCTCCACGTTGAAATGAAGAGGGATGTTTTGTTTATTGCGTGAAAAGCACTCGCTGAATGCATTCTGTTCCACTTCAGCTGCATGTGAAATCCGCCATTTGTGCGCGGCCTCTGCATGATAAGGCGGCAGCACCAGCATTCCGCTTGCTTCGTATTCAGCATCAATTCCCGTTGCTTCACACAGTTCCGCCACCCATGCTGGAAACATGGCCGCACTATAATCAGTAAGGCGCGTTACCGCATCGGGATAATCCCAGGGACATAGCGGCGACAAAATGCCGCCTCCCGCCCAAGAAGATTCCTGCCCAACCTTGTTTTTTTCCAGGATGGTAACCGTGGCTCCTTCTGTCAGCAATCGCACTGCAGTCGCAAGACCAATGATTCCCGCGCCAATCACAATGAAATCTTGTGTCACTTCACTCATCTCTCAATCGTCGTTGCATGCCACGTGAGCAAAGCAACTCAATAGTTTTGCCAACTTTAATTAAAGTCGGTTAAAAAGCTGACCGTAATCATTAAGCATAGGGTTAAAAGCATAGAACCTCTCTAAAAATTCACTGTTACGGAAAATGTGAAGAGCCGGTGCATGAGCACACAAGCACTCGCTACAGCAATTGGCCGACAACATGGATTTTTAGTGATACACCTATAAGATAAAGGATTAAATATGCCCACCTGTAGTGGTTTTACCATGTTAGAGCTCATGATAACGCTGAGTATCGGCGCAATTCTGGCTACTATCGCTGTACCTAGCTATCAGTCGATAATGGTGCAATCACGCTTATCAACGCAAGCGAATGAGTTCCTCACTGCGCTTCATTACAGCCGTTCTGAAGCAGTGAAACGCGGCAGGCGGGTGACTATGTGCAAAAGTAACAGTGGCACAGACTGTACCAACGGCAGTAACTGGCAGGATGGCTGGATAGTATACAGCGATAGTGGAGAAGAGGGAAAAGTCGATGGTAGCGATCAAATATTGCGGGTTTCTCCTGGATTGAAAGGCAGCACCATGAGTAGCGGCAAAACTCATGAGCACTGGATCTCTTACTTACCTAATGGCAGCAGCGAAGGCAGTGGCGGATTGGCTAACGACTCTTTTACCCTATGTAATAGCGCCCAGGGACGCAAAATTATCGTGAATAAGACAGGCCGGCCGTATGTGACAAAGATATCGCCATGCTAACAATCAAAAAGAGCTTCCAGATATCGCCTCAAAAAGGCGTCACTATGATCGAAGTGTTAGTGGCAGTTGTGGTGCTATCCATCGGACTGCTTGGATTGGCAGGTTTGCAAACTGTCGGCCTCAGTCATAACCGGAGCGCGAGTTTCCGTTCGACTGCTACCATGATGACCTATAGCATTCTTGACAGCATGCGCGCCAATCGGACTGCAGCAATGAATGGCGGCTACAACATCGTCATTGGTGCTTCAGCAGCTTCCGGCAGCGCCATTGCCGAGCAAGATGTCAACACTTGGCTAAATGAACTGGCCTTGCGATTACCTGCAGGAACAGGTGCTATCAATGTAGATAACAACGTCGTCACAGTCACCATCCAGTGGGATGACAGCCGTGGTATTTCGGCTGCTCAGCGGTTTATTCTGACCACTCAGCTATAAAAATGAAGCAGGTGGTCATAAAACAGCATGGTTTCACGTTAGTCGAACTGATGGTTGCCATGACCATTGGACTTTTGTTGCTGGGCGGGGTAATCGCTATTCTGACAGCCACTCATCAAACCTATCGCGTCAATGAGGCGCTGGCCAGAATGCAGGAGAATGCCCGCTATGCTTTTCAGCTGCTTTCACGGGATATCCGTATGGCGGGCTATTTTGGCTGTGCAGGCAATGGCATCCCGACTGTCAACACCCTGAATAACGCCACAGACTTTTTCTGGCGCCTTGGTCAAGCGTTAGAAGGTTTCGAAGCAACCAGCATGACCGCATGGACGCCCGCCCTACCAGATTCAGGCGCTATTCCCAGCCCTCTGGGCGGGCGCGATATTATCGTGGTGCGTGGTATAGACGGCAAAGAGACCAAGGTGTTATCCCATCCGGGCGGCAATCCACCCGGCTCGGCTGATCTCAAAGTAACAGTGGGAAGCGGTCTCAAGGAAAATCACATTGTGTTGGTAACCGACTGTCAGGCAGCCGCCATTTTTCAAATCACCAATTTCAATACTTCTTCTGGTCAAGACAACATCGTTCATAACACAGGAGGCACTAATACGCCGGGCAATGCCACCAAGGAATTAGGTAAAGAATTTACTGGCGGCGAACTCATCAAGATCGCTACCCGCTCCTATTTCATTCGTATGATAGATGACTGGCCAGCGCTTTATCACAAGATTGGAACAAATGATGCAGAAGAGTTGGTCAGGGGGGTAGAAAACTTGCAAATTGAATACGGCGAGGATCTCGATGGCAACTGGACAGCAGACATCTATCGTACCGCAGATGCGGTTGCAGATTGGGGAAAAGTCGTCAGCGTGCGCATTAGCTTATTGATGCAGTCGATAGAGAATAATATCGCCAGCCAGCCCCAATCCTACACCTTCAATGGCACCACCACTACCCCCACTGACCGACGGCTACGCCAGGCTTTCACGACCGTGGTGGCATTGCGCAACCGGATGCCTTGATATGCTTTCGCACAGAATAGGCATCATGATCGCTCATGGAACCAAACCAACATCAAGACAGAAAGGCGTCGTGCTTATTACTGGCTTAATCTTTCTGGTCATGATGACACTGCTGGGAGTAACAGCGATGCAGACCACGATGCTGGAAGAAAAAATGGCAGGTAATTTGCGCGACGAGAACCTGGCTTTCCAGGCCGCTGAGGCTGCTCTCAGAGAAGGCGAACTATTTCTGCAACAAATTACCTTACCGGTATTTGATGGTGCAAATGGGCTTTATCACCATGCATCCTTTCCAGCGCCTGATCCACTTAGCTGGTCAGAATGGTCTACCAGCGGCAGAACAATCGCTACCACCATGCCAGGTGTAGCAAGCCAGCCACGCTATATCATTGAACAACTCGTCAGCGTTCCTTTAAGCGGAGAAAGTGTTCAGCAATCAGCCATATCATTGACATCAACCATGTACAGGATTATCGCAAGAGGAGTAGGGGGCACTGAATCAGCAATGGTTATATTACAAAGCGTTTACCGTAGATGAACGGAGGCTAAATTGAAACATCTGCGTGTTATTGGCGTAGCAATAATCGCCACACTGATCACCTTTATTCCATCACCTGTACAAGCTGCTCTTACTCTCTCAAATGTTCCCTTGTTTCTAACGACAGCAGTTGATCCTAATGTAATGTTTACGCTGGACGACTCAGGCTCGATGCAGTTTGAAATCATGCCGGAAGATTTGATCTTGCATGATGTGCGCTATATGTTTCCTCGCGCATCAAGCGTTTATGGGGCAGGCGACTATGATAACCGGGTGGTCGATTTCGATCCAGCCAACCCCTATGCCGCTGCCTTACGCTCCAGCCAGGCCAACAAAATTTATTACAACCCCACAGTAAGATACCAGCCGTGGAGCAATGCCGATGGCTCACTGATGAATAATGCCCCCCCTGCCTGCGCACCGCACAATCCCAAGAATACGGGCGCTGGCTGTCGCAATTTAACCGTCGACAATAGCCAAACCGCCCGCTGGCTAAATAGCAACGGCAGTTTATCCGATGAGAAATCAGAAACATTCTATCCCGCCGTTTATTTCAACTACCATGATGGAGATATTCTCGCGGCTGAGAGTTATACCAGAGTTGAAATCAAACCGGCAACATCTTCCTATACAGGGGGAGCTGGTCGCACAGACTGCACTGCCGTCCCTATTTGCAGTTACCAAGAAGAAATTCAGAATTTTGCTAATTGGTATACCTATTACCGCTCTCGTATCCTGCTATCCCGTGCCGGAGTGGGTCAAGCATTTGCGGCACAAGGCAGCAATTTACGGGTAGGGTTTGGTGCAATCAATCAGGGCAGCACGAGCATCGATGGCATCTCGACAGGCACCATTATCAGTGGAGTGAGACAATTTAGCGGCGTAAACAGGGAATCCTTTTTTAATAATCTGTATACCCACTCTATCCCGGCAGCAGGAACACCACTGCGCAGAGCAACCGATGAGGTAGGACGCTATTTTTTGCGTACCGACGATCAAGGTCCTTGGGGACAAACACCAGGCTCCACTGGCGGCACGCAATATGCCTGCCGCCAGAGTTACCATATTCTGATGACAGATGGTTACTGGTCTGACACTTTTACTGACATAGGCAACGCGGATAATACTAAGGGAAATACCATTGTCAATCATTTTCCCAATGCCACACCTGCGACTTACACCTATACCCCAGCATTGCCCTATGCCGATGGCTTTAGCAATACGCTCGCAGATATTGCCATGCATTACTGGAAGAATGATTTACGCCCCGACCTGAACAATAAGGTACTGACGAATGCTGCTGACCCTGCCTTCTGGCAACACCTGGTCAATTTCACAGTTGGTTTGGGAGCTCAGGGCACATTATCCTCGTTACCGACGGGAGCAGGCACATGGCCAGATCCAACTCTCAGTGAAGCAGCAAAAATTGATGATTTATGGCACGCTGCGATAAATAGCCGGGGGAACTTTTTCAGCGCACACGATCCCATCACTCTCGCCAGCAATTTGAGCAATGTACTCAGCAACATCACCCTGAGAGTCAGTTCAGCCGCCGCCGTTACCACGAACACCACCCGGCTTCATAACGGCACCCATGTTTATCAGGCCAGGTTTAATAGCAACGATTGGAGCGGACAATTGTTTGCATATGAATTGAGTTCGGATGGGTCACTGGGAGCGACGTTATGGGAAGCTTCAGCCGTGCTGCCAGCGCATGCCAGCCGTTCCATTCTTACCCATAATGGCACGAGCGGACTTGCATTTACATCTGCTAATTTTTCCCTGTTGTCGGACTCGCAACAAAATGCGCTGAATACCAACATCAGCGGTGCTAACGACGCTCTAGGAAGCAGTCGAATTTCCTGGCTGCGCGGTGACAAAACCACAGAATTGGCGCAAGGTGGGAGTTTCCGTAATCGGAACAATGGCCTGCTTGGCGATATTGTCAATTCCGACCTGTTATTCGTCCAAGCGCTTAATTTTAATTATGATGCATTGCCCAGCGGAACAGCAGGGCAAGATTCCTATGCCACCTATGTCCAGGCTAGCGCGAACAGGATGCCGGTTATTTATACCGGCGCCAACGATGGCATGCTGCACGCCTTTAATGCCGAGACTGGGGTTGAGCTATTCAGCTATATTCCCAGCGCAGTCTACCCAAAATTAAGCTCGCTAACTGCGCCTAACTACACGCATTATTATTTCGTAGATGGCAATGCTTATGCCGGTGATGCCTATATTGGTTCCACTCCGAGCTGGAAAACCATATTACTGGGCTCATTAGGCGCCGGCGGAAAAAGTATTTTTGCACTGGATATCACCGATCCAGTTAATTTTTCCGCTTCTAACGTGCTGTGGGAATTTTCTGACCCTGATTTGGGATTTGTACCAGGGCAGGCAAAAATCGCGTTATTAAAAAACGGTGTCTGGGCTGCCATTATCAGTAACGGATACAACAGCACCAGTGATCGCGCTTATCTTTACATCATTAATCTGCAGACAGGTGCGCTGATTCAGAAAATCGCCACCAACGATAGCGGCAATAATGGTCTTTCCGCGCCAGCGTTAGTCGATACCAATGGTGACAAAATCATTGATCTCGTTTATGCCGGCGATTTGCAAGGTAATGTCTGGAAATTCGATCTATCAACTAATCCAGGAAACTGGGATGTTGCCTATAAATCCGGTAATACAAAACTTCCTCTGTTTACCGCCAGGAATGCCAGCGATCAGGTGCAACCGATCACTTCCCCCTTGGAAATCGGACGTCACCCCAGTGGAGGCTATCTCATTTATTTCGGTACTGGCCAGTATATTGCTGCAGGGGACAATACCAATAGCAACACACAAACCTTATATGGCATCTGGGATAACGGCAGTCCAATATCCGCCACAGATCGAAGCACGCTGCAACAGCAGACCATTCTGACTGAAACCGCGCTGCCCCCGTTTGAGCGCACAGTATCAAACAATTTGGTTAACTGGCAGACCCAAAAAGGATGGTATCTCGATTTGCTGCAACCGTCCGGTACAAATTCGCAAGGAGAACGCTCGGTCATCATGCCGCAGCTCAGTTTCGGACGCATTATCTTTACCACGCTCATTCCTGCCAGCGATCCCTGCGCTGCGGGAGGTCATAACTGGTTGATGTTGCTAAATGCAGAAACAGGCGGCATGCTGACTGCCCCTCAATTTGATACTGACGATAACGGGGTGATCAACAATCAGGATCGGCTGATCGCAGCCATTGGCTCCGACGGCGTACGCAGCGAATCGATCGCCATCAGTGCAGGCAGTCTCATGCACTTGATCGCCGGTTCAACCACCGGTTTAATCGAGGCTGTTACAATCAAAGGAAATCCACGTAATCCACGCCATTCCTGGAAACAAATACAATAATCGAATTTAAATTGAGATAAGATCCTTCTGCTTATTTCTGAAGAATCTTCTAAAATTCAGAAAAAGAGTATTTGTAATTTGATTGGGACCAAACAATGAGAAAAATGAGTAATCAGGCAATACCACTAAAAAAGAGACTATCGGGTTTTACCTTGGTTGAAACGATGATGACCGTAGCCGTGATTGGTATTCTGGCCGCCATTGCCCTGCCTGCCTATCAAGAGCATGTACGCAGCACCAATCGGGCAGAAGCTAAAGGCATTCTGCTGGAGATGGCGCAGTTACTTGAGCGTAATTTTACTGAGTCGAACCGGTATGACCTGAAAAGCGATGCTACAAATTTTACCCTGCCTATTACCCAATCCCCCAAGACAGGTACTGCCAAATATATCATCCAGTTTGCAGCAGGCATGCCGACGCAAAATAGTTATACATTGGAGGCTGTTCCTACTGGCGCGATGACGAATGATGCATGCGCCACCTTGACGTTAACGCATACCGGTGTCAAGGGCGTCAGTACTAACGCCTCGCTAACGGCAATGGATTGCTGGCAACGTTAATGATGCCCGCATTGCCATACAAAAACTCAGACAAGACTCTTCTTTGTATAAGACGCCCGGATGGAGAAATTAATTTTCAGCTCTGCCCAGGCATCAACCTCAGCGCGCAGCAAGGTCTCTGTTAACGGGTTGCACTCCAGCCAGGCTTGCGAAATAAACAGTTTACAGCTACTGCTATTAGCTTGTATTTTTATGGGAGGCAATTCGATGCTGGTCCGGCTGCGGTAAAAAATGGCCGCCAGACGCAATGCAATTGATTGAGCCAAACTGATAGGATTAGCCAGAAATTCACTTACTTTACTTAGCGAACCCTGATGGACCAGTACCAGTTGGCTCAGCTGCATCTGCTCCATTTTGGAAAAGCCCGGTATGTCTGCATTGCCGAGAATATAAGCAGAATGCTTGTGATAGCCGGAATGAGCTACTGAAATACCAACCTCATGAAGGCGCGCTGCCCAAGACAATAAATGCAATGCGCTTTCTACTGCTTCCTCATCAGGATGATTAACCAGCAGCTGTTTTGCCAACGCCAAGGAAAGGGATTCAATACGTGCTGCCTGGGCAGAGTCGACACGGTAGCGTTGCATAAACTGCTGTACGGATATTTCTCGCATATCTTCATTATGAAACCGTCCGAGCATATCGTAGAGTACACCCTGGCGCAACGCGCCCGTTGTAAGCAGCATGCGCCCAATACCCAATTCTTTGAATGCGGCAAACATGATGGCGAATCCGCCTGCAATCACAGGCACGCGATCGGGATGTAAACCGGCGATCACAATCTTCCTGATATCACCCGCTTTAAGGAGGTATTCACGAAATCTTTCCAGCCCTTCCAGGGTAATCCCTTCCGTTTTATTGCTATCGCCATAGTTATTCAGCTTAAGGATACGGCCTAACGCGCGCGCTGTTCCTGAAGACCCATATGTTTCCTGCCATTGCTCAGCTGAGAATTCAGTTGTGATGCCTTGGATTTCAGTTTGCGCCGCCAGCTCTGCACGTTTCATGGCACCTTTAGTAATCTTACCATCCGGGAAAAAGCGCAAACTATGACTGACACAACCCATATAAAGGCTTTCCAGCTTAGTGGGCTCCAGACGGGAGCCAATAATGAATTCCGTGGAACCTCCGCCGATATCGATGATCAACCGGTTATTATCTGAAACTGGCAGGCTATGCGCGACCCCCAGATAGATGAGACGCGCTTCTTCATGCCCGGCAATGATTTCAATTGGGAATCCCAGCACAGCTTCAGCTTTTACCAGGAATTCAGCAGCATTTCTGGCAACACGCAGTGAGTTTGTTCCAACCACACGCACAGCATGAGTCGGAAACCCCCGTAGACGTTCACTAAATCGTTTCAGGCAGTCCAGCGCGCACGCCTGGCTTGCTTCGTCTAGCTTTTTGTCTATCGTGAGACCAGCAGCCAACCGAACCATTTCCTTCAGGCTATCCAAGGGATAAAGCTGCTTATCCACCACACGCGCCACCTGCAGGTGGAAGCTATTTGAACCAAGATCAACCGCAGCCAATGTGGAATATTCGCGCATAGCCCTATGCCTAAATCTCAAGGCACGCTTACATCAAACAAATGATTTAACCTCTAACTTCGCGTTCAATCTCATCGGCTGTAACATGGCGCACATCTTTACCTTTGACCATATAAACCACGTATTCAGACATGTTTTTCGCGTGATCGCCAATACGCTCGATTGCTTTTGCCACAAAAAGAATTTCCAGTGAAACCGAGATTTTACGCGGATCTTCCATCATGAAGGTAATGAGCTGCCGCAGGATAGCGCGAAATTCTTCATCGACCAGTTCATCCTGGCGCACAATATGCGCGGCAGCATTCAGGTCCAGGCGAGCAAAAGCATCCAGCGCCTGGTGTAACATGCCCAGGGCAATTTGTGCAACATGTTTAACTTCTACAAAACGTGGCGTATGTAAACGGTCAGCTGCATAAATGAGTCTTGACATACGTGCGATCTTTGCCGCCTCATCGCCAATTCGCTCCAGATCAGTAATCGTCTTAATAACCGTCATGATCATGCGTAAATCACTGGCGGTAGGTTGTCTGCGCGCAATAATCTGACTGCAAATCTCGTCGATGGATACTTCCATAGCATTGACGCGGTGATCATTGGCAATGACCTGATCAATGATGTTCTCATTGCCTTCTGTTAAGGCTTCTATCGCACGCTCGATCTGTTCCTCGACAAATCCCCCCATCTGTAACACACGGGTGCGCACTTCTTCGAGATCAGCGTCAAATCTTTTTGAAATATGTTCTTTAACAACCATATCGTACCTTCTGGTGAATCAGATGCAACTTTTATAGCCTATAATTAACGGAATTCTGATTGCAAACTGCATATCAAACAGTGATGGTTTCAACACCTTTGTCTGTGCCTAATAACAAAATGTTAGCACCTCTTCTGGCGAACAATCCGTTAGTAACGACTCCAACAATTTGGTTCAATGTCGTTTCCAGTTCAACCGGATTCAGGATTTGCAGACCATGGATATCAAGGATAACGTTGCCATTATCTGTGACAAATCCCTGACGTAGTGCAGGATGGCCGCCTAATAGTGTTATTTCACGAGCTACATAACTGCGTGCCATCGGAATGACTTCTACTGGAAGCGGGAAAGTACCCAATATATTAACCAATTTACTCTGATCAGCGATGCAGATGAATTTTCTTGCTACAGCCGATACGATTTTTTCACGGGTCAAGGCACCACCACCGCCTTTTATCATGTGCAGATGCCTGGTAATCTCATCTGCGCCATCTACATAAACGGGCAAATCTGTCACTGTGTTAAGGTCTAATACCTCTATACCATGTTGGCTTAAGTGTTGTGCAGTTGCTTCAGAACTGGCAACCGCACCTTCAATTTTATGTTTAATTTTAGCGAGCTCATCAATGAAATAGTTGGCAGTAGAGCCGGTTCCCACTCCAATAACAGCACCGATCGGGATATGCTGGATAGCGGCCTGGGCAGCCGCACGTTTTTGTTCATCTTGTGTCATGGTATTCCTATGTCGAGGTCAAATAATAGTCAACCATCAGGATAGTATTAACTGCATATTTAGACAATAACTATATCTCATCCGATGTCATGCTTAACAGTCCTGGATATAAATCCCCCTTTCTTGTACGTGACCTTCTATCAAGCGTATCATAACTGTAAGGTCAAATAATGACCATGGATATTCAATTTATTTTCATATGAATGCAATCAAGTTGCTGCCGGATGTACTTATCAACCAAATCGCCGCAGGAGAAGTAATCGAGCGGCCAGCCTCGGTACTGAAAGAAATCCTGGAAAACAGTATAGATGCTGGTGCAACCGAGATCACAGTCCACATCATGCAAGGCGGCCTCAAGCTGATCCGTGTCGCTGATAATGGCAAAGGAATCTCCGAAAATGATCTGGCGCTCGCATTAGCGCGCCATGCAACGAGCAAAATCAGCACACAGGAAGATTTGCATAAAATAGCCAGTCTGGGTTTTCGTGGCGAGGCACTTGCCAGTATCGGTGCGGTCTCTCGATTATCGTTAGTAAGTTATCAATCAGACAGCAGCCATGCCTGGCATATTCAAACGGAAGGAGGGCAAACTACTCATCCTGAACCAGCAGCGCGCAGTATTGGCACCACCCTGGAAGTACGCGATCTTTTCTTTAATCTGCCAGCACGGCGCAAGTTCCTGAAAACTGAAGCCACTGAATTTGCGCATTGCGAGGAAGTATTCCGGCGCATCGCCTTATCCCATGCCAATATCGCATTGAGTCTGCAACACAATGGCAAGACACGGAGCCACTTATCTGCAGCAGAGACGACTCAGCGGATTACCGCCGTCCTAGGAGAAGAATTCAGTCAGACTGCCGTGCCCGTTTCCGAGCAGGCAGCGGATATCAGTTTGCAGGGTATGGTCGCGCTGCCGACTTATTCACGTTCAGCGCGTGACATGCAGTATTTTTTTGTCAATGGCCGTCATGTCAGGGACAAGTTGATTTCTCACGCCTTACGCGAAGCGTATCGTGATGTGCTGCATCTGGATCGTCACCCTGTCTTCGTGCTCTATCTTCAAATCAATCCTGAAAACGTTGATGTGAACGTTCACCCAGCCAAAGCAGAAGTGCGTTTTCGTGATGCGCGCGCTGTACATCAATTTGTTTTCCATAGCATCAACAAGGTATTGGCATCACCCCAGCACAAATCGGGGACACAACTGCCCTCTGCTGCCGCTGCCCCGGCTACCACGAATTCTGAGCGCCTTCCGCTAAACTATAGCCGGCAAGTAAATTTACCGCTTAAAACTGTTGCCCAGCCACCGGCCTTTTATCAGGCTTTATTCGGCGGCACTTCGGCTTCGCTGGATACGGATCCGGGCAATCCACCTGTTCAGACCACGCAGCCAGTTCCACCACTGGGCTTTGCATTGGGGCAACTTCTCGGGATTTATATCCTGGCACAAAATGAGCAAGGTCTAGTTATTGTCGATATGCACGCAGCTCATGAGCGCATTGTTTATGAAAAACTTAAATCAGCGCTTGATCAACATACCTTATCAATGCAGCCACTGCTGATTCCAGTCACTTTTCAGGCTGACCAACTAGATGTAACCACAGTCGAGGAAAATCATACCGTTTTAACTGAACTGGGTTTTGAAATAGCCGTGCTTACTCCCACTTCATTAGTCATACGGGCGGCGCCCATGATGTTAAAAGATGCTGACCCAGTTAAGCTGGTACGCGATGTGTTAGCTGAAATTCGTGAATTTGGAGCAAGCCAGATATTAACTGCCAGACGTAACGAGCTACTGGCTACCATGGCCTGTCACGGCTCTGTCCGCGCCAATCGTCAATTAACGATCACGGAAATGAATGCATTGCTGCGTGAAATGGAAGCGACCGAACGCTCCGGTCAATGCAATCATGGCAGGCCAACCTGGTTTGAACTCAGTTTGACTGAGCTTGATAAGATGTTCATGCGAGGAAATTAGCATCGACAGGCAAGAAAGACAACTCCAGTGTTCTATAGCTTAACGCTCGCATAAAGCCCGTCAGCTATAGAACAGTAGCGAAGCTTTAGTAACCTGACTTCTCTTGTGTTGATCTGGCCTTCCCCCCCCCTTCCTGAGCATCTGAGGGTATTTGATGGAAGGGCTGAATAGTTTGCCCGTATGTCGAAGGATCGGGAGTTTCTGGCGCTGATGGCTTACCACAACCAATTAACATCAATACCGTTACCACGGCAGCCAAATATTTAATTTTCATACAAAATTCCTTTAACGTAAGCAGATAATTAACATTGTTTTTTTAAACTACGATTGGGATAGTAACCGTTATAACTATCTGCAATATTGATCTTGATCAAACTTTTAGATCTAATTGATGGTTCTTGGAGCAGTAGGCAAAATTTGCCAACGGAGTTGTTCAAGAGCATTCATGCCGCTCTATATCAACGTAAAAAATACAACCCATGCTAGAAACTATTTAGGATTGCAGTGGTAATCCAAGATGCTCCACCATGGTGTTCCGTATGGCAGCCGCTACAGCTTTTTCCTTGAGCAAGGTAGATATAGTGAAATTCGGCTACTGTTGTTGTAGCGCCTGCGAATTGTTCAGCATCATGGCAATTAATACAATTTACCGCCAGTGTCCCACGGAAAGGTGTATGGCAGTCGGTACAGTGCTTGATTTGATTATGGTAGTGACTAAGATGGCCTGGTGCCCAAAATGCCTCTGGCTGATTAAATGATCCCCAAGCAATCCAAGCGCCGAGGCATACAATGATCAAAGTGGTAATTCGGTAAGTATGACGGGGTAGCGGATGGAAAGCCATAATTTACAATCCAGCAAAGAAAAGAGCGCCAATAATGTGCAAAATAGTTAACACCATAAAGATAATTGCCAGCGGTACATGAATAACCTGCCACATACGAAATAGACTTTCCTGTGATGCGAGATCGTCAAGCGTTTGTTCAATCTGCTCTTGAGATAGCCCTTGTTCTGTCAGTTCGCGCCGTTGACTAATCAGCGTTTGCAATGCAACACGATGAATGGTTTTGCCAATAATGCCTGTGATTGCTACACCACCCATCGCTAGCAATGCCAGCACAGCCACGCCTGCATGTAAATGCCACCCAGAGTGCACCAAAATTAACAATGGCCCCAGAACCCCACACAGCATATGAATCATGAACCACTGTCTGGGCCAGTTTCCCGATGGAGCATGCCGCTTTTTCCAAGGGTAAACAAAAGTAAGTAAAATTATTGCTAATCCTAACCACCCCAGTATATGGCCTGGCTGACTATGTGCAAATGGCCAATGAGCAGAGAGGCTCAATAGAAACTCGACTACCCATGCAGAAATAATCGTAGCAAGAATAGTGATCGTAATCAGCAAGAAGCGGCGGTTCAATGGAGACATGGCGAGCTTATCAATATGAGGCAATCATTCTTGTTTGTATATTTGAATTTAGCCGAATCGACTAGTCTCGCGATAAGCTCTTTGCTTTGCCTTGGCAATGGCGATACGGATCGCCCGCCCCTCTTCCATTCCTTCAGCCAGTAAAGCATTAGCAATCGCAATGGCTTTCAGTCGGACAAACAGCGGTAAATTTTGCATAGCCGCTGGGTAATGTGTAGCAGTCCAGGGCATAGATTGCACTCATTTAACCCAAGCAGTCGCCAGGTTTTAAACAAGTTTGAATTCTGCCGACGCAGCATGGTTTGCCTGGCCCAGTGCCGCTTGAACCGCATCATCGGCTGTTTCCAAATAAATAAATTGTATGGCAGATTTTGCTGTTTCTGGCACATCGCGCAAATCCTTCTGATTGCGTGCTGGCAAGAGTACTGTCCGCAGACCCGCTCTTTGCGCAGCCAGTACCTTTTCCTTGATACCACCGACTGGCAGCACCAGTCCACGCAAACTAATCTCGCCCGTCATCGCAACTTCATGGTGTACCGGCCGGTTGGTAAACAGCGAAGCAAGCGCAATAAACATTGCTACGCCTGCACTCGGTCCATCCTTCGGTATAGCCCCTGCTGGAACATGTAGATGAACATCGATTCCATCGAACATCGAGGCCGGAATGTTCAGCTCATGAGCGCGCGCTTTTACCAAAGTCAGTGCCGCCTGCGCGCTTTCCTTCATGACATCGCCAAGTTGTCCGGTAAGAATCAGCCGTCCGCTACCGCTCACACGGGTAGCCTCAATGAACAGAATATCGCCTCCCACCGGCGTCCATGCCAGCCCAGTCGCTACCCCAGGCAGACTAGTACGCGAGGCGACTTCATGTTCATACTTGGCTGGCCCCAGGATGGTATCCAGATCAGACGCGTCAATGCGCACTTGCAGTTGTGCATCTTCTGCAATGTGCAAAGCAGTATGACGCATGACCCGGCCAATTTCACGTTCCAGCTGGCGCACACCTGCTTCCCGGGTATAGTTCGCAATGAGGCTATCCAGCGCCTCGACTGTCAGCTCGCATTGGTCTTCCCGCAAGCCATTGGCTTCACGCTGGCGCTGCACCAGATAACGTAATCCGATTTGAAGCTTTTCCTCGCGAGTATAGCCAGGCAGATCAATGATTTCCATGCGGTCACGCACCGGAGGAGAGACTTGGTCGATCACATTGGCGGTAGCAATAAAAATCACTCGACTCAAATCAAATGGGACGCCGAGATAATTATCGCGAAAAGTGGAGTTTTGCTCTGGATCCAGGATCTCAAGCAGCGCTGCCGCTGGATCGCCGTGCGCGCTCACTGTCATCTTATCGATTTCATCAAGCATCATCACACAATTACGCGCTCCTGCCTTGCGCAAGCCCTGCACGATGTTTCCCGGCATCGCACCTACATAAGTGCGGCGGTGACCACGCATTTCCGCTTCATCGTGTATACCTCCCAGCGATACTCGTACGAATGGTCGTTGCAAGGCACGGGCGATACTCTGCCCAAGCGATGTTTTCCCAACTCCGGGCGGACCGACAAAACAAAGAATAGGCGCCCGGCCTTGCGGTTTCAGTTTCTGAACTGCCAGAAACTCGATAATACGCTGCTTGACACGCTCCAGCCCAAAGTGATCAGCTTCCAGCACTGCGCGAGCAATATTAAGATCAATTGGCGTATCCTCCGGTAACCGCCAAGGCAATTCAGTCATCCATTCCAGGTAAGTATGAAGCATCGAGTACTCGCCTGAGGCACTCGGCATACGCTGCAGTCGCTGCAGTTCCTTGCGGACTTGTGTTTCGATCTCAGCAGGCATGCCTGCTTTTGTGATGGCTTCATTCAATTGGGCAATTTCCTGATCATGATCACCATTCTCACCCAATTCTTTCTGGATCGCTTTCAATTGCTCACGCAATAAATACTTGCGTTCGCGATCTTCCATCTGTTCCTTGGTACGTTCACTGATTTCTTTCGATAGCCTTAACACTTCGATCCGGTGCGACAATACTTTCAGCACTTTCTGGAGCCGCTCTTCGAGATTGATCGTTTCAAGTAGCACCTGCTTTTCATTGACTTCCGTATCGAGCAGACTGGCTGTTATGTCAGCAAGCTGCGCAGGTGCGCGCGTCGTTTGCAAGGCATGCCCAAGTTCTGCCGGGATGCCTGGTAATAATGACAGAATTTCGGTTGCACGCTCGCGCAGTTGTACCGCGAGGGCTTCAGCTTGAGTAGATGGCTGTGAAGTATCTTCGATATAACTTATCCGCGCAGCCAAAAAAGGATAGCCTTCAATCAATGCCTCAATCTGGAAGCGCTCCACTCCCTGACATACAATATGCTGCGTGCCATCTGCCGAAGTAATGTGGCGTACAATTCTAGCAACGGTGCCAATCGAACATAACTCATCCAGTCCGGGATCATCAGCTGCAGCATCTCGTTGCAAGACGATGCCAATGGAGGAGTTCAATTGCAGCGCATGCTCGACTGTGGCAAGTGACTTGATTCGCCCGACAGTAATCGGCATGAGGACATGTGGAAATAGCACCACGTTGCGCATAGGGATCAGCGCGATGACGTCATCGGGTAATTCGAACTTGGTTACGGCAGGCTGTTCCATGATTGCTTTCTCCATGAATGGGATAAATGACTGATTCAATTCCGAATTAAAGAATCTCCATCTGCACCATTTTTTCCGAGTCCAGATGAAATGTACTGAACACCCTATATGTTGTCAATTACATAGAAAGCAAGTCGGCAATCATCGCGCCAGTCAATAAATAAAATGGCAAAAATTTTTGTTTAAAGATCCAATTCTTTTATCTCAATAGCCTCAAACGCCAAACCTTCAATTTCTTGCAGCGATTTTCCAGCGATCCCTTGCAAGTCACCATACATACCTACTGTCGCAGCCATTACCCGCTCAATCTGCTGCTCGCGTTTAGCCCATTGCTTCAGGATGACTTTACGCTCTTTATCCAGGTCTTCCTGCATGGTGGTAAAGGCCTCGACAATCGCCTCTACCCGCTGACGAAAACGCGATCCAGTCAAGTACTGATAAACCAATTCGGTCTTGGTCTGCTGCCCTGCTGAAACCTGCCGTGCCAGATTGACCTGAAGTAGCGTATGACGCAAGATCGTCGCCACAGGCAATGCTGCCCGCGGATGCGTTACCCAGACCCCCTCTATGACATCAAAGGTTTCGACTCCCTTGGGTAACACCTGACTGATCAAAACTGATACTTCTGCTTTTGCGTTGCGTTGATCCTCACGCAGTTTTACCAACCACCCATCACTCCAATGCTTGGTCCGTTTGGATTCCCACAAAATTGCGCCATTTCGCTGACCACTTTGACTGAACACGTGATGCAATACATCCCCTCCGAAATCACCTTTTGGGACCGGCTCAACGGAATCCGATGGAAATTTGGCACGCAGCAATTCTTCCAGTGCCAGTTCCTGCACTTCACCCTGCAACTGCTGCGAACCCTGCTCAGCTTTCTGTTTGAGTTCTTCTATCTTTTGCTGCATGGCGACTATGGTTTGATCCTTTTCCATCACTTTCAGTTTGAGACTCTCTTCTGCTTCACGACGCGCATGAGAGCGCACTATAGCCAGATTTTCTTGCACTCGCTTCTCAACGGTCAATTCCAGTTCACGTTTAGCATCGTCCAGCTCGCGCTGTTTCTTGATGAGCTCTACTTGCGCATGCTGAGCTTCAGCCAGCTTCTGGTCGCGTATTTTGAGCAGTTCCTGAAGATCAGCCAGCTCCCGACCTTTTCCTTCCAATTCGGAAGCGACTGCCAATCTGGCTTTTCTGGATTCATCCTCAATTAAGCGCATGCGCTCAGTCTTAAGTTGAGCGGCGACCTGATCAGTGATGTGTTGCTCAAGATCTCGCCTGGCATCAATCAAGCGCTTTTCCTGCTCCCGGATTTCCTGTTCACGTTTGGAAACTTCATGCTCTTTTTGCGCGAGCAGTTGCTGATATTGCTGACGGGTAGCAGCCAGCAAAGGTGCAGCCAGCGATTCAGTGAGCCGAATTTCAGTGTGACAATTAGGGCAAGTGATGGTTGGTTCGTTCATAGACTACTTCCTTGTCGTGCAGTATGGAAAACGGTCACAGTGTATTTCCTGATAGAAAATAGCTGCTAAGTCAGCTTGAGACCAATGATGCCGGCAACAATCAACCCGACACTGACCAGCCGCATTGCATTAGCAGGTTCTTCAAACAACACAATGCCCAGGATAACGGTACCAACTATTCCCACCCCCACCCAAACACTGTAGGCAGTGCCAACGGGTAGCGACTTCATGGCAATGCCCAGCAGCCAAAGACTGACAATGATCGCAAGAACTGTTCCCAGAGTAGGCCAGAAACGGCTAAAGCCCTCGGTGTATTTCAATCCAACAGCCCAGCCAACCTCAAACATACCCGCCAAAACAAGAATGACCCAAGCCATATCGTTTTCTCCCAGACAAATGGGGTCGTCCCCGATGGATATTGGCTTAACGAGGTCGTCCTCGTTACCAATTAACTGATTGATAAGTGCATCATTGCAATGCGCAATTTCAATTTTCTCGATCACAGCATATCATGACGCAAAACATCATGTATCAAAACCATCTGCGCGTACCTTTCATATAGGCGATGTATTCCTGACCAAATTTAGCCAGCAATGCTCGCTCTTCCGGCATAATCTGAAAACGATTCATATACCAAACAAAGGCAAGCAACATTATGAAGGAAAATATATTCGACAATAGTAGCGCCCATGCTAAAAGTATCAGCAAGAAACCAGCATACATGGGGTTACGGCTTATTTTATAGACACCCCTGGTTACGATGGACGATGTTTTATCTGGCTGCATTGGATTGACTGTTGTTCCCGCCACTCTGAACGCTACCGCACCTGTCAGAATAAGCGTAACACCAACCAACCCGATAACCGCCGCAATAATGTTGCGTCCCGGAATAATTAGCGCTAATTCAGGAACAAGATCTGCCGCAAGCCACATGATGATACCAATCAGTACCACTACAATGGCTGGCGGCACTTTAAGTTCAAGAACATTCATGTCATCAAATCAAAATGACAAGAAATTACAATCCATTCTTCCACATCATCATCCATATAGAGCAGATCAACAGTAGCCTGATCGATCAAATTTCCAATGAATTGCCAATCCAGATAACCTAGATTCCAAAACGCTGTATTGACTATCATAATCTGCGCGACCGTATCGTTAATAAACGCAACTTCACCGCACGGGGCAGATTATGTTAATTTACTCTCCCGCGCGCTCATCAATACCGCTTCCTAAATTATAAAGCTCTATTTCAAGCGCTTCGATATTATTCTCGTAAAGCGCCATTTCCTCCATGATTTGTTGCACCCGCTCTTGAGCATTCGATTGATTCATCTCTTCGTCAGAAGAATCTGGACGAACTGCTTCACTCATGTGCACTTGCTTTGATTCCTGATCGATTTTCTTATCGATTGCCTCATTTTGCTGAGGTAATGTTGCGCTTTCTTTTATTGGTGGAATTGCTGAACCGTAACGGACTGCTGGCAATACTGTTATCTTGGGCAAATCAATCCCGCTGGCACCTTTTATTTCAATATTGGAATAAACGGTTTGACCGTATTGGTCTACATGCTTGTATACTGCTGACTGAGCCATGCTGGCACAACTAAATACAAACAGTGCCAAGGGCAAGAGTATCGTAATTATCTTCACTGGTTAGAAACTTTCCAGTTCAGTACGCAACGCCATGATATTTCTTTCATGCAATGTTGCTTGATGACGGAGCTTCTTTATATTTTCATCTTGAAAAGTATGAGCATCAGGTAATAATGGAACAGGATCAGCCATAACCAGTCTTAAATTTTCGATAGCTTTATTTAAAGCATGCTGTATCTCTGCCAAGAGTTTTGTTTCTGTAGCTAACTCACTTTCAAGAATCTGCCGGCGATTAACGTCTCGCTGCTTTTGCTGCCCCTCGCTTACTTTGGGAAAATTTCTAATGGGCAAGGACGCCGGCATCGGGGCTTTTGCTACTGCTTTAGGCTGTGAAGCGCCGGCTTGAAGCTTTTGCCCTTTTTTTGCTGGGGTGTTGGTATAGGTTACATGACCATTTTCGTCTACAAGCTTATAGATACCCGCTACTGCATAAGAAGCTGTCATCGTTAATAAAATTATCAAAACCGAAGCAGCAGCAAATTCTTTCTGTCTCATTGCACCCCTCGACTAAAAATTTAAAGTTAATTAAATTTTCAATCAAATGGCGCCAAGACAATAAAACAATAAACGCTTAAAATTCGCCTTTTATTTACAAACTGTAATACATTGAAAACTCGATCGGGTGCGTATTAATACGATAGAGCATCGCCTCCTCCATCTTCAACGCGATGTAAGCATCGATCATATCATTGGAAAACACACCACCCCGGGTAAGAAATTCACGATCCTTATTGAGGTTCTCAAGGGCCTCCTCCAAGGAATTACAAGTACCTGGCACCTTGGATGCTTCTTCAGGAGGAAGATCATAAAGATTTTTATCCATCGGCTCGCCGGGATGAATTTTATTCTGGATACCATCAAGCCCAGCCATCAACAATGCGGTAAATGATAGGTATGGATTGGCGAGTGGATCAGGAAAACGTATTTCAATACGCCGTTGCTTTGGATTGCTGGCATGGGGAATACGCACTGCAGCAGAACGATTACTGGCAGAATAAGCAATATTGACGGGTGCCTCAAAGCCAGCGACTAATCTTTTGTATGAATTGGTTCCAGGATTCGTTATGGCGTTCAATGCTTTTGCATGCTTAATAACGCCACCAATGTAATATAGCGCTGTTTCAGACATCCCGGCATAACCATTTCCTGAGAATAGATTTTTTCCATCTTTCCAGATGGATTGATGGACATGCATGCCAGAACCATTATCACCCACAATAGGCTTTGGCATAAATGTTGCTGTCTTTCCATAAGAGTGTGCGACATTATGCACAACATATTTAAGCATCTGATTCCAGTCTGCGCGCTTTACTAAACTATTAAATCGAGTGCCAATTTCACATTGCCCCGCATTGGCAACTTCATGATGATGAACCTCAACACTAATCCCCATTTCTTCCAGAACAAGGCACATCGCCGAGCGGATATCATGTAACGAATCAACTGGCGGCACAGGAAAGTAACCACCTTTGATAGTAGGCCGATGTCCAATATTGCCACTCTCGTATTTCTTTTTTGAACTCCAGGCAGCTTCCTCAGACTCGATCTCCAGGAAACAACCTGCCATACTGGTTTGCCAGCGTACAGAATCAAAGATAAAAAACTCAAGCTCAGGACCGAAGTAGGCAACATCTCCAATACCTGTCGATTTAAGGTAGACTTCACCGCGCTTTGCTAGTGAACGTGGATCGCGGTTATAGCCTTGCCCGTCAGAAGGATCAACCACATCACAAGTAAGAAACAATGTTGCTTCATCCATGAAAGGATCCATCGTCGCGGTCTCTGGATCAGGCATGAGCAGCATATCTGAAGCATGAATCCCCTTCCAGCCAGAAATAGAAGAACCATCAAACGCATGTCCATCCTCAAATTTGTCCGCGGTGAACGTATGAGCAGGAACCGTTACATGATGCTCCTTGCCATTGGTATCAGTAAAACGCAGATCAACAAATTTAACTTCATGGTCTTGAATTTTTTTTAAAACATCAGCTACCGCCATTATTTATCTCCAGACAGGCATTGTGGTTTTTTTAAAAGTTATTTAAGAAAATTGTTTATTGTATGTAGCGCGAAATATGAAGAAATAATGCCTTTGATACGCAACAAAGAACAGATTCTTGCAAACGTAATGCATACCTGAGTGTATATAGTGCTTTATATTCAAAAACATTATTCTAGGAATGCTCGTATCACGCAGATATTAGCTATTGATGATCCGGCACAGACTTTCTGATCATCAGAAAACTAATCTTCAATCTGCAATTTTACCTATTTGCTAATTATATAATAATCCTGCAATTCTGCCTTCTTTGCTAATTGCCGTTCAAGTATATCTGCTACGTCTCTCTCACGCTCATCAAACTATCAGTTTTTCGATGCGATCAGTCCTTTAGTTCATGTTGAAACGACTCCTGCGATCTCAGCATGCATTCTGCGCAACGGTTCAGCGCATGCTACCCTGCCCCACTGTACCGGCATATTGGCATTGCCGTTTTGACGTTTTTTATCCTGGCTGATCGTTCTTGCACTCTTTGCATAAGAGCCAGAGATTTATTGATATGATTAACCGATGACGACAAAAAACGATATCGAAAAATTCCGCATTGACAAATGGCTTTATGCCGCACGTTTTTTTAAAACGCGCTCTTTAGCGGCAGAAGCGGTAGAGCGAAGCAAAGTACACATCAACGGTATGCGGGTAAAGCCAGCTAAGATTGTAACGACAGGAGACATGCTCACCATTCGGATTGGGCATTATCAATACGAAATTAAAGTGCTAGCTTTATCCAATAAGCGCGGCTCTGCAGTGGAAGCGCAAAAACTATATGAGGAAAGCGACGCAAGTCGGGAAACACGTGCTGCACTTGCGGAGCAAATTAAAATGCAGTCACAGCAATTTTATACCAAAGGCAGACCCACCAAACGTGACCGGCGTGAAATAGAACGCTTCAGGAATCAGGAATAGCATTAGCTCATGAACCGATTGGTTAATCAGTTTTTGTCAGACAAACAAAAACTTTCAAATCGATGTCTCGTGCACTTACCATCCTCAGAGACATATTCGGCTATAGCGAGTTCCGCGGACAACAAGCTAAAATCATCGCTCATGTGGCTAGCAGTCATGTTTGCCTGGTATTGATGCCAACCGGTATATAGCTCTTGAACTTTATTCATACTGGACATGCAGGCGACATCGGCATCGCTTACTGACTGTTTGTCCCGCAAGAAGGTCGAGAAAACATCAACATAGCGGACTGAAAATGGCATCCCAGCAATTCCCTATCACGCTGGTATAAGCGCTCAGGCACGTAAGGAACAGCAGGAAAAATTCTTTACATGAGAAAGATATCGTAGTGATTGCCACAACAGCTTGTGGCTTAGAAATTAATAAACCGGATACGTATGTCCTCTACCTGAACCTCTATTTTGTCAAATTCCCAGAATTTGTAACAACAAAGTTACACCTCTCAAAAAAACGGGATAATCAAGCTGTCTTGCTCTCAGAGCGCTCACTATGATTCTCTTCATAAGCTCTCTGATGATTTATCAATCTTCATATTAGAGCTTGATCATATTTGATGTTGTAACTGCAAGAAATTGAATTGTTTTTGGATACTTTTTCCAAGAACAATATCACTTGTTAATTTCTATGTTGTACAAAAGCAACATATTGTTGCTTAGAATTGAAAATTTAGTCGTTTTTTGTTGCGTGACTGATTTGTGTTGGGCACAATCTGCCTAACCTTTCCAGTTCGGAAGGCCTGGATAATGAAAAGCGTTCGATAAGAATGAGTTTAATCGATTTTAAGCATGACGATCCCCGTCTTTTTAATTTTAAAGGAGAGTTTCACATGAAAAAGAAACTAATCGCGTTGGTGGTAGCTGGTGCACTTGCAGCCCCAGTAGTTGCCACTGCACAAGGTACACATGTAACCATTTTTGGACGGATTCAAGCTGAATATGCTACGGTAGATATTGATGGTAATGGCGCCCAAACCGGTGTGCTTGATGATGCAGCTCAATCACGCTGGGGTCTGCATGTTGCCGAAGATCTCGGAATGGGTCTCAGAGCCATGGGTCGCGTCGAATTCGGTTTCAACCCGGGTGCAGGCAGCACACAAACTTCGCGGGAACAATGGGTTGGTCTTGGCGGCAATCAATGGGGTGAACTCAAATTTGGTCGTGTTCAATCACCCTTTAAGGATTTCGCCGGCGGCCACACTATTGATCCTTTTGCCTACACCAGCTTGCACGCCAATGGCAGCGGTGGTTTGATGACCGCAAATCTAAATGGTTTTGGGGCAGGTGATAATAGCTTTGTCAACAGCGCGGTTCGCTATGATTCACCCTCGGTTGAAGGATTCTCAATGTCAGCCCTGTTGATGCCAGGCGATGCCAGAAAACTGGATCCGGTATTAGGTGCCGATGGACGCAACTCCGGCGGTGAAGATGGTGAATGGGACTTCCAGATTGCAGGTAAATACAGCGGCCAGTTCGATGCACTCGGTTTCGACATTTTTGGTGGTTATTCACGTGATAACATCAGCAATCGTATGAAATCATTAGCTAATATAATCGATGATGAGGAAATCTGGCGTGGTGGTGCATTGGTCTCGATTGCCGATCTGCGTATTCGTGGTCAGTATGAATATGTCAACAATGCTAATCCTTTAGGCGGTGCAGCCTCCTGTACTGATGCTGCTGCTTTTGGGCAAGCCGCTACGAACGCTCTGTTCGGAGGTCAAACTTCAGGCACTCTTGATGGACGCGGTCAATGTAACTCGGCCATGAATGCCAACGGTGATGGTTATCTCTGGATAGCAGGCGCCGATTACACGATCGGCAACACCATGCTAGTGGTACAGGGTGGTATGACCCGTGCCGACAGTCTTGCAGGTGGAGCCGGCAAGAAAGATGTTGAAAACATTACTGCAGGTGTTATTCATAGCCTGAGCAAACGTTCCAGTCTGTTTGGTGGTTATCAGCGCGTCTGGGTAAAAGACAGAAATGTAGCGCCAGGTACAGACACAGATCGTAATGTTTATTCAGTAGGCCTGCGTCACGATTTCTAATCCAGTTTCGATAAGAGCAGAAAAAGGCACTCTCTGGAGTGCCTTTTTTATTGGAGAAAATACTTGTGGCAGCGAGACATAGCTGTCAGCTAACGCTATCGCAGCAAAATTAGCGGCGATTCTTGCCCAGGATAGAGCCGAGTACTCCCCGTAAAATCTGCCGGCCAATCTCTGTGCCCACAGTTCGGGCAGCGCTTTTAGCCACTGTTTCTATGATTCCCTGAGATTGGCGTCCTGATCTTTTGTTATCCGCTTGCTGCCCCAGTAGGTCGCGCCAGTCAAATGCACGATCGCTTTCTGACAATATTTCTGTACCGGTTTTCCTGTTAACCTGTTCTTTCAGAATTTCATAAGCTGATTCGCGATCGATAGTTTCCTCGTAGTACCCAAAAACACCGGAATCACGAATTATTTGCTGCCGCTCCTGATCAGTTACAGGACCAAGGCGGCTCATGGGTGGAAAAATCTTGCCAATCTCAACGGGATGGGGGCGCCCCTTCTCATCCAGAAAAGAAATCAAAGCCTCGCCTACGCCCAGTTCGGTAATTTTCGTTTCTACATTGATGCCAGGATTGGAACGGAATGTTTGGGCAGCAGATTTAACCGCTTTCTGATCTCTGGGAGTAAAAGCACGCAATGCATGTTGCACCCGATTGCCTAGCTGTCCCAGCACAACATCGGGAATATCCAGCGGGTTCTGGCTGACAAAATAGATCCCCACTGCTTTCGAGCGAATCAATCGCACCACCTGCTCAATCTTATCCAGTAGCACTTTAGGCGCGTCGTTGAACAGCAGATGCGCTTCATCGAAAAAAAACACCAGTCTAGGTTTGTCCACATCCCCTACTTCAGTTAGATTTTCATATAGTTCTGAAAGCAGCCACAGCAACAAAGTAGCATAAAGACGAGGCGTATTATGGAGCATCTCAGCCGACAAAATACTGATCACACCGCGACCATGTACATCAGTTTGCATGAGATGCGCAAAATTCAGCATCGGCTCACCAAATAGATACTCGCCTCCTTCATGCTCCAACTGCAATAATCCCCGCTGAATCGCGCCTACAGATGCAGCTGAAATATTGCCATATTCTGCCGCCAGGCTTCGTGCATTCTGCGAAGCGTACTGTAGCATGGCGCGCAAATCTTTCAGATCCAGTAACAACCAGCCCTGATCATCCGCAATCTTGAATATTGCTGTTAATACGCCTGTCTGGGTATCGTTGAGATTAAGCATACGTGCGAGCAACAAGGGCCCCATATCGGAGATGGTTGCACGTACAGGATGTCCCTTCTTCCCAAAGACATCCCAATAAACAACCGGATTAGCCGCATATGCAATAGGCGTTAATCCAAGCTCCTTAGCCCGCGCCTCCACTTTCACGTTGCCGCCGCCGGCCTGACCAAGCCCGGACAGATCACCTTTAATATCTGCCATAAACACGGGAATGCCAGCCCGGGAGAATTGTTCAGCCAGAAGCTGCAAAGTCACCGTCTTACCTGTGCCAGTCGCTCCAGCAATCAGGCCATGGCGATTGGCCATAGGAAGCAAGAGATCAAGCATCGATCTTTCAGACTGCGCTATGATTAGTCTATCATTCATAATTTGATTGGAAATAAGGATTAAAAAATCAGATTCATTTGCAAAATAATTTGCTAATCTATTTATTTCAATGTTATCAGCTGGAATATTTCTTGCCTACTTGCCCGGTTTCCCGACAACAGAAATAGTTGCGCCTGCAATACCAAATCTGCAAGTAAATTGCTCTACAATAGTCGTTTGACTACTTTCGCTAATCATCTGAATTTCAAATCATCATGCCTTTTGATCCGGTTATTCTTTGGACTGATGCATTAGTCTATTTACTTGCTGCTGCCGCGGTCACTATGGGCTGGTACATACGGCGTCATTCGCATCTGCTCACGCCATGGCGGCGGATAACACATAGCGCAAGCGGTATGGCTGCATTTACCATCTTGGTTTTCTTTATCCTGATCGGATTGCTCGATACTATCCATTTCCGCCCTGCATTGGACAATAACACAGGTAATCGGGATGAAAAAGTTTACAGCGTAGAAGTTTTGAGTCTTTTTGATATCATCGCGACGCCGTTGCGCACCCGGGTAGAAAAAACATACTCAGCTCCCCTCTCAGCCCATCTCTATGCAAAAGAAACTGTGGAATTACCCAGTGGCAGCCAAACGCGAGAATTCACTCGATTGATGTTTGGCGGTGCGCATTTAGAGGATCCTGAAACGCAGCGAATAGGTGATATTACCAAACGATCAATAGCAGGTGCAGGATGGGGATTATTGGCCTGGGGTGTGATTGTGATAGCTTTGGGTATGCTTCTGGCCAGGCAGCATCATACAAATTTTTTGCACATGCAACTCACTATCTGGCGCGGCATGACTGAAACACCCTGGTACGCAATATTAATTACGCTTGGACTGATATTCATCTTGCTAGGCATGATCATTGCGTTATCCAGCCATTATTATGTGCTTGGCACTGATAAAGTAGGACAGGATGTACTATATCAATCGCTTAAGAGTATTCGCACCGGACTCGTGATTGGCACGCTGACCACGCTAATCATGCTCCCTTTTGCGCTTCTATTAGGAATCGCCGCTGGCTATTTCCGCGGCTGGGTCGATGATGTCATTCAATATACCTACACGACATTAAGCTCGATTCCCAGTGTTCTGCTCATTGCCGCTGCAGTTCTGATGATGCAGGTATATATCGAAACCCATCCAGAAATGTTTGATACTGTTTCGGCACGCGCTGATTTACGCTTATTGTTCCTTTGTATCATACTCGGAATCACCAGTTGGACTGGCCTGTGCCGACTATTACGCGGGGAAACCCTGAAATTGCGTGAAATGGAATATATTCAGGCCGCACATGCATTTGCTGTTTCACATTGGCGGATTATCAGCCGCCATATTCTCCCCAACCTCATGCATATCGTGCTGATTGCTATCGTCATGGATTTCAGCGGCCTGGTGCTGGCAGAAGCCGTACTTTCCTATGTGGGAGTCGGCGTTGATCCTTCCATGATCAGTTTTGGTACCATGATTAATGCCGCAAGATTAGAAATGGCACGAGAGCCAATGGTGTGGTGGACGCTGCTGGCAGCATTCGGATTCATGTTTATCCTGGTGTTAAGCGCAAACCTTTTTGCTGATGCCGTTCAGAACGCATTTAATCCGCGCATTAGAACGCTATCAGAAAGAGCCAGCAAGTCATCCAGTCGAGCAGGTAACATGCCGCAAGCAAATACTTCCTCATCCAGCAGGACGATTTCCTCCACTGCTCCAGAAATAAAGGAAACAGCACACTCATGACGCCATTGCTGGAAATTAAACAACTTAGAACGATTCTGCATACAGGCTCAGAACCTGTCCGTGCAGTAGACGGACTAGGGTTAAAAATTTTCAAAGGCGAGACATTCGCGCTCTTAGGAGAATCAGGTTGCGGTAAATCCATGACAGCACTTTCCATCATGCGCTTGTTACCGGAAACAGCAGAAATCATTGAAGGCCATATCAAGATTAATGGCAATGATTTACTGCTGTTACCAGAAACCGCCATGCGAAAGATACGAGGCAAACGCATCAGCATGATTTTTCAGGAACCGATGCTCAGTCTGAATCCAGTCATGACTATCGCATCACAAATTGAAGAAGTGCTCAGGCAACACTTTGATTTGCATGCTACCGAGATACAAAAGCGCATACTGGATATATTGCAGCAGGTAGGCATCCCGGATGCATCGCGCCGCATGGCTGATTATCCGTTCCAGTTCTCTGGCGGCATGAAGCAACGTGTAATGATCGCCATGGCACTTGCAGGACAGCCAGAGCTCCTTATCGCCGATGAGCCGACAACCGCGCTCGATGTCACCATCCAGGCACAAGTGCTGGATCTCATGCGCGAGCTACAGCAACGCAGCCACATGGCAATCCTGCTGATCACCCATGACTTGGGAGTGGTGGCAGAAATGGCGCACCGCGTTGCTGTCATGTACGCCGGAGAAATTATCGAAACCGCAACACGTGAAGATTTTTTTCGGCAGCCTGCTCACCCTTATTCTCAGAAATTATTTGCTGCTCTGCCAACGAAAAGCAAACGCAACCAGGGCTTGGCTGTAATCAGCGGTAATGTTCCTCCCCTGTCACAACTATTCCGAGGCTGCCGCTTTGCCGACCGCTGCGATCATGCCTGGGAATTATGCCGCCAAACAGCGCCAGAGTGGATCGAAATAACGCCTGGTCATCAGGTAAAATGCCATCTGTTCAGCGAATCAGAAGAATTAAACCACCCAGTTCAAATATCAGCACAAACAACTGCACTCGCCAATTCTGATAAGGTAGCCCCTCATCATGCTGCTGCACTGTTGCACGTCAGTGATCTTAAAATTCATTTTCCTATCCATAAAGGCCTGCTGAAACATATTGTTGGCTACATCAAAGCAGTAGATGGCGTTTCACTCACGATTGCAGCGGGGAAAACATTGGCGCTAGTAGGTGAATCAGGCTGTGGCAAGACCACGGTAGGTAAAGGTATTTGCCAACTCATCCCTCCCACGACAGGGAGCGTACAACTCGATGGTGCCGAACTCACAGGATTGGCACGCAATCAACTACGCAAGAAGCGGGCTGAATTTCAGATTATCTTTCAGGATCCCTACTCATCCCTCAACCCTAGAATGCGTATCATCGATATCATAGAAGAAGGAATGAATGCACTTGATTCTGACCATCGCGATAAAATAAAACCAGATTACCAACTATCATCAAATCGAACAGAAAATGAGATTGATGAACTCTTGCAACGCGTGGGTTTGCCCGCAGAAGCAAAATGGCGTTATCCACATGAGTTCTCGGGCGGTCAGCGCCAGCGGATCGCAATAGCACGTGCCTTAGCGGTTAATCCCAAATTATTGATTTGTGATGAGCCAACCAGCGCTCTGGATGTTTCCGTACAAGCACAAATCCTAAATTTGCTCAGAACTTTACAGCAGAGCCTGGGTCTTGCTTATTTATTCATTACACACAATATAGCGGTAGTAGAATATTTGGCTGACGAAGTAGCAGTCATGTATCTGGGGAAAATTGTAGAACAGGGTCATGTGGATGAAGTGCTAAACACACCCAAGCATCCTTATACACAGGCACTGCTATCATCAGTACCCGTGATCGAAGCAACTTCCAAGCGCAAAAGTATCCATTTAAAGAGCGAACTACCTTCCCCCGCCAATACGCCGTCAGGATGCTATTTTCACCCCCGCTGCCCCTACGTAATGCCAATTTGTCACGAAATCTATCCAGATAAAAGCGTATTTAGCCCGACACATAGTGCTCATTGCTATCTTTATGCGCAAAATCAAAATTCAGTATAACTAGCCATTAAGTATTAAGGATTTTCAACCATGATTGACCAAGAAGTAAAACGACGCCGCACCTTTGCCATTATTTCCCACCCGGATGCAGGCAAAACGACATTAACAGAGAAATTGCTTATGTTTGCGGGAGCGATCCATATCGCTGGCAGCGTCAAAGCTCGCAAAGCAAGTCGCTATGCCACCTCTGACTGGATGGAGATTGAAAAGCAGCGCGGTATCTCGGTGGCAAGCTCAGTGATGCAAATGGAATATCGGGACCATGTCATCAATTTACTGGATACACCTGGCCACCAGGATTTCTCCGAGGATACCTACCGTGTGCTTACTGCCGTAGATGCTGCATTGATGGTCATTGATGCCGCTAATGGTGTGGAAGCTCAAACACTGCGTTTATTGGAAGTATGCCGCGCCCGTAACACACCCATTCTCACTTTCATTAACAAGATGGATCGCGAAGTACGTAATCCGCTTGATCTTATCGACGAAATTGAGCGCACGCTCAATATGGCAACCGTACCCTTTACCTGGCCAATAGGAATGGGTAAACAATTTCAGGGCGTATTTGATCTGCAGCATCACTGCATGCGCGTGTTTCACCCTGGCGCTGATCGTGTTGATAATGAAGATAATATGGTCACCAACCTAGATGATAAGGTGATGGTTGAACGCTTTGGTGACAGATTCATGGAAGCGCACCAGGAAATTGATCTAGTTCGCGGCGTATCGCCAGAATTCGATCGCACTGCTTTCCTTGCTGGCGAACAAACACCGGTATTTTTTGGTTCAGCAATTAATAATTTTGGAGTGCGTGAAATTCTGGATGCGCTCATCGACCTGGCTCCCCCCCCTGGTTCACGTAAATCGATTCAGCGTGAAGTACCGCCGGTCGAACCTAAATTCTCTGGTGTTGTTTTTAAAATTCAGGCGAATATGAATCCCGCACATCGGGATCGTATTGCATTTGTACGTATCTGCTCAGGAGAATTCAAACGCGGAATGAATCTCAAGGTTGTCCGCAGTGGCAAAGAAGTACGCACCAACACGGTTGTTTCCTTTCTGTCTCAACGACGGGAGCTACTCGAAGTTGCCTATGCTGGTGATATTATCGGCATTCCTAATCATGGAACATTGCAGCTCGGCGATACCCTCACCGAAGGAGAAGCACTTCATTTTACTGGCCTTCCCTTCTTTGCGCCTGAAATATTCCAGACAGTTGAAATCGCTGATCCAATGCGTAGCAAACAGCTTAAGCTAGGATTAGCACAATTAGGCGAGGAAGGTGCGATCCAAGTTTTCCGCCCTCACATAGGCAGCATTTTATTGCTGGGTGCTGTGGGAAATCTGCAGTTTGAGGTGGTAACGCATAGATTGCAGCACGAGTATGGTGTCGATGCACGCATTGCCTCCGCCAAATATCAATTAGCCCGCTGGGTTACCGCAGAAGATCCCAAAGAACTACAACGCTTTATCGATTCCAACGCGCACCGTATTGCCTATGATGCGGTCGATGCACCTACATTTCTCGCTTCATACGCTGCAGAATTAAGTGTGGCAAAGGAGAACTGGCCTGCTATCTGTTTCCACAAGATGCGGGAGCACGCGGGCTTGGTATTTCAAACTCATACAGACAATTAAGAAGAAATTAACCTCTTGATTAACTTAATCAATTACCGCCCGCATATCGTCCAAAGCCATCAGAATACACCATGCCTTGAATCTTCAAGGCAAATATACTGACCCGTTTCTTGATTTTCGACAGCGTTATGAAACTATAATAAATCTGATCCATCAAATTTTGACTACTTAACATATAAATAGCTTGCTCAAAAGTTAAAGCAGGTTAATTGTCAGTACACGACGGAGATTCTCATGAGAAAGATCAGCTTTCTATACTTAATGGTTACTTTTTTTGCAGTAGCATTGAATGAGGCGGCATGGGCAGATCGTAGTCACTATCACAGTCACAATCATCATAGTCATAATTCCTATAGTTTTGGATTGGGAGTGGGAACAGGTTATGGTATCGGGTCTTTTGGCTATTATGGAGGCCATCGTAGCGGATTTTATGGCAGTTATTCTTTTGGCTACCCCTATTATCCCTACTATTACAGACCCTACTATTACAGGCCCTATTATTACGGGCCCTACTATGGAGGCTTTATGTCTCCTCCTTATTACTCATCCATCGTTGTCGTGCCTGCAACACCACCAGTTTATATCCAGCAACCAAGCACCATGCAATCTTCCCCTCCTGCAGAAACCAATTACTGGCATTATTGTGAAAATCCAGCAGGCTATTATCCCTATGTCAAGAAGTGCCCAGGGGGATGGTTAAAAGTTCCACCTCAGCCAATAGAATAATTGAAGGAGCCATTCATGCAAAAGATTTTAAGATTGACTTATCTTTTACCACCGTTTTTGCTTACTGCATGCGTCCATATACCCAGTGGCCCAAGTGTTATGGTCCTGCCGGGGGTCGGCAAAAGTTTTGATCAGTTTCGCAACGATGATTATCTGTGCCGGCAATACGCCAGTCAACAAGGTGACACCCAAACACCCAGGCAGGCTTCCGTATCCAGCGGAGTGGAGAGTGCAGCAGTGGGTGCTGCGCTTGGCGCAGTTGCCGGTGCAGCATTCGGAGGTGGGCGGGGAGCGGCAATTGGTGCTGGCAGCGGTTTGCTGGCAGGTAGTTTAAGTGGCAGCGAGGCAGCCAGGTCCTCTGGATATATCAGCCAACAGCGTTATGACATGTCCTATATTCAGTGCATGTATGCAAATGGTCATCGTGTCCCAGTAGTAGGTCAATTTTCGAGCGATCCTTATGTGAGTCAGCCTACTGATGCACCTAGCCAACCCGCAAGCAGCAGCGTACCACCACCGCCACCTGGTAATCCGCCTCCCCCTCCCCCAGCTTATTAAGTCTGATAACCGTCATCATCCGTATTAACAATTTTATATGATAAAATGCATGAGTTATTTATGTGATCAATATTAAAAGGAGTTTTTTATATGGCAGCAAAAGCTATTTTTTATCATGCCGGCTGTCCGGTATGTGTTGCAGCGGAGCATGCTGTTGCTAACGCGATTGATCGTTCAAAATATGATGTTGAAATTGTGCATCTGGGAACTGACAAATCTCGAATTAGCGAAGCAGAAGCCAGTGGAGTCAAATCGGTTCCAGCGCTTGTAATGGATGGCACAGCATTCCACATCAACTTTGGTGCCAGTATTGACGATCTGAAATAACACCTTAATTGCATCTCAGGCAATTCGCAGAACCCCCAGAAATGGGGGTTTTTTCTATGCATCAAATCAATCCCAGATGATTTGCTTCTGCATTTATGATAATGGGTCCGCTTCAGCCAAAAAGGACTCACTTCGATCCGTCGCAGCATGTCATTGGAATTCAATAATTGGGTTCATACATCATTGCACGGATGTATTCTGCCAGATTCTCAGGAAGTGAGTTTTCTGCCAGCCCTTCTTGCTGGGCAATCCGACAAACCGCAACTGCAATGGCATGAGAAACAGTGCGAACCCGGTTAAGTGAAGGATAAATTGCGCCTACCTCGATCTCCTCTGGCAAAACCATGTTTGCCAGCGCCTTGGCTGCGGCCAAAAACATGCTATCGGTAACTAATCGCGCCCTGCTGGCTATCACGCCAAGACCAACACCAGGAAAGATATAAGCGTTGTTCCCCTGAGCAGGTTTGAACAGTTTTTCACCCAGTCTGAAAATTGGAAATGGACTGCCACTGGCAAAAATGGCTCGCCCATCTGTCCATCGATAGGCTTGTTCTGCGGTGCATTCCGTATGCGAAGTAGGATTAGACAACGCGATAATAACCGGATGTTCATTGAAGTGCGCCATTTTTCTAATAATCATTTCACTAAACGTTCCCGCCACACCCGTTGCACCGATTAAAATGTCTGGCTGTATGCTTTCGATCGCTTCAACAAAACTCGCAGGTGCATGTTCGTGCGCAAAAGGCTGGATGCGCGGCTTGAAATGCTCACGACTTGATACCACCAGTCCTTGTCTATCCACCAGCCAGATTCTTGATCTTGCAAGCTCCTCACTGAGGCCGGCTGTACAAAATGCCGAAACCATCAATTCCGCAATGCCGCTTGCTGCCGAACCTGTTCCGAGTAGCATCACCTTCAGATCGGCAAATCGCTTGTGCGTAATCCGGCAAGACGAATAAATGCCCGCAAGGGTAACCGCGGCTGTCCCTTGAATATCGTCATTAAAACAGCGCACCTGCGTACGGTAACGGTCAAGAAGCTCGAAAGCATGCTGACTCTGGAAATCCTCAAATTGAATCAATGCGTTGGGGAATTTTGTTTGAATGGCCTGAACAAATTCATCCACCAATGACAAATAAGCTTCTCCAGACAACCGGGAATAAGGGTATCCCAAATAAAGTAAATCTTCACGCAATGGTTGATTATTCGTCCCGACATCAAGCATTACCGGCAGGCATTGTGCTGGATGGATACCTGCGCAAGCTACATACAAAGCAGTTTTGCCTATCGAGATCCCCATGCCGTTCGCACCCAAATCACCAAGACCCAGTATCCTCTCACCGTCAGTGACCACAATGATACGTATATCCGTCTCATGCCAGTTACTGAATATCGAGGCAATCTCACCTCGATCATCGGGGGTAATATAAAAGCCCTGAGGGTTCCGGTAAATGTGAGCAAACTGCTTGCAGGCTTCTCCTACGGTAGGAGTGTAAACCAGCGGCATGATCTCATCGATATGGTCGATCATCGTTCGGTAAAATAAGCGTTGATTCCGTTCCAGCAAACTATTTAGAAAAATATATTTTTCGATATCACTGTTTTTCCGGCGCAGATTACCTAACACGCGTTTTTGCTGGGTATTAATGTCTGTTACCTTATAAGGCAGCAAGCCTCGTAAACTAAACTGATTTCGTTCTTCGCGGGTAAAAGCTGTTGATTTATTTAGCGCTGGATCATCCAGCAAAGATTTTCCTTGTGAAAGTTTCATCTCGGCTACCTTTTCATATGAATAAATTCGGGTAAAGCGTTTGAAACTACTTTGAACTACTTTGTTATAATTGTTTTACTTTCATCATTTTCCACTGATAGTGGTATTCTTGACGAGAAACTTGCGATATCTACCCTTAAATGTTCCTTGGATCAGTTCTTCCTACCGCAAAATCCGTGGTTAGACAATCTATACAGTAATCGATAAACTACAGGGAAATTTAACAGACAACGATATATATTTATCATCACATGTATTGCAGCCTACGTCGAGTTCAAAAACTGATCTCGCGCCATTACATGATCATTTTTAATTTATAAATTATGACACCATTTTCCATGCCTACACCTAATCCGGACTTATACACTGAAGAAGAAATCTCACGATTAGTCCACAACTTTTATGCAAAAGCGAGAAAAGATCCTGATCTTGGACCGATTTTTGAAGAACATGTGATTGACTGGGATGCGCATTTTGTGCAAATGATCAACTTCTGGTCAGCTCAGTTACGAGGTACCAGCCGCTTCCGTGGCGCACCGATGCCAAAGCATATTGCGCTTCCAGAACTCAATGCAGATTTATTTAAACAATGGTTGCACCTTTTTAAAGAAACCACGCACGAATTAGGCAACTCCACCTTGAAGCATCATGCAGATACCGTTGCCACTTTTATTGCAGGCAGATTATGGCTTGGCTATCAGATGGGCAATTTTCCGGATCGACAACCTATGGAACTCTTCGTTGAAACACATTGATTTAGCCAGACAAGCTAAAAGCGGTCACTTGAAGTTCTAGCATCGACCTCCAACTTATTCATCCATTCGGTATCATGCAAGTTTGCAGAAAGGCTTCTCCTAGGCCAGAGGCGCCTATAGCATTGACCATAGGCAATTTTGATGGGGTGCATTTAGGCCACCAGGCCATGCTCGCACACGTGAAACAGGCAGCAGCTCAACTGAATATCGCTTCCTGCGTCATGACGTTTGAGCCGCATCCGCGTGAATTTCTCGCTCCTCCTCGAGCACCCACACGTCTTACCAGTCTACGCGAAAAACTGGAGTTACTGGCAGAATCTGGTATAGATCGCGTTCAGATTTACCGCTTCAATCATGATTTTGCCAGAATCGACGCAGAATTATTCATGACGCGCATCCTTCAGCAAGAACTTGCTGTTCGCTGGCTACTGGTAGGAGATGATTTTCGTTTTGGCGCACGACGTACCGGTGATGTGGAGATGCTAACAACATTTTCTCAAAAATCTGGCAGCTTTGAAGTAGAAATCATGCCTAGCTTTAGCGTGAATGGATTACGCGTATCGAGTACCGCCATACGGGATGCATTGACTGGTGGCGATCTGAATCTCGCTAAACAGTTGCTGGGGCGACCCTATAGTATCAGCGGACGTGTCGTGGATGGTGATAAACTGGGGAAGCAAATTGGATTTCCCACCGCCAATATCCAGTTAAACCACAATCGCCCTCCTCTGATGGGCATTTATGTAGTAGAAATCAGTAGCGATATATCCTCATCCCTGCCCGCAACAATGCGCGGAGTAGCAAGTCTCGGGATACGCCCGACTACTCATACAACTGGCAAACCCGTTCTGGAAGTTCATCTATTTGATTTCTACCAAGAAATTTATGGTCATCATTTACGTGTCCATTTCTTGCATAAACTCAGAGATGAAGAAAAATACCCTGATTTAGAAACACTGACCAGACAAATAGAACAAGACGTCACCGACGCAAAAAACTATTTTATGACTCAAACAGACCTTGTTTCGTAATAAAACCGGATCAATTTCCATGACTGATTACAAAAAAACGCTCAATTTACCCGATACCCCTTTTCCGATGCGTGGTGATCTTGCCAAGCGGGAACCAGCTATACTCAAAGCCTGGCAGGAAAAACAGCTCTATCAGAAAATTCGCGCAGCCAGTCAGGACCGCCCAAAATTTATTCTCCACGACGGCCCGCCTTATGCCAATGGAGATATCCATATTGGTCACGCCGTCAACAAAATCCTCAAGGACATCATCATCAAAAGTAAAACACTGGCAGGATTTGATGCACCTTATGTTCCGGGTTGGGATTGCCATGGATTACCGATTGAGCACCAGATCGAAAAAAAACATGGCAAAAATCTTCCTGCGGATCAAGTTCGTGCACTCTGCCGCGCTTTTGCTCAGGAGCAAGTCGAACGGCAAAAAACTGATTTCATCCGCCTGGGCGTCCTAGCCGATTGGGAACATCCTTACCTCACTATGAATTACCAAACTGAGGCTGGCATCATTCGAGCACTCGGTAAAATTTATCAGAATGGTTATCTCTATCAAGGACAGAAGCCGGTCAACTGGTGTATCGATTGTGGTTCAGCACTGGCAGAAGCAGAAGTCGACTATGAAAATAAGGTTTCACCTGCCATTGATGTCGGCTTTGAAGTCGTTTGTGATCATACCGCCGGACACCCGCTTGCCAAACCATTTGCAGTATCGATACCAGCAGACAAAAAGGCCTATGCCGTCATCTGGACCACGACTCCATGGACATTACCTGCCAACCAGGCTGTTTGCGTCCACCCTGATTTCGATTATGAATTAGTCGATACTCCGCATGGATTATTGATCCTGGCAGCCGGACTCAAGCAAACCTGCTTGATGCGCTATCAACTCGAGGGCAAAGTGCTAGCAAGCTGCAAAGGACGTGACTTGGAGAATTTACAACTCCATCATCCATTCGATGCACGCACCGTACCCATTATCTGCGGCAAACATGTCACGCTGGAAGCTGGTACGGGTTTGGTTCATACTGCCCCAGCGCATGGTCTGGATGACCACTTCGTAGGCCAGCAATATGGATTATCCAGCAACAGCCCGGTCGGCGGCGATGGAAAATTCATCAGCGCTACGCCGTTGGTAGGTGATCTATTTGTCTGGAAAGCTAACGATATTATTATTGATGCACTGAGAACCAGCCAGCATTTGCTGCATATGGAAAAAATCGAGCATAGCTATCCGCATTGCTGGCGGCACAAAACACCGATCATTTTCCGCTCAACGCCGCAGTGGTTTATCGGCATGAATGCAATTCATCGCGCAAGTTCTTCTCAGACTAGCATATCCCTGCGTGAGCTCGCGAAGAAAGCCGTTGATGAGACTACTTTCTTCCCCTCCTGGGGAAGAGCGCGTCTGGAGGCGATGATCAGAAATCGTCCGGATTGGTGCATCTCGCGCCAGCGGAACTGGGGCGTTCCCATGACATTCTTCGCGCACAAGGAAACGCATGCTTTGCATCCACGCACGCCTGAATTGCTGGAAGCGGTTGCGTGTGAGGTAGAAAGAGACGGTATCGAAGCATGGTTCAAGCTCGATACCACCTCACTGCTGGGCGATGACGCCGAGCATTATTGCAAGCTGAGCGATACACTCGATGTCTGGTTTGATTCCGGCACCACGCATGACACTGTACTCAGACACAATTCACTGCTCAATCATCCGGCTGATCTTTATCTGGAAGGCTCAGATCAACATCGCGGCTGGTTCCAGTCCTCATTACTGACAGGCTGCGCCATGGATGGCCGCGCTCCTTATCATGCCTTACTGACACACGGTTTCGTGGTGGATGGTCAGGGTCATAAAATGAGTAAATCTAAGGGGAATGTGATCGCACCACAAAAAGTGGTAGATACCTTGGGCGCCGATATCCTGCGCCTGTGGGTAGCTTCGACCGATTACTCGGGCGAGCTATTTATCTCTGATGAAATCCTCAAGCGTATCGTCGAAACTTACCGGCGCATCCGTAACACCCTACGCTTTCTATTAGCCAATCTGGCCGATTTTGATCCGGCGACGGATAACTTAGCGCTCAATGACTGGCTGGAAATCGATCGTTATATGCTGGCCCATACTGAGGCGCTGCAAAATGAGCTCACCACACTTTATCAGCGCTACGAGTTTCATCAGATCGTACATACTTTGCATAATTTCTGTTCAGAAGATTTAGGCGGCTTCTATCTCGATATTCTGAAAGACCGGTTGTATACCGCCGCAGCCAAAAGCATATCACGTCGCTCCGCCCAGAGTGCGCTATATCATATCGCCCATTGCCTGGTGCGCTTGTTTGCCCCGATTTTAAGTTTCACCGCGGAAGAAGTTTGGGAGCAGTTGACAAGCGCACCTGGGGACAGTGTGCTCTTGCATACTTGGCACAGCTTCCCCGGACACATACAATCACCAGCGGAAACTGACAAGCTGCTTCAGCGTTGGACGCGACTGCGTCAACTGCGCTCGCAAGTGCAGAAAAAACTGGAAGAAGCGCGGGCGCAAGGTGTGATTGGCTCCTCCCTTGCCGCAATCGTAAATATCCATGCCAGCGGAAAGGATTTCGCGCTGCTCAATTCTCTCGGCAATGATCTCCGCTTCGTCATGATCACATCCGAAGTACATTTGCACCAGGTGTCCTCTGCCGAGAAAAATAGCATCTCCGTGCAGGCTAGCCCGCATGCCAAATGTGAACGCTGTTGGCACTATCGGCAGGATGTTGGTCATCATGATGTTCATCCTGCCTTGTGTGAGCGCTGCCTATCCAATCTTTTTGGGGCAGGAGAATTACGCCGCCATGCCTAATTTGTTCAACTCTATCCGCTGATCACAACACTTATCTAATGAAATTTTATTATAGTCTGGCAATTGCATTTATCGTGTTAACCTTGGATTTAGCCACCAAGTACTGGGTTGAATCCAGTCTGGTTTATAATCAGCAGATTCCGGTTACCTCCTTCTTTAATCTGGTCCTTACTTATAATACCGGAGCAGCCTTCAGTTTCCTGAACGATGCTTCCGGTTGGCAACGCTGGCTCTTAAGCGGTATTGCACTGATTGCTTCCACAGTGATTATTTTTTTATTGCATAAATATGCAAGCAGCAAGCTGTTTTGTCTTGCTCTGAGCCTTGTTTTAGGCGGTGCGCTCGGAAACCTGTGGGACCGTATCACGCTCGGCCATGTGGTCGATTTTCTTGATTTCTACCTCGGCAGCTATCACTGGCCCGCCTTTAATATTGCGGACTCGGCGATTTCTATCGGCGCTGTGTTGCTGATTTATGATAGTTTCCACTCGAAACATCCGTAAAATGCCACAAATGCAGCGCCGATGGTTCGTCATGAATGAACGAATTGCCTATTACATCACTGTAACAATGCCTCAATCCGCTCCATGTCGGTATGGGTAACACCCCGCTGGCGTAATTCCTTAAAATCATCCAGTACCGCCTGTTTGAAGCTGCGGCCATCGCTAGTCATTTTTTCTTTATAGCGCAGGTAAGATAGCCTTGGCCTTTTCATACTGATCAATCAATAGATACCCATGGGCCAGATTGGTATGGAGCGTTGCTTCTATCTGTTCATCTGTCTCGATTTCTAACCCCCGCTCACTCGCCTCGATGGCCTGTTCAGGTTGCCGATTGAATAATTCGTACCAGGCAAGGCGCAAGTAGGCGCCGGCCAGCGCTTGCCTGACTTCCGGACTATTTTCTTGTTTACCAAGCCACGCTACCTGGCGTTGAACAAGCTCGACCGCCTCATTAAAACGATTCAGCTCAGCTAGCAATGACACCGGCGTGTCATAAAGCCAGCTTAGATCACGCTTCCAGATCACATTGCTGGGATCATGAACAACTAAGGACTCGCTTATAGCTAATGCCTTTTGATAAAATGCCAACGCTTCCTCCAGCTTGCCTTGCGCGTTCAATACATCGCCAACCTTGTTAAACGACACCGACACATCCCGCTGCCACTGCGTATTGCTCGGGTCATGCGCAGCTAGTTTCTGAGCGATAACCAAACTCTCCTGATAAGTTTTCTGCGCTTCCTCCAGCTTGCCTTGCGCGTTCAATACATTTCCCAGATTATCTAACGACACCGATAGATTGTGTTGCCACGGAAGATAATCTGGTTCAAGCCTCGAGATCTGCTCAATCAGAGAAAAAGACTGCTGATAGGCTTCTCTGGCTTTTTCCAACTTTCCCTGAGCAAATAACCGGTCTCCCTCGCTGCTATAGGAAGCAGCACGCTGGTTCAGCACCCTTGCTGATTGTCCCTCGATACCCAATTGTTGATAGTAATCATTTACCCGTTGCTGCACCATTTCAACGATATCCAGGCGACCGATCGGCGTAAGCCTGTCCCTTAACTCAAACACGAGGAAATTCAGTATGTCTTCTGCCGCCTCACGCGCAGCTTGTGCTTGCTGCCGCGCGCTATTGGCTTCCTTCTCGGCGGCATAGGCATCTTCTTTTGCCTGCCACTGCAAATAACCAAACACAGCCACAATCATGAGGGTGGCAACGCCACTATAGGCGACGAGGCGTTGTTTGCGGGTCAATTTCCACGGCCGGCTCTTGACGATAGGCCGGGCCAGGCTATCATGGCTCAGTTCATAAAAATAGCTCTCCAGACGCGGCTCCTTGCGCAAAAAACGCGCTTCAACCAGTGGAACCAGCGCCTGGCTATCAAGATGATATTCTTTCGCAATCTCGTTCTCTTGCAGCGGCAAGCGGAAGCCTTCCGCATTCAACAACCCTTCTTCGCATAGCCGCTGCGCCTTCCGGCGATGATGTCTGGGTAATTTAGCGAGCGTTTGTTGATAGAAGTTCTCCCCAATCGCATCCAGCCGTTTTTCCCCACCGAGCAGTTTGCTCGTGATGCAAGCGATGGGCTGTCCCTTGGCAGCCTGTTGCGCCATTTGTTCCTCGATATCATGGCAAACCAGTTGTAGCTGGAATGGTTCGATGACGCCGGATTTACCTCGCAGGTAACGGATGATTTCCGCCAGAGCATCGTCCTCATAGCTAAATGGCGGCGTCATGAATCGACTTCTAGTTGCAGCCGTTTGCGGGGAGGCAGCCGGTTGGCGAATAGCTTGCTCTGCCTGCGTATCGGACAATGGATTGAGTCGCACACGGTCATCGAAAATCCCGGGAATATCGGCAGCCAGCTCTTGCAAGGCACCGAGAAAATCTTCACGCATGCTCAGGATTACGCGAATGTTAGGCGGCTGCTCGCTTAACAGCGCCGTAGAAGCAGCGCTGCCCTTCTCTGCTGCAGTTAACATTTGGCGTTTTTGCCTGACACTTTGCGGCAACACCCCGCGAAATAAATCACCGAGCTCGCGGGCTACCCCTGCACGCTCCTCAGCCTGTTTCAGCGTAAAAATCTCTTCGAACTGATCGAATACCAGCACGGGAGTAAGCAGCAGGTCACCTTGCCAGAACATGGCTGTTTTGAAAAATTCCCAAAGCGTTTCACCTTCGCCTGGGGTGTAATCGATAGCCAATTTCCGGCTCGTCTCACGGGCTGCAGCCTGGATAATCTCGAGTAGCGCGCCTGGTATATTGAGACGAACGAGTAGAGGCAGCATGTGTTGCTCCTCGCGTAATTTCTGGAATACCCCTGCCTGGAGCAGGGACGTTTTACCTACACCCGATTTACCAAACAATACCAGCAAGTGTGCTGCACAGATGCGATGGAACAGCAGTTCGATCTCTTCCTTGCGGCCATGAAACAATAAGCGGTCGTCGGGGTTATCCCTAAAGGAACGGGGACCAGGATAGCGATCGATGGATAGCTGATTCATGCGACGGCCCTTTTCTGACGTTGCTGCCAATCGGCTTTGATTGCATCCGCTAATTGCTCAAAACCACCGAGCCCATTCAAAGGGATATGATGGAATTCATGTAGCTGCGGCAGAATGGCGTTCCCAGTCAGCGTAATCGGAACAATGAAGCGAAATTCGCTAGCAATCTTTTTCTGCCGCTCCAAGGCAGTTGTGATTTCCTTATAAAAATAACCTTCGACCTGCCTGATCATCGCCGGCGACTGGACGACAACGACATAATCGACGACTTGATTGATCACATGGATAAGCTGCCGATCCCAATTGTCACCGGCTCGCAGATTTTGCTTGTCCTGCCAGGGTTCAATGCCTGTTGCCAATAGTTGCTGGCCAAGTTGCTCCACTTGGTCGCGATCTTCACTGGCATAACACAAAAATACTTTCGGTAGGCTATCGGCTGATTGTTGTTGAGTAGCGATTTGTGCTTTCGCCAACGGCGCATAGGCAGCGCGTAATTCTTTGGCAAATGCCAACCAGGAAAAATGCTCAAATTTGATTTTATGCTGATTACTGTAGAACACGACTGTCTGAAAACAATCCGGGCGAGCAAAAAATTGCTTATCCTCGACCGCGAGCGATTGATTGCTATGATGATGCGCATTCAATACATGGAGCAAGATACGGTGATGCCATGAGTGGAAGCCGAAGCCGACAAACAGAAAATTTTTATTCGGATCTGCAAACTGGCTACGGATAAATGGCGGCAATTCGGGGCTGCCTTTGATGATTTTGACTAAGAAATCTAAAAGATCATCTTCTGCCAAAACCAGAGATTCCAGGGATTCTGGATCAGCATCATCATAGTAACCATACAAGCTATAAATATAAGGCTTTTCGGCAGTAGGTTGGATAGCAATCACCGGACGAGGACGCTGGTAGTTATAGTAGTCCCGGACAGGTTTCTTCCCTGCTTCAACGAGGGCATTGCTAAACAAATGATCGGGGGTGGTATTGATACATAGCGTAAACGGTAGCGCAGCCAAATCTCTATGAAAATCTGTCACCAAATTTTGATAAGCATCATAGAAATCCTTCACTTCGATTTCCAGGCCATAGCGATCAGAACGCTGCTTAAAAAGTTGAGCAACATGAGCCAGATCATCCCGATTGACTAAATCTTTAGTCTCAGCAAGAACTTCATGACTGGCTAAACGGCGTGCGAGCAAAGTTGTCAGAGGTAAATGATCAGAATCTTCCGGATCAAAACTGACCTGCGGTCCAAGTAGAAGAATGCAGTTACCACGTTTGATACTTTCGACCAATTTGCGCCACGGCAACTCAGGACTAGACATTCGATCATTCTCCCGATATATATTGAATTTACCAACTCAATCAGAGTTGTTTCTGTGAAATAGCTTCATGCTCTTCTCATTTCTCCCTTATTCTCTATTCAGAAAAGAAAAAAGTAAACAATGCGATATGAAAAAACTCTATTCCGCCAATAACTTGATAGAAGCACAAATGATCGTTGCCTTGCTAGAACATGCCTATATTCCAGCAAAGCTATTTAATACCCATGCACAGGGTGGCGTAGGAGAAATTCCCTTCACGCATGCATATCCAGAAGTATGGATTATGCATGACGATGATCTTGAGAAAGCACGCTCGATTATCGATACGTACGAAAGTGCACCGGTTGAAGAAGGCCACGTATCCTGCCCGGCGTGTGGCGAGCAAAATCCGCGAAATTTCCAATTATGCTGGCAATGCGGTGAAGGGTTAGAAGTAGTACATGCGAAGTTGGATAGCACTTATGACTGACTTTGTTTATTCTTGTTTATGTTTGTCGATAACGGGCGGCACAAAGAGCGCCGGAATGGCTTTCTTGTTCGATTTGTGAATAGACTGAGTAATTTTATCGGTTGCATCTTGCTTTTTAACCAACGCCATAGGCACATAGGGTTGAGTAAAAATTGGATCAATCGTACGGGAAGGTTTATTTCTAGCATGAACAGTCGGCTGTGGCTTAGCCGTATGACTTCCATTATGCCGGTCCAATCCAGGCTTCTGCTGGGGTGATTTGCCATTATACCGTTGACGGCCTGCTGTTTGGGGCAAGGCCGCATGAACGCTTTTCTCAACCTCAAATCCGTTCACTTTTTCTACGGTCAGCTTTGTTTTGAGCAGTTTCTCGATGCCAGCGAGTAAATCCTTTTCGTTCACGCTGACTAACGAAATAGCGTTTCCTTTACTGCCTGCACGCCCCGTCCGTCCAATCCGGTGAATATAATCTTCCGGCACAGTCGGCAACTCAAAATTGATCACATACGCGAGATTCTCAATATCCAGTCCCCGTGCAGCTACATCGGTAGCGACTAATGCCTGAATCTTTCCCTCTTTGAAATCATTGAGTGCTTGCGTCCGTTGCTGTTGGTTCTTATCTCCATGAATTGCAGTTGCCATCACCTCATACCGAGTCAATTGCTTGACCAGTCGATCCGCACCTTGCTTGGTCTTAACAAAAATCAGTACTTGTTTAAGGTCATTTTGTCTAATTAACTGCACCAGCAATTCATGCTTGCGTTCAGGTTCGACTAAATGCACGATATGCGAAATGGACTGATTGATTGCATTACGTTTTGCCGCTTCAATTAAAATTGGCTGCTTCAGTAATTTATCTGCAAGTTGTTTGATTTCCTCAGAAAATGTCGCGGAAAAAATCAAACTCTGCCGCTGAGGCGATAGCAACATGAGAATGCGTTTGATATCCGGCAAGAAACCCATATCGAGCATACGATCAGCTTCATCAAGTACCAAAATGGCGATTTTGGATAGATTGATCGTTTTCTGCTCAATGTGATCTAGTAGACGACCGGGGGTAGCAACCAGTACTTCTATCCCAGCCTGCAGTTCTTTAATTTGCGGATCGATGCTGACACCGCCGTAAATGACCGTGCTGCGAAGCTGCAGATATTTCCCATACTTTTTCACATTATCATGGATCTGTGTTGCAAGCTCACGCGTGGGTGCAAGTATCAGTGCCCGAATAGGGTGCTTGGCTGGGGAAGTACTTGAATTCTCATAGGGTTGCAATCGATGTAACAGAGGCAATGTAAAACTGGCTGTTTTTCCTGTGCCCGTTTCAGCGCTGCCCATAATATCCTTGCCCTCAAGAATATGTGGAATAACTTGGGCTTGTATAGGGGTAGGTTTGATATACCCTTGATCTGCAATTGCGCGCAGAAGCTGATCTGATAAATTTAATTGATCAAATGCTGTGATATCACTCATAAGCTGCTCAGTCTTCTCGACTGAATTTAAACATTGTTTGATTACTCTGTCTCCTGTTGAATACTTCGTTTAGATTTATCACTTTTTAACCACTCACTAAATTTATTTACTACACCTAGAACGATGGGCGCACCGCCAATAGCGACTGCATCTACGAGGCAATACCAGGCAGCAACACCACTGGGTGGATTTCCTTGTGATAAGTTAAATATGGGCTCAAGCTTCGCCCATTGCCATGTGCCGGCAGCTGTACCAATCAGTTCTAACCAGGTAGTGATAAAAAAAGCAGCAAGATAAACCATGGGGGATCTACCTTTGAATAGATAGATAAGAAACACACAAAATAATATTGCTCCTACTTGATCACCTTGCTCAGGAAAGCCGCTGACGCCCCAAAATGACCAGATACCGCATACAATTACTACGAATGCAGCAATCTTCCTCGCATGCTTAAGGAAAAAGCCTGAACGAGCGAGTGCAACAGCTGTTAAATAAACCATTCCATGTCCTGGTGGCACATATAAGGGCACATTCTCAAATCGGTAGGTATATCCTCCCATATAAATGGATGCAAAATGCTCACCTGCCGTTGCAAATGCCACGGCAATAGCCACCTGTATTCTTATTTCTTTATTTTCACCTATTAATAACCCAACTAAAAATATCCATGCGATCACACCCAGAAGATTTTGTATGATCAGACCCGCATGAGCGTCAATAACCAGACTTACCGCTACACAAAAGAAAGTGAAGGCAGCGATGAAATAATCTCGCTTCCTGTGAACATAAACACCATCAGATGCAGGGAAATAACTAAGCATTTTCTACCTTTATTGAGATAAACACCCCATCATTTCCGACGAGCTTGAATGTAATCTTTGTACTTATATTTACATCTAGGCATATTGTACAAAGCAAGTACTCTACAATCTTTTTTGAAAAAAATGATGATCTGGAGGCTATCAGAAGAAATACGGCTGGGGAAAACATTTTATTTCCCCAGCATCTGTATTGATGAGATCTTACCGGAAACAAGCAGTGTTACTCTTTTCCTTTCTTATCGTCTTTTTCAGCTACTTTGGCATTAGCCTGGAATTCATCGTGATACTTGAATTTGGGCTCGCCTGTGAAAACGCCGTCCAGTTTGTAATGTTCATGCATCGCCTTGAC
>NZ_JAGFJM010000090.1 GCF_024102715.1 Nitrosomonas communis
GGCTGCCAATGCAACTTTCGCTTTGAATTCACTGGAATATTGCGCGCGCTTCTTGCTCATGGTTATTTCACTCCTTTTCTGTTTTGCCAGAGCTTAACAACCTGTCCAGTTTTTGGGTACCACTTCACATCGATCTCTACCACTTGGCCTAGACGATTCGTGCGCTCAAACGCAGGTGCCAGCGCTGCTTCGGTCTGAGACCAGGGCAGTCGTCCCGCCAGTACCGCCAAAGGATGTCGCAAGTCGATCATTTGATGAGGCGCGCACGGAAAAAGTCGTCGATAGCCATCTTAAATACCTTGAATTTCCCTCGGGTTTAGATGCTGTTATTATAAATTCTTGAGAGTTTAGAAGGTTGGTTTCTTATTTGAACCGATGTGTTCATGAGGGTCTCAGGTATTTTGCAGGGCCGATTATTTAACACTGACGCAGCAAGAACAGGAAGCCCAGAATCCAGAGCAAGTTTAGTTGATCGATTCATTCCCGATGCGCCAGCGACCATGATGGTAAGATATTTGATCAGATTCGACCACAACTGCACAACAATGAACTGCATGGCGATAAAGCTTATCAACGGCCCGACACCGAAGACGTTAGACAAGCCTAGAATCTGGTCATCTTGACACAGGTAAAAAACAAAAGGCAACGCTATCCGGAGCCATAGGATTAATGGTTGTCTGCAACAGTTTCTCGCGTTCGGCCAACCGATTGAAGTATTATTTGCCTGAATTGAAGAAAAAACAGGCATTGCATGGTGCCAGTAAAGTTCGTTCTTATAAGGGATTTATGGTGCATTATTCGGAAAGCTGGCTGCAGCTCTGTGTTTCTGGAATTCTTTACGAATCAGCTCTTAACCCACATTTTAATTAAACACTCCAGTTGATAGATAGCGATCGCCCCGATCGCATGCAATAAAAACAATTATCGCATCCTCTACCTCTGCAGAAACTTTCAGCGCTGCAGCTAATGCCCCGCCAGACGAGATGCCAGCAAAAATTCCCTCTTCGCGTGCTAAGCGCCGAGCCATCATCTCAGCCTCCTGTTGGGAGACTGGAAGAATGCGATTTACCCGTTTAGGGTCATATATTTTTGGTAAATAATCTTCCGGCCACTTGCGAATGCCGGGAATCTGGGATCCTTCTTCTGGTTGCACACCAATAATTTCAATAGTTGATTTTTTTTCAGAAAAATATCGGGCACATCCCATGATCGTTCCCGTAGTACCCATGCTACTTACAAAATGGGTTATTTTTCCACCAGTATCACGCCAGATTTCTGGAGCAGTTCCCATATAATGGGCTAGCGGATTATCGGGATTGGCAAATTGATCAAGAATAAGCCCCTTACCTTCTTTACGCATTATCTCAGCAATATCACGCGCCTTTTCCATACTCCCTTCTTTAGGAGTTAATACGATTTCAGCGCCAAACGCACTCATTGCCTGCCGTCGTTCTATAGTTAAATTTTCTGGCATCACCAGGATCATGCGATAGCCCATCATGGCTGCCGCCATCGCTAATGCAATACCAGTATTGCCACTGGTAGCCTCAATTAAAGTATCGCCTGGTTTAATATCACCACGCTTTTGCGCGTGCATGATCATGGAAAGTGCTGGCCGGTCTTTAACTGAACCTGCTGGATTATTCCCCTCAAGCTTGACAAGAATGGTGTTAGTGGTTTTACCAGGAATACGCTTAAGCTTAACTAACGGTGTATTACCAACAAAATCTTCAATTTTTTTGAACATGGCAATGCATTTTTTGCGAATTCTTAATTATCGCATATGCCACTAAATATCTATGCACGAATAATCAAATCAGACGACCCCCAGAAATTGTATTGCTCTGGGGGTAATATCACTTAATGAGCTTATGGATTAGATTTTTCTTTCTGTTCAACAGCGATCTTTTCTTCCCCACTCGCTACCTGCGCATCACCCACTGTCAGATCATTACGAATCTGCTTGATGATACTAGGTCCGATACCACTTACTTTTTCTAAATCATCTATTGAACCAAACAGACCGTGCTGACTCCGGTATTCAACTATAGCTTTTGCCTTTGCTGGACCAATTCCTTTCAGCCCCTCAAGCTCTGACTGTGAAGCAGTATTAATATTTACAGCTGCATAAACACTACCACTCAACACAAAATAAATAATTATCAGTTGTATTAACTTTATCATAATTACTCCTATAGTATGGACAAATGCTTTATTGCTTATAAAGCAATAAAGATATCGACACTTTTTTCAATCTTATTGAGTAAATTTTTGATAAAGCAAAATAACAAGAGCTCAAGCGCAACGGAAACGCGTCCGCTTAATGATGAAAATAGTCAGCAAAGGCAAGATAAAACCAATAATAGTCACTGTTATTAGGAGCATACCCAACTCACTATAATCAGCAGGAACAGATATTTCGCCGTTAACAGGATCTTTCACTTCGCGGGTAATAATAAAAATCTGATTTATATATTTGGTGCCTAATTGAGAAGCCGATAATGCAAGATTGGTAAACGAAGCCATGACTGCAAAGAAGGTCGCCTTAAGTTTCTCAGGTGCAGAATTCGCAATCCATGCCAGCATTGGAATCATGGCGATTTGGCCTAAGGGTGATTCAAGTGCGGTATCAATGATGGCAATGAAACGTGCATCCACTACTCCCGCTGTTTGTGCAGCGGTCCACTCGTGCAAATCAAAATACATGCCGATAATAGGAAGCGATAATAACGTACTGGCAACAGTAAGCACGCCAATGATATAAGCCATCGAGCGCTCTGCCATAAAACGACGGAATATAAACATTCCTGCCAGCGTCAAAACAGCACCTATCAATGACAAGGTAGCAAGAAATTGTTGGTCAAAACCCAACTGATCAATCATCCACCAAGTAGAGCCAGCTCCTGGCGTAGGTAGCGCACGAAAGACAAATATCAGGAAAGCAGTACCAACCAGTACATTACGCGCCTCTGCATCCAACTCGCTGGAAAGCCGTCCTATTAAAAAAAGCACAATGACCATCGATAAACAAAAAACGATTTCCTCCGCAGCAGAAAACCCGCCGAGCCCGATGCTCAACGACACGACGGTGAACGCTGCGCCTCCACCCAATATCCACCAATTGATCGGAGGTGCTTCAGCATGAATATTCAACAACACTTCAGATTCGGTGTGGCTGAATCCTTGCTTGGCCAAATGTGCCATATCTCGCCGCCTCAGCCAACTTGCAAAAAATACTCCGCACACCGAGATAAATGGAATAATCAAGGCAAGCTGATAAACCAATAAATAGGCAGCGGTTCTATCCTCTTCGGACATGGCACCTACATCGCGCATCAAAAAAACGTTCGCTACTGAAACAAGTACACTGCCTCCAATAATAGCTACCCGCCCAAGGGTTTGCATTGTGACATGCATCTGTTTGCGCTTTTCCGGAGGCAGCGGTTGCCCATTCGCTTCAACCCGGGGAACAGCCTCCACTGTCATCGCATCTGCCACTACATCTTGGAGGACGTAACCAATCGGTGCAAGTAAAACCGCTGCTACATACCAACTCTCCACAGACGCAACACCTTGCATGGCGTCGGTATAGCCAAGCAATCCAATCATGATAAGCAAACTCATCATAATCAAACTCGCCCCCAAGTATACCAGCAGACTTTTCCAACGCCATATCAAGTCGACAAGATGGCCAATCGGCATTTTTAGTGCCCACGGTAACGCCATCCAAAAACCCAGCGCTGCCAGAAACTCAGCGGATAATCCTAAACGCTCTTTAACGTAAAATGTGCCAACAATTCCGGTTAAGCTAGAAATACCAGCAGCAAGATAAACCATTAATGGAGGCAAATAGGAAAGCCGCATTTCACGACCCAGCGCAAATACATGAATATCAAACCAACGATATAAAGTAGCCAATACCCTTGGTCTTGGTGATATAGCGTTCATTCTGGTCACTCTATTTTCTCTTAATATATTTCTGTAAAAACACTAGAGCCGCACACAAAAGCTTAACTGGCAATCTTATGTGAACTACTGATCTGGGCATATTGTTTTACTCAAGTAGGACGTTTACCTACCTTTACCTTAACCGACCTTTCCGAATTATTACGCAATATCGCTAAGGTAACTGTTTTACCAGGCGGTAATGCCGCAACCAGGTTGAGCATTTCAGAAGAATCCGCAATGGACTTTCCATTCACGGCGAGCAGAATATCTCCAGGCTTTATCCCAGCTTCATCGGCAGGACCATTTTTTAGTACACCAGCAATTAATGCGCCTCCAGGTTTTTTTAGTCTGAACGACTCAGCAAGTTCAGGGGTAATATCCTGCATACTCACACCTAGCCAACCTCGTGTCACACTGCCACTCTCGATAATTTGCTCCATGATCTGTTTAGCCGCATTCGCAGGAATGGCAAAGCCTATCCCCAATGATCCGCCTGTGCGAGAATAAATCGCAGTATTAATTCCAATCAAATTGCCAGATGTATCCGTCAGCGCACCTCCTGAATTACCCGGGTTAATTGCTGCGTCGGTTTGAATAAAGTTCTCAAAAGTATTAATTCCCACTTGGGATCGCCCTAGGGCACCGATAATTCCCATCGTAACAGTCTGCCCTACGCCAAAAGGATTACCGATAGCGAGTACAATATCACCAACCTTCGCTTGCTCGGATTGGCCAAAGGTAATACTGGGTAAATTATCTAAATCAATTTTTAGTACAGCCAGATCACTTTCCGGATCAGAGCCGATGATGCGTGCTTTAGCATTTCTACCATCAACCAGCGCAACCTGAATTTCACTTGCTGCTTCCACTACATGATGATTGGTCAGAATATAACCCTCCGGGCTGACTATGACGCCTGAGCCAAGACTGGAAGTACGCCTTGGCCTGGACTCGAAACGTTCACCAAAAAAACGCTGAAATATTGGATCATCCAGCAGCGGATGTGAGGGCATTCTGACTTCCTTGCTGGTAAAAACATTAACCACTGATGGCATAGCAATTTCAGCGGCAGCATTAAAGCTGCCAGGCCTGGATGCTACTTCAACTGGAGCAGATTCTTTGATCGTTGCCAATTTGCCACGTGGTGTCCATGGCAACAACTCAGGCTTGAGCGTGGAAACGACAAAGAAGATAGCCAGCAATACCGTAACCGATTGCGCAAAAATTAACCAAAGTTTATTCATATCAGTAAATTAATCAGGGGTAACAAGTTACAATGTAAACAGATATATAGTGATTAGGAAGAAAAATGCAACAAGACGAGCTTGAAATTTATCTGAATCAACTACTGGATATTTCGTGTTTCCATGATTATTGCCCAAATGGACTACAAGTGGAAGGGCACGATCAAATTCATACCATCGTGAGTGGTGTCACGGCATCGTTAGATCTTCTCCAGGCAGCTGTGGCTATGCACGCGGATGCGATCCTGGTGCATCACGGCTATTTCTGGCGTGGCGAAGATAGAACGTTGCGCGGCATAAGGTACCAGCGCATAGCCTGCTTGATAAAACACGGAATCAGTCTATTTGCCTATCATCTGCCATTGGATGCACACCCAGAATTAGGTAACAACGCCCAACTAGGGCAGAAACTCTCTTTTCTGACAACTGGTCACTTTGGAGAACATGGCATTGCATCACACGGACAGCTCATGCACGATATCCCCCTCCAGGCGTTAGCAGAAAAAATATCATCAACATTGGCTCGCAGACCGCTGATCATTGGTGATCCAGCTAAACAAATCCGCCGCATCGCCTGGTGTACCGGTGCCGCCCAAAGCTATTTCGAGGAAGCTATCATGCTGGGTGTCGATGCATTTATAACGGGCGAGATCTCCGAACAGAATGTTCATTCTGCACGAGAATCCGGTGTCGCGTTTATCTCTGCAGGACACCATGCAACTGAACGCTATGGTGTGCAGGCGCTTGGAGAACATATTGCTCAGCAATTCGGCATCAAACACCAATTCATCGATTTAGATAACCCGGTATAATTAAAATAGTTAAGGTTCATAGTGGTAAATATGGCAAGAAAAAAATTGAAACACTCAGAAGCGCAGTGAAGCATAGCCTGATAGCAATAATCAATCTTCTTTCTTCTTGCCCCTGTCTTTTCTCTTTGGCAAAGTCCACCAAATGATAAAAATAAACAATCCCAATGCCAGCACTGCTTCAATTGCTAAAATCCACATATCTCTCAGCTTGTTGTATAGTCAGAATTTATCTAAAGGATGTCACTTTAATTAAAATTCGATGAAAAACCAATCGACTCTGCTCATTCTTGCATTATCCCTCTGGCTGCTGGCAGCCTGCAAAACCGAGACCCTTTCACCGATTCCTATTCCTGATAAGTTATCAGCAAAATCATCAACGTCAGCAAGCTCGCCCGCCAATGTACCGCAGATATCCCCAATATCTCCTAGCCTCAGCCAGCTAAAAGCAACTGATTGGTCCCAATTAAAAGAATGGGAACAAGACACACTTTTGCCAGCGTGGAGCACCTTTCTGCAGAGTTGCAATGCTTTAAATAAACAGCTATTGTGGCGGGAAACCTGTAAAAAAGCCAGCGCCATCAAGCGACCCAGTGATAACACCATCAAACTCTTCCTCAAGCATCATTTTATCCCACATCAGGTATTGAATCTGGATGGTAGTGATGAAGGGCTCATCACTGGTTACTACGAACCACTGCTTAATGGCAGCCGCACGCCATCTCAGCAGTATCGCTATCCACTGTATGCACCACCCGATGAGCTTCTGATCATTGATTTAGGTAATGTTTATCCAGAACTTAAGAATTTGCAATTGCGTGGCCGCTTGGAAGGACGCAAAGTGGTGCCCTACTATAGCCGCGCAGAAATTGAGAATGGCCCGGTATCGCTAAGAGGACGAGAGCTTTTATGGGTTAGCGATCAAGTTGAATTGTTTTTTCTCCAGATTCAGGGTTCCGGTCGCATCGCCCTGGAAAATGGAGAAATTCTCCGAGTAGGTTATGCTGATCAGAACGGTCATCCTTATCAATCGATCGGGAAGCTGCTAGTTGAACAAGGCGAGCTGCCGTTAGAACGTGCTTCTATGCAGGGAATCAAGCAATGGGGGCAGCAGAATCCTGATAAGCTAACTGAGTTGCTGCACCAAAATTCACGCTACATCTTTTTCCGGGAGCTCCCCGATCACCTGACCGGTCCAGTGGGTGCATTAGGCGTGCCACTTACTGCCGGCAGAAGCCTGGCCGTCGATCCCCGCGCTGTACCACAAGGTGCACCTATCTTTCTTTCTACCACTTGGCCTAACAGTAACAAAGCGCTCAATCGACTGATGGTTGCCCAGGATACCGGTAGCGCGATAAAAGGAGGAGTACGCGCTGATTTCTTCTGGGGATTCGGTCCGGAAGCGGCAAGCCAAGCGGGAAAGATGAAGCAGAAAGGAAAAATGTGGGTACTGCTCCCCAAGAACTATTCTGCACATCTTCAGGCAAAGAAATAGAGAATAGGCCACCTTGCTGCCTCTGATAGGGAGACGATTGTATTCTCCTTCATTCTATTTCTTTTCCGCGTTATTGAGTCTTTTCTCGATCTCTTCTGCAGGAATCAGGCCTGACACGACCGAGCCATCTGCAAAGATGAGTGTCGGTGTTCCGGTTACTCTGTTTTTCTGTCCTGATTGAAGCAGCGTATTCAATGGGGTTTCACAGTCTTTCCCAGACGGGGTGATTCCGCGTAGCATAAAATCGTCCCACGCCTTTAGCTGGTCAGTTGAGCACCAAATCGCGGTTGCCGTCGGCATCGAATTTTTTAAAATAGGATAAAGCAACGTATAAATAGTAATATCCGTTACCTTGACGAGCTCTCCTTCCAATTTTTTGCAGAAAGGACAGTGAGGATCAGAATAAACAATTAGCGTTCGTTTGCCATTCCCTTTAATCGCCTTGATTCCCAGTTCCAATGGCAAGGTATCAATCGCAATCCGCCGCGCATCTCTGAGCTGCTGCATGCGTTCGTTAGTCACACTAACGCGGGTTTTGGTATCAACCACATGGCCCAGGAAAAAATATTCGGCTTTCTCATCTGTGTAAAGTATTTCTCCTCCGACCACAACTTCATATAAACCCATATAAGGTGTTTTACGAAAACTTTCGATCTCGCTTTCGGGGAAATGCGCTTGTACCGTTTTTTTAAGCTGCGTTTCATCAGCCAAAGCTTGATTGAAAATGAAGCCTGACAGCAGCAACATTAAAAAGTGATGTAAACGCATGATCATTTTTACTCCTGTTTATAAAAATTGGATTCAGTATGCTTATTCAACTGAGCGCATGTTGCATCAGTCTGTTTTTTAACAGCGGCAAGCGATTGGTGATCTCAAAACCCAGATTACGCAGGCGAATCAGTATCGGGTCTTCACTGCCAAATAATTTTTGCAGACCATCGGTCACAAACTCCATCGCCAGGATATCTTCCTTGCGCGCCCGCTCATAGCGGCGCAGCAACATAAAGTCACCACAATCTGACTGCAAACCACGGCTCATCAGAGTTGCAGCCAGCTCACGTGCATCACGCAAACCCAGATTGACGCCTTGTCCTGCGAGTGGATGAATGCCATGGGCAGCATCACCAATCAGTACTACACGCGGCTTAACGAGCGCCTTAACATGCACAAAATTCAATGGAAAACCCGCTGGCTCAGTCACCACTTGCAACTTCCCAAGCGTATGATTTGCCGCTTCCGCTACCTGACGACACAATGCTTCATCAGACAAGTCGCGCAACGTGCTTGCTTGGGACTCATTTGCCGACCAAACCATGGATACTCGTTTATTAGGCAAAGGCAATAACGCTAAAATACCATCCCGCCGGAACCACTGATACGCAGTGTTATAGTGGGGAAACTCAGTACTAAAATTGGCCACGATACCCACCTGGTGATAAGCATGCTGCGTCACTTCGATTTCTGCTTGTTTCCTCACCCAAGAATTAACACCATCCGCTCCTACGACTAAAGCAGCCTGGAGCAGGTTACCATCTGTTAGCTGCAAATCAATCCTGGATTCATGCCAAGACAATGAAACACATTGAGCAGGACAAAAAACCGTTACATTCTCATCTAGTGTTGTCAGCGCATTCCATACGACAGCTTGTAATTGCCGATTTTCGGCAATAAACGCCAGTTCGGATAAACCACTGCCATAGGCACTGAAATCCAGTCTTGCAGCACCGTCGTCGCCAAATACCTTCATCTCATGCACCGGCGTAATGCGTGCAGCTTCAAGTCGCTGCCACAAGCCAAGCGACTGAAGAAAGGCGGCACTGCCCGGGCTAATGGCATAAATCCGGCTATCCCAACTGGTATCATTTGGCAATGGCAAAGGTAAGCGTGATTCAACTAATGCGATTTTCAAGCCACTCCCCTTAAGCGCAACAACCAGACTTGCGCCTACTAAACCACCGCCGATCACAACAATATCAAATTTCATAATTGGATTATACAGACGCTTTATGCTTGGGCATACTGCAAACATGCAAAGGAACTATTATATCAATCTTGACAGCATTCCCTCTCCAAAGGCAAAATGCATGCTTTATGCCATGGCGAATTAGCTCAGTGGTTAGAGCAGCGGAATCATAATCCGTTGGTCCGGGGTTCAAATCCCTGATTCGCCACCATTTCTTCATCGCGAGCAAGTAATGCGCGGTTTCTCTATTCCTCTTCTGGTTAGCTATTTACCGCCGCAACAAAGGTATTTTAACTATAAACACCAAAAGTCTTTATTTTATGGTTTTCCGAGGGCGTTTGTATCATTGCCGATAGCTATCGTTAAATCAAACATAAATGCAGTATTATTCGATTAGCCATACTAGCTGATTATGTTATCCAAGATCAATTTCTCTATATTACTGAATTAATTGAATTTGCTCAGAGCACTCGCTACGGTTAGTAGCATGACATTAATTTCACGTATTCTTGGATTCTTACGTGACATACTCATTGCCAGAATTTTTGGCGCCGGCATGGCAAGCGATGCTTTTTTTGTTGCATTCCGCATCCCTAATCTTTTGCGTCGCCTCTTTGCGGAAGGCGCTTTCTCGCAAGCATTTGTTCCTATCCTTGCTGAATATAAAAATTCCCGCACAGAAGATGAGACGCGCGCATTAATTGATCATGTTGCTACATTATTGGGAATTGCACTATTTATAGTCACCCTAATCGGGATCTTGGCTGCACCACTGATCATTTATCTCAGCGCTCCTGGGTTCTCGGCTAATCAGGAAAAGTTTGCATTGACAGTTGAATTATTACGCATCACTTTTCCTTACATTTTGTTTATTTCTTTGGTCGCGCTCGCAGGAGGAATACTCAACACTTATAGTAAATTTTCAGTGCCGGCATTTACGCCGGTTTTATTGAATTTATCGTTCATCGCTTGTGCACTATGGCTTGCACCCCTGCTCGATCCCCCTGTCCTTGCCTTGGCATGGGCAGTATTTATCGGTGGCATATTGCAGCTCGCATTTCAAGTGCCGTTCTTAATGCGTCTCAAACGATTGCCCCGTTTTCATCTGAAATCGAGAGACACGGGTGCCTGGCGTGTGCTCAAACTCATGGGACCAGCAGTTTTTGGCGTGTCCATAGGGCAAATCAGCATGTTGATCAATACCATATTTGCTTCATTGCTGATAACAGGTAGCGTTTCCTGGCTTTACTATGCTGATAGGCTCATGGAATTTCCGGCAGGTCTCTTAGGGGTCGCACTAGGAACCATTCTGCTGCCGTCCTTATCTCGCCACTATGCCAGCCACAATAACGAAAAATATTCGCGCCTGCTGGATTGGGGCCTACGACTGACCGTGATGCTAACACTGCCGGCAGCTGTGGCGCTGGCATTACTGGCCACGCCGCTCATTGCAACACTTTTTTATTATGGCGCATTTACAGCTGAAGATGTCTGGATGACCCGTCAAGCGCTCATCGCTTATAGCATTGGCTTGCTTGGACTAATTCTGGTAAAGGTATTGGCTCCCGGCTTTTACGCCCGGCAAAACATCAAAACACCCGTCAAAATTGCTGTCATCACGCTTGTCGTAACTCAATTAATGAACCTTGCCTTTATCTTCCCTTTAAAGCATGCTGGCTTGGCATTAGCAATTGGCCTAGGTGCCTGCTTCAATGCCAGCTTACTTTACTACAAGCTGCGCCGTCATGATATTTATCAGCCGCAGCCTGGCTGGGCAATTTTCCTACTGAAAATTTTAACAGCATTGATGGTGATGGGTAGTATTCTCTGGTTTGCGGCAGGCAATGACGCAACCTGGTTGCAAGATACTGCAATTGAGCGTGCACTAAGGTTGATTCAAGTCGTTTTCCTAGGCGCCACCAGCTATTTCTTCACCTTATGGGTACTGGGTTTTCGTTTAAGTGATTTCGCCCGACAAGGCGAAGAATAATATCAATCGCGTAACGACTTAGGTATGACATCACACATTGCGCTTGTCCCGCTCAATCAGCGCATAGGCAGAATGATTATGAATGGATTCGAAATTCTCCGACTCCACCACATAAGCATCGATACGATCATCTCCGTTCAGCACCTCGGCCACATCACGCACAATATCCTCGACAAATTTCGGGTTGTCATAAGCTTTTTCGGTAACATATTTTTCATCCGGCCGCTTGAGTAGTCCGTACAGTTCACAGGAGGCCCGGTCTTCCGCTATTCTGATGACATCTTCAATCCAAACAAAACTATTGGTGCGCACCGAGATGGTGACATGAGAACGTTGATTGTGTGCCCCGTAGTCAGAGATTTTTTTTGAGCACGGGCAAAGACTCGTCACCGGAACAATCACTTTCATGGTGAATTCATAGCGATTTTGCTTGATTTCGCCAATAAAGGTTACCTCATAATCCAGCAAGCTTCGCACACCGGAAATGGGCGCCGATTTGTTGACAAAATAAGGAAATGTCATCTCAATATGGCCGGATTCAGATTCTAGTCTCGTTACCATGGCACGCAAGATATCCTCGAATGACTCAACGGAAATTTCGCGTTCGTGACTATTCAGTATCTCGACAAATCGCGACATGTGTGTACCCTTGAAATTATGGGGTAAATTGACATACATATTGAAAACTGCAACCGTGTGCTGCACCCCGCCATCTTTATCAGCCACCTTGACCGGATGACGAATGGCTTTGATCCCTACTCTATCAATTGCAATACGTCTGGTGTCCAATGAACTTTGTACATCAGCAATCGGAAAATCAGCTTGTTTGTTCATGATGATTCCTTCTGGAAAGATAATGGCAGCTTCCTTCGCTACATAAAGTCCCTCAGTTTGATAACGTGTCAGATCTGAAAGAACTATCCAAGGCAGATCAGGCGCTTCTTAATGAGACCGCTCTGAATATGGTTGGTTCTAAACACAGCATTATTAAAAAAACATCAATAAAAATTACCTTTTGGCCATGCAAATTATCTCAGCTGGTATATACGTTATTCGGCCAGCTTTGCCTGGATAGATTTAATGATGCCAATCTTGTCCAGTCCACAATCAGCCAGCATTTGCACTGGATCACCTTGCTCGAGAAAAAGATCTGGCAAACCTAGCAGAAGTAATTTAACAACAATCCCTCTGCTTGCCAGTGATTCCATGACCGCGCTGCCAGCACCGCCCATTATGGTATTTTCTTCAATCGTGACCAGTAATTCATGAGTCGAAGCCAGATCCGCAACCAAATCATCATCCAGCGGTTTAACAAATCGCATATTAGCAACAGTAGCACCTAACTCCTCTGCTGCTTCCAGACTAGGAGCAAGCATGCTGCCAAAAGCAAGCAAAGCGATCTTGTCGCCTTTGCGGCGAATCTCTCCACGACCCAATGGCAGTGCCTGCATCTCCTTCTGCACTTTTACCCCAATACCCGAACCGCGTGGGTAACGAACGGCAGCAGATGTATTCATCTGAAAAGCGGTGTAGAGCATTTGACGGCACTCATTTTCATCGGCTGGCGTCATCACTGTAATATTTGGAATGCAACGCAAATAGCTCAAATCAAAACTACCCGCATGAGTTGGCCCATCAGCACCCACCAGTCCGGCCCGGTCAATGGCAAAAACTACTGGTAAATTCTGTATGGCCACATCATGGATCAGCTGATCATAGGCGCGCTGTAAAAATGTTGAATAGATTGCTACCACTGGTTTTAGGCCATCGCACGCCGCACCAGCGGCAAAAGTCACCGCATGTTGCTCAGCAATACCTACATCGAAGTAGCGATCCGGATATTCCTGGGAAAATCGAACCAAACCTGATCCTTCACGCATGGCAGGAGTGATGCCAATCAAACGCGGATCCATGGCAGCCATATCACACAACCAATCACCAAAAATCTGCGTATAAGATGGCTTACCAGCAGCTTTGGTAACAATGCCTTGAACTGGATCAAATTTTCCGACACCGTGGTACAAAATCGGATTCTCTTCAGCCGGTTTGTAGCCAGCCCCTTTGCGCGTGACGACATGCAAAAACTGTGGACCATCTAGATGTTTGATATTGTTCAGCGTAGTCAGCAGGACATCCAGGTCATGTCCATCAATTGGACCAATATAGTTAAAACCAAACTCTTCAAACAATGTACCAGGAGTCATCATTCCTTTTACATGCTCTTCGGCCCGCCTCGCCAACTCCAAAACGGGCGGCACTACACCCAGCACTTTCTCACCAGCGCGGCGTGCCGTAGCATAAAATTGACCGGACATCAACTTGGCAAGATAATTATTAAGCGCACCGACAGGAGGGGAAATGGACATATCATTATCATTCAATATCACTAGCAGATTAGCATCCATTACGCCGGCATTATTCAGCGCCTCAAACGCCATGCCTGCGCTCATGGCACCGTCACCAATCACAGCAATGGCACGCCGATTTATACCACTCAATTGCGCAGCCACAGCCATTCCCAAAGCTGCACTGATGGAAGTGCTCGAATGTGCCGTACCAAAAGCATCGTATTCACTCTCATCCCGCCGTGGAAATCCGGCAATACCACCCTGCATACGCAATTTGGCCATCCCTTCACGCCGGCCCGTCAATATCTTATGGGCGTAGGTTTGGTGACCTACATCCCATACCAGCCGGTCATAAGGTGTATTGAAAACATAATGCAACGCGATGGTTAATTCGACGGTACCGAGATTCGACGACAAGTGTCCGCCTGTTTTCGCCACGGATTCAATCAAAAATCGACGCAGCTCATCAGCAAATTGCGGTAGCTGTTTACGCTCCAGCTTTCTCAGCTCGGCAGGAGTGTTAACACGATCAAGTAATGGGTACATGCAAACTTAAATAAAAAAATTCTAGCTGATTATAAAAGAAGAAAGCGTTAGGATTAGAATTCACGCTGAACAATGAAATCCGTTACCTGCAATAAACGGTTAGTGGCTATTCCCAGACGATCAAGCGCCTCATAGGCGTCATGCTTAAGCTCTTTAGCCAACTCACGAGCTTGCTTAACTCCCAAGATGCTGACATAGGTCGGCTTATTTTGCTCGGCATCCTTGCCAGCAGTTTTGCCCAAAGCTGCAGTCGTGGCTTCGGCATCAAGCACATCATCCACCACCTGAAACGCAAGACCAATACATTTAGCAAAATGATCCAGGTGGGCTAACTGGTCATCACTCAACTCATCGCCACAGTGTGCAGCCAGCATTACTGCCGCACGAATTAGCGCTCCAGTTTTATGAATATGCATGAATTCAAGCTCCGGCAAAGTCAATATCTTGCCTACACTGGCCAAATCAATCGCCTGCCCACCTGCCATTCCACGTGACCCTGCCGCTTGCGCCAGCTGTTTGATCATTTCCAGCTGTTTTTTCGGATTGTCTGTTAAATAAAACTCGGCCATCAATTGAAAAGCCAAACTCTGCAAACTATCCCCTACCAATAATGCGGTAGGTTCATCGTATTGTATATGACAGGTAGGTTTACCACGCCGCAGTGTATCATCATCCATACAAGGCAGATCATCATGCACCAGCGAGTAAGCATGAATCAGCTCTACTGCAGCAGCCACAACGATTACCCGCGCTTCATCTGCTCCGTTCAACTCTCCGGCAGCAAAAGAAAGCAAAGGACGAATTCGTTTTCCTCCTCCTAGCACTACATAGCGCATCGCTTCATGCAAGCGCTCAGGAGCGCAATTCTCTGCAGGCAGACGATTCTCCAGGTAAGACTCTATTTGTAACTGGCGATTTTTTACCCAGTTTTGAAAATTAACGTTCATCGGCACTCAATGTAGAAAAATCTTTCAGCATATCTGCCTCAAGAACTCGTATTTGTTGTTGCGCATTTTGTAACGTAGTTTGACAGTAATGCAATAGCTCCGCTCCACGCTTATAAGCCGAAAGCGACGCTTCCAACGTCATCTGCCCTGCTTCCATTGCTGACACAATACTTTCCAGTTCAGCCGATGCTGCTTCAAAGCTTTCTGGCGGAGGTGAATTGGTTACCGTAACTGCTTCGTTGCATTTCTTTTTCATGCTTTTCTTTGACTTTTCCAGGAAGGTAACGGAGGAACAGGTTTATTAGATTTATCTAGCTTAAAACAGACAAAAATATCGCAATCAGTATAACTCGGTCAATTCTATTTTAACCTTTCCTTGATCTCTTAGGATAAAGATTTAACAAATACTTAAGCCAACCGCATATTAATTCACTCGATTACCAATCACATCATAAATGATGGTGAGTGTGCAACATTGCAGCTTTATATACGCCATTTACGCTATATTAATTTTGACTCAGCTCAATCAACAACCAATACATTACATCATATTGATACTTGTACTAACCTATGGCAACATCGAGTAGTATTCAGCATAATAAAATTGATAAAAGTACTTATTGCATTGATAACTTTTAATTTAACACACGTTAAAAATCGAGGAAATTTTGGAAAATACTATTAATTTCGTAGATCAGATAAGTTTGTATTTTGAGAAAGTAGTGCTATGGCCATTTGCATTGCTCGGCGCAATCATCATTTTTGCCATTGGCGTCGAGATCATTAATCGCCGACGGCGAGCTGATGCAGTAGATTATTATGACACCACCTTCAGATCCGAGCTTACTGGTTTATACCCTCACCCCACTCACTGGCCGGAAGATCTCGCTTCCCACTTGCGAACAAGACTACCTATCATGCGAGAAGCGTTTGAAGTGCTGAAGGGTTTTATTCCCCAGAAACAGTTGCGTGATTACAATATCGCTTGGAATAAATTCTACGATTTTTGCCAGATGAGTGGTGCAATTGATGAAAAACAGGCAGGTACAGCTCCATCAGCTCAAGCAGAACATGATCCAAAGCAAGTTTTCCATCAACTGGTAACCGATCTGTTGGCGTATACTGATCAATTCAAACGTTAAAGGGGAAGGTATTTCCCATAAAGTGGCCAAGCTCGCAGGGAGTAAGTGCCCTCCTGCCTTATCATGTAGGCTACATACGCGTTCTTTATCACTTATTGCTGTTGTACACTCAGTGTATCAAGTCACTTTAAATCATGAGTGAAAAAATAGATCAGTGGAAAAATGAGCGAATTGATGTGCGACCAGTCACATCTTATCGTGAAATGAGCACATTTATCGGCGTTCCCTGGCAAGTATACGCAAATGATCCAATGTGGATCCCTCCTCTGCGCTTGGAACGGCGCTTGCATTTTTCCAGATTCAATCCCTTTCTAGAGCATGCAGAATGGCAAGCCTGGGTTGCTTATAAAGGTAATCAGCCCGCAGGGAGAATCAGCGCACAAGTGGATACGCTGCACAGGCAACGTCATGGAGCGGATACAGGTCATTTTGGCTCATTGGAGTGCATCAATGATGCAACAGTCTTCACTGAACTCATACGCACCGCTGAAATGTGGCTTATCGAGCGGGGTACACATCATGTGAGTGGGCCGTTCAATCTTTCCATCAATCAGGAATGTGGCATCTTAGTAGAGGGTTTTGATACGCCACCTGTTGTCATGATGCCACATTCCCCCAGATGGTATGGCCCCTTACTGGAACAATGCAATTACCAGCCGGCCAAGGATCTCCTTGCCTACTGGGTCGAAGTTGATTTCGAACTGCCCAGCGTCATGCATACACTTATTCAGAGATTTTCCAAGCAAATTAAGCTGCGGACACTGCGTCGCGATAAATTTAGCGAAGAAATGGAAATTCTGCGTGATATCTTTAATGATGCTTGGTCAGAAAACTGGGGATTTGTCCCTTTTACTCAATCTGAATTTGCTGAACTGGGTCACAGTTTACGCTGGCTTGTTCCAAGTGAATTTATTCAGATTGCGGAAGTAAAAGATGTTCCTGTAGCTTTTATGGCAGCCCTTCCAAACCTTAATGAAATTTTTGCTAAACTCAATGGCAATTTGTTTCCGCTAGGCTGGTTTCGTCTGATTAGACAACTTAAAGCCAACGCCATACGAACGGCCCGCATCCCCTTAATGGGCGTGCGCAAGCAATTTCATCACACTCCCCTTGGCATGGCACTGGCTTTCATGGTTATCGATGCACCGAGACAAGCCGGACTGGCCAGAGGAATCAAAGAAGTCGAAATGTCCTGGATACTCGAAGATAACAAAGCCATGCGCAGTATACTGGAAAGTATTGGCAGCAAGCAGTATAAACGATACCGACTCTATGAAAAAATACTGTAATCGATTGTCCATAGCGATGATAGCACTCCCTTCGCCATGCCTTTCAACAATTCATCAAATCATTCAGGCCGCCTGATTCTTTAGGATAAAGCATGAATCAAAATGAACAATATATTGCCATAGTGCTTGCAGCAGAGCGTACATCAAATGATGCTGTTACTCGCAAGACCAGCTCGGCCCCGCCCTGCTCTTTTCCCAAGCTGAGCTTGATATCGACCAAGCAGACGATTGATTACTGGAAGAATCCCATTTAGCGAAACACTAAACAGCAGTTTTGATTGAGTTGCAGCCTAATGTGGCTCCTGGTCTGCGCCAACTCAACGCCTGCTGTCGAATAAAATAATCCGGTTTATGAAAATCATCGAAAAATATATTACACGCGAGCTGCTCCTCCCTTTCCTCGCCGTAATCAGCATTCTTACTGGACTATTCGTTAGTTTCAGCACTGCTCGCTTGCTGGCCAGCGCAGTGACTGAAACACTTGGCCTGCTCGTTATGTTGCAACTGGTAGCGCTAAAAACGATCATTGCGCTGGAAGTGTTGATTCCCATCTCATTCTACGTCGCAGTCATTTATGGACTGAGCAGATTGAGCAGGGATCAAGAGATGAACATATTCCGTTCTGTCGGATTCAGCGACTACCGTATTCTCTATACCGTATTGATGATTGCCATCCCTGTTGGCATCGTCAGCGGTGCTCTCTCACTTTATGTCCGTCCTTGGGCTTACGCAGAAAGCTATATCCTTGATGCACAGGCTGAAGCTGAATTGAATGCCAATCGTTTCCAGGCAGGACGTTTTTATGGCAGCGAAAAAAGTGGTCGGGTAATTTTCGTACAAGCCAAGGACGATTCTGGCACACGCATGGAGGAAGTATTCCACTTCATCAAAAAAGCAGGTATCAGCGAGATTGTCGTAGCAAAAGAAGCCATTCAACATCAGCAGCTATCACTAGAGCAACAATCGCATACAGAATTATTTGATGGTTACATTTATCACCTTGCATACCCGGAAGGCAAAGATAGTGCGATTCGATACGAAAAAATGACTTATTTTAATGAAAACGATCAGATCAAATGGCATCGGCGCAAAGCCGCACCAACCCGTATACTTTGGGAATCTGAACAGCCTCGCGACATTGCTGAACTTCAATGGCGGCTTTCTCGCCCGGTTGCCACCATTTTGCTGGCCCTGATCGCCGTCTCCTTTACCCGCGTTGCGCCACGTCAAAGTAAAAGTGACAAAACCTATCTTGTTGCTGCCACCGTGTTTGCTATCTACTATAATCTCAGCGGTCTGGCACAAACATGGGTAGAGCAAGGAGTGGTCAACGCTACCCTAGGTATTTGGTGGTTATATCTGCTGCTTTTCATTATCGCCGGAGTGCTTTTGCCGGGTTCAAGACAGAAATTATTTAAAAGACAGTGAAAACCGCTTCCCGTTATATTGCTAAACAGGTAGTGATGGGCATGGTCATTGCTGCCATCGTGCTATTACCGCTATTTAGTTTCTTCGATTTATTAGAGCAACTCGACGATGTCGGCAAAGGTAGCTACCAAACGGGGGATGCCTTTCTGTACGTTATCATGTTGATGCCACGCCGCTTTATTCAAATAGCGCCTTTTATCGCTCTGCTGGGAACAGTCGGCGCGCTGGGTAAATTAGCTATCAATTTGGAATTGGTTGCCTTACGTATTGCCGGCTTGTCGCCTATTCAGATCAGCATGGTGCCCGTTGGCATTGGCTTATCGCTATTACTGATCATTGCGGTGATGGAACAGTCTATTGCCCCGCAACTTCAACAAAAAGCCATTGCGCAGCGATCCAGTGCGCTGGAAAAAACTGCTGAGCTTGGCAAGGGACTTGGTATTTGGACGCGAGACGAGCGTAATATTTTACGAGTTGGTGAAATCCTGCCTGGCAACAGAGCGATTGATATCGAAATTATGCATTTTGACGAACAAGGCTTTCTTGCTACGCATACGCACGCAAAGTTTGCTGAGATAAGCAATAACGAACTCTGGAAGCTAAATGATGTAACAGTCAGAACATTCACAGAAAAAAATATTGCACTAGCGAGCGCCAGCACCGTAGAGTGGCAATCCTTTCTTAAAGCAGAAGATATCGCCACCTTGACCAAGCCACCCGAAAGCCTTTCCCCGCTGGAGTTAATACGACACGCAGAATTCCTGCAAGCAACCGGTCAGAAAGCCGATGCTTATCTCATGGCTCTGTGGGGCAAGGTAGGCAGTGCGCTCATGACGATCGCCATGATATTGCTTGCCATCCCCTTTATTTTTGGTTCAGTCCGTAATGGACTGGGAGGCAAACTGATTTTAGCCGCCATCATCGGCGTAGGCGTTTATCTACTTGATCAAATCATTGCTAACGCTAGCTTATTGTTGCGTTTGAATCCAATGCTGGCATCCATTCTCCCCAGCCTAACGCTCATTACCCTGGCTATTATCTGGTTACGACGAATTTTTTAACTCGGATAACTATTCAAATCTAACTATTTTTTCATGTCGACAACTTACATTTATATTTTCGGCGAAAGCGAAATCAACCTGTGGGGATTGAGCGGCCGCGAACGACTGCAACGTACCGCTGCGTCACTTAAACAAACCCGTCTGGCTGATAATCCAGCTGACATTCCAGCCGATGCACCTGCATTGCTACTGCGTGCTGACCATTTGTTTGATGCCAGAATCATTGCTGCCATGGCTAACCTGCAAGAAGAAATCGTGCTGTATAGTCAAAGTGGCGTACCGGTTGCGCTGCGCACTACAGGAAAGAATGTACCTGCCCTGCTGGCAGCATTGCACAGTACAAATATCTCAGCGATTTCCGGCATCAAGCAATGCACCCTCAAAGACTTGCAAATGGGTATCCAGCAGAATCTGAAGAAAAAAGAGCCGCCTTACCTGCTGCCGATCAGCGCAGCTAATCGTAAGGCGCTGGAATGGGAGTTGTTTGCAGGCTCCTATAAAGGCGTGACCGATCTGGTCACCAAGTGGCTATGGCCGATTCCAGCCTTGTGGGCAACACACTTCTGCGTGCACTGGAAAATAACGCCCAATCAGGTAACGCTGCTTAGCCTGGTACTGGCAGTTTTAGCAGGCGTTGCTTTCTGGTATGGTTATCATGCCGGTGGCTTAATCATGGGATGGCTAATGACTTTCCTGGATACTGTGGATGGCAAGCTGGCGCGTGTCACGCTTACCTCCAGCCGATTGGGCGATGTGATGGATCATGGCCTCGACATTATTCACCCACCGTTATGGTACCTTGCCTGGGGTATTGGATTAGCGACAACCGCAACCCCGTTGGTAAATCTGGAGTTATACGCCTGGCTGATGTTTGCTGGTTATGTCGGCGGGCGTATCTGTGAAGGACTGTTTGAATTCTGGCTAGCACCCTTTGTGATGTTTATCTGGCAGCGGATCGATTCATTCAACCGCCTGATTACTGCACGGCGCAATCCCAATCTGATTCTGCTGACCGTCAGCTGGTTAGCGGAGCGGCCAGATATCGGATTCCTACTGGTGGTGAGCTGGCACGCCATTTCCACGCTTTTTCTAGCATGGCGCGTTATCGCTGCCTGGCAGGCCCAACGCCAGCAGGGATCATTGACTTCATGGATGGAAACGATTGATCCAATCCGAGACCGGCAGCAACTGGCCGTCAGAGTGTTCACCCGCGTTCCGCTCACAGAAAAAAATGAGAGCTTCGTCGCGAATCCATAACCTGGCAACAGGAACAGCGCGAATCGGGCTGATTCTCAACCCATTGGGTGGGCAGGTACGCAAACGCCAGCATGCGATCAAACAAATACTGACAGGGATTTCCGGCATCCATCAGTGGCAAGTCACCGATGCCTGCAATTTCGATGCTGCCGTGCAGGCCTTGATCCAAACAAAGATTGACTGGCTAATCATCGTTGGGGGAGATGGCACTTTGCAAGGCATACTCAGCCGCTTGCTTGTCTGGTTACCGGCGGATCAATGGCCGCTTCTAACCATTATTCCAGGCGGAACTACCAACATGACTGCACTCGATCTGGGTAGCCGCGACAAACCGGATCATATCTTGCAACGCCTAAAACGCTATCTGCAGCAACCCACACCACGATCAGCCCTCTTACGCGTTGAGCGACCAGTATTATGCATCGAGCAAACCGGGCGGGAGAAAGTCTATGGCATGTTTTTCGGACTGGGATTGATCGCGCGCGGCGTAAAATTCTCGCGCAGTCCGATCAAACAAATAGGCATTACCGGTGATATTTTCACGGCACTGATCGTGTTACGTTCTTTATTGGGCACATTTCTGGGTCGCCCGCATCCCGAATGGGCGCCCGTGCAAATCACTGCCGTAGATGAAACGGGCGCAAGGCATCAGCAAAACTACTTATTCGTGCTAGTGAGTGCACTGGATCAGTTATTGATGGGCATACGCCCTTATTGGGGAAAGGAAGCGGCTCCGCTGCATGTGACCTTTGTACAGCAGCACAGCAGAAAATTCTGGTATTCGATCTGGCCGCTGATTGCAGGTCGTGGTCACTGTCTCAAGAAAGAACACGGCTACGTCAGCTACAATACCCAGATGCTGGAATTATCGCTGGATGATGACTATATCGTTGATGGTGAGTTGTTTCATGCTTCACGCCAATATGGACCATTGCGCATCTCGGCCAGTGGCCCCATCACTTTTCTCGTATTGTAATTCCTTGCGAACCATGAAAGAAAACATGCCACCTCTCGCTAAGCAAGCGCCTGCACCCCTGGTAGAAGCCATCGCCTGGCAAAATAGCCTGGCAGTCTCGCCAGATTTCGAGCATCTGGTCGACGCCATCAGGCAGCACTTTTGCGACTCGCTGGATGCCATCATTTTGTATGGCTCCTGTCTGCATGCCAGCAATCTATCCGAGGGCATCGCCGATTTTTATGTGCTGGTCAATGATTACCATAATGTTTACAGCGAGCGCTATCTGGCCTACCTGAATGCCTGGTTGCCACCGAATGTGTTTTATCTGGAAGCCACCCAACAGGGCAAAACCTTCCGCGCCAAGTATGCAGTCATCTCAACCGCCGATTTTGAACACGGCAACCAATACTGGTTTCATCCCTATTTATGGGCGCGCTTCGCCCAGCCAGCGAGACTACTTTATGTCCGCGATGATTTCATCCGCCAGCGCGTCAATGTAGCCATGGCGCAAGCGGTGATAAAATTTATGAAATCCAGCCTGCTAACCTTTGAAGCACGCGCATTGCCTGCCGAAGAAATCTGGACACAAGGTCTGATGCTGACCTACGCGGCAGAATTACGCGCTGAACGGGAAACGCGGGCACGCCACCTGACCCAACTCAGCCTGGAGAATTATGCTCGTCTGACCGCCACCGCCCTGCCAGCTTTGCATGGTCTGCTCACTTTACAACCCGGCGGGCACTACTATTGCCATACGACGCCATCAGATAACCGGCGCGCCCGCTTTCATTGGCGTCTCAGGCGCTGGCAGGGACGAATTCTCTCCATTCTGAGATTGAGCAAAGCCACATTGACTTTTCGCGACTGCCTCGATTATGCCGCCTGGAAAATCGAACGCCATAGTGGCGTCCGGGTGGAAATTACTCCCATGCTGCGGCGCCACCCCATCTTGTGGGGCTTTAAAGTCATGTGGCAATTGTTGCGGCGGGGTGTATTGCGTTAGCATATCTTATTGATTGATTTCTTGCAGGAGAACCTTATGAATTATTTATCGCGTCTGTTTGCTTACTCGTTACTGCTTTTTCTGGCGGCCTGCTCCACCATGTACTACAGTGGGCTGGAAAAAATCGGTATACCCAAGCGTGATGTGCTGGTGCACCGAGTGGAAAAAGCACGCGATACCCAGGAAGAAACTAAGGAGCAGTTCAAATCGGCTTTGGAACAGTTCACTGCCGTAACCAACTTTAAAGGCGGCGACCTGGAAGTGGTCTACAACAAACTGAATGACGAATACGAAGCCAGTGTCGCCAAAGCAGACGAAGTCAGCGATCGTATCGCTGCCATTGAAGATGTTTCTCAAGCATTGTTTGCCGAATGGGAACAGGAAATCACTCAGTACTCAAACGCCTCACTCAAGCGCAGCAGCCAACAGAAATTGACTGCTACGCGCGCGCATTACCAGCAACTCATCACCACCATGAAAGCTGCCGAAGCCAAAATCCAGCCGGTGTTGACAGTATTCAAGGATCAAGTCATGTTCCTCAAACATAACCTGAATGCACAAGCGATCGCCTCGCTAAAAGGAGAGCTCGGCACGCTCCAGTCTGACGTATCAACACTCATAAGCTCGATGGAAAAATCCATCAATGAAGCCAACGCATTTATCAGCACGATGGAGAAGAAATGATGCTGATATTAAGCTCCTCGTTTTAGCGCTTTCCCTCCAGCGCCCATACCTTAGCTCGCACGCAAGACCTCCCTATGAATCGCGCTTCCTACAAACAAGATTGCCAGTCAATGGGATAAGGCTCGTAAAGAATGCTACGGACGAGAGCAAGATTATCTCAACGTGCTGTTATCCGGTTTGCCGGACAATGCTTTGGTTGTCGATATCGGCTGTGGCACTGGCCGCCCGCTGGCCGAATACGTTATTTCCAGAGGTCATCGGGTATTCGGCATTGATCAGGCTGAGGAACTCATCAAACTGGCCAAGGCACGTTTCCCAAGAGAACAATGGATACTATCTTCCATTGAACAGCATGAATTCAGTGAGGATTTCCATGCCGCCATAATATGGGATGCACTGTTTCATATTGACCGCTCAATGCATGCCATCATACTACGCAGGATAGTTGAGAAGCTGCCAAGAGGCGGAAAGTTCATGTTGACGGTTGGTGGCTCTGCGCACCCACCATTTATAGACACGATGTTTGGGCAAGAATTTTTCTATGACTCCCACACACCAGAGGAAACCATTCGTATTCTTCATGATCTACGTTGTCGAATAGTGATTGAAGAATTTATGAACTTACCCACGACGAGACGTGATAAAGGACGCTATGCCATCATTGCGCAGAAAACCTGAATGACAAGCACAGTTGGAAGTTATGTTTAACTCTTGAACTCAATTGATTAGAAACTCACAGAGCTGATACATTCTGCTAGTCCGGAAGCTAAATTACCTATCTGTGAAGAAGCAATAGCAGATATCATGGAGTTCACCATAACTGTTGCCATTCCATGGGTCAATTCTAGTTAAAAATTATGCCAAACAGTGATCAGCCAATAGACAAAGTAATACATGACCTGGATGTCGCAGCACAATCACATCAGGATTGGGCACGCCGTCTGTTACGGTATGCCATTCTGGATGGAAATCAGCCTGATGACATGGTCAATGTTAATGCGCACAAAATATGCAAATTCGGTCAATGGCTAGACTCTGGCGGAGATGTGTTGGCACGACTCGATCGTGAGAAGAAAGAAAAATTGGTAGTCGCTCATCAAGCAATGCATGATTCGATTCGCGAGATCGTCATGCTCATCCCTGAAGGAAAGGGGATGGAGCAACTCTTGAACAAACTTGACAAGAGTCAAAAAAATCTTTTCAGTCTTATAAATGAATTCAAGATGTTACTTGTCACCATTAAGAATTTGCACGACCCGCTGACCGGTCTCCCTCTGCGGCAAATTCTTGATCATTCATTTTCACAATTCCAAAAGCGCTGCAAACGGAATAATAAACTTCTATTTATCGCTTTGATTGATGTTGATCACTTCAAAAAAGTAAATGACAATTTTGGTCACAATGTGGGAGATGATGCACTGCGCCACCTGGTAACTACACTGGCGCATAGCATTCGGGAAGATGAATCTCTCTTTCGTTTTGGCAGTGAGGAGTTTCTTCAGCTGTTAGAGGTGCGGGATGAGAAAAACGAATCTCTCTTTCGTTTTGGAGGTGAGGAGTTTCTTCAGCTGTTAGAGGTGCGGGATGAGAAAGAAGTGACTATTGCAGCCCAAAGAAGCATAGACATGGTGAGGAATACCCCGATGGTGCTGCCAGACGGGAAGCAGTTGCGATTAACCATTACCATAGGTTTAGCTCTTGTAAGAAACGAAGAAACCTTGAGAAGTGCTGTAGAGCGCGCAGATGCGGCTTTGTATGAAGGAAAAAGGGCTGGTCGTGATCGCTACGTATTAGCTGCATCGAATTAATAACCAGGTCGGCCAGGTCGCCGACATCGTGTTGTAGTTCTCAATTCCGGTAACGCTGGTAGTTCATCAAGAACCCTGGATCAGCATCTGTATTTACACAGGGTTTCCATTTTTAGGAGGTATTGCCATGAACAGTAATCCAGTCGGATGGTTTGAAATTTATGTGCAAGATATCGATCGTGCCAAGCATTTTTACGAATCTGTCTTTCAGTTTAAGCTGGAACGCTTAAACAGTCCTGCAGGATCAGAAATAGAATTATGGGCTTTTCCAATGGTAAAGGGTGGAAGCGGAGCTCCTGGGGCTTTAGTCAAGATGGAAGGCGGGCCATCAGGTGGCAATTGTGCGCTGGTCTACTTTATGTGTGCAGACTGTGCTATTGAGGCCGCGCGGGCGGTTGCTGCCGGAGGACAGATCGTGCGAGAGAAGATGTCGATTGGTCAATATGGCTTATCTCTTTGATTACTGATAGCGAAGGCAATATGGTTGGCCTACATTCGATGCAATAGTGTTATCTCAGCAACGAAGTTACTGCCGGATATAAACCGGCACAGAGTGCTGATCGAAAGAATGATCGTATGTTGGGAGCAACCGTGATTACTGATCAACTGCACCTGAAAATCAGCAACTGGCAATCTTCCATGGGCCAAGGAAGATTGCCAGTTATGATACGATCAACAAGAAATAAAACAGCATATAGGGTTATTGCGCACATCTGCCGTCTCAATCGTGCGTTAACTCATTAAAGCTATTCACTACATCAAAAGTAGACAAATCATTTGCTATAACACTGGCTATTTCTATTCATTACTAGATAGTGTCGTCACGAGACTTTGAGCCATAGTGCGAGACAACGAATCTGGACGATGGCGATGAATGAAGAGAGGTTCTTGGCATAGCGGGTGGCAATACCACGCCATTGTTTGAGGGCAAGAAAAGCGTTCTCGACCAGATGGCGATGGCGGTATAGATGCTTGTCATAGAATCGTTGCTCCTTTCTGTTTTTGCGTGGCGGAATCACAGCTTGCATGCCATGGGCTGTGGCTTTCTCAATGA
>NZ_JAGFJM010000113.1 GCF_024102715.1 Nitrosomonas communis
GCAAACCACACAAATTATTTGATGGAAGAGAACCAAACTGCTCGATTTTGGCTTTATTAGTACACTGCCTTTTGAAACTGCTGATCCAAGATGGTCATTGAGGCAGTTTTTCAGGATCGACTAAGTACCCGCTCCAGCAGGCTTACTCCATCTTTATCCGGCTCGCTCCAAATGGCAAAGTACGAATGGACCGTGCGCCACTTCTGAAATTCGCTTGGCAACATGCGCCACTGGCAACCGCTCTTGAGTAAATACAACACCGCACAAAATACTTCGTACAAATCGATTCGACGTGGACTGGTCTTCTTGCGCGCACTTTCCAGCAGTGGGCGGATCTGACAGCGCCATACAAGCTGTGAGGAAATCTTTGACGCCCTGCAGAGGGAATTGATGGCAAGCCACTATTTTGTGCTCGACGAACTCATGCAACACATCGAGGTGATCGAAGCGCGCATCGCCCGTTTCGATACTAAACTTCTGGATGAACTTAAGGACGAACGGAACACGCTGGCGCTGTTGCAGATCCTGCCTGGCGTTGACCTCATTGGCGCTGGCTATGCTGCTAGTCGAAATTGGCACTGACATGGATGCCTTCGGCAGTGCCGACCGATCGCCTGGCATCAAAGTCGGCATCTGTCCCGGCAATCATGAATCTGCCGGCAAACGCAAATCTGGACGTGTCCGCAAGGGCAACCCCTATGTCCGACGGCTACTTTGTGAGTTCGCTCATGCCGCCAGTCGTACCCGGTCGGTGTTCAAATCGAAGTTCCAGTCTCTCGTCGTCCGACGCGGCTATAAACGCGCGAATTTGAGTCAGACAAAGAATTTTTTGACTGCTTACCAATAAGTATTATTCCTACGTATTTGTACGTATATTTTAATTCTGTATTTTTGATAAATTATTGAGTCATATAGTGTCTCCGCTGCATCAGATTCATATTGGAAGTGATTTGTTTTGCTAATAAATAAGCGCTATTAGAAAACCCTGATTGTTGGAGACTTAAATGCCAAAAATTTTTATAAGTTATCGACGGATAGATACTGGTCCTTCGGCAAAGCAGTTTTATGATGATTTGTCCAGGCGATTTGGTAAGTATCGTGTATTCATGGATACTGAAGATATCCGGGCAGGCACAAACTACGTTGAAACACTTCGTGCCCAGCTAGCAGAGTGTGATGTTCTATTAGCATTGATTGGGTCACAATGGGTTAATTGTGAGCGTGATGGCCGTCGCAGATTAGACTTTCCAGATGATTGGGTGCGTGAAGAGATTATTACGGCCATGAATCGGAAAATTCCGCTAATTCCTGTTTTGATGAATGATGTACAGCCACCAGAAAAAAGTGAGTTTCCGGAGAATCCTGAGCTTCAGCTTTTCTGTGAACAACAAGCGATAAAATTTTCTGAAACTTGTTGGGATGATGATATCCGGAACCTTGTCAAAGAAGTAGTGAAATTTACTTCCAGGAAATCCATCGCTGAGAATGATTACAGCTTGGTAAGCACCGGCTTGCAATTGTTGACAGATTTAATGACAGAACCGGAAGTGGCCGGCATCGTAGGACGTTCTCAGGAAAGAATCGAGCAGACTTGCCGGCAGCTTCAGAAATTGGAGTTATTCAAGAGAATTCATGATGCATTCCACAATATTGAAACTTATTTTCAGTCAATCGTAGCGCAGGGTGCCAAATCTCCTATTAAGCATCAGAAAAGCTTGTTTGATGAACAGGTTAAGCTAATACGCCATAGTATCCAGAATGCTGAAATTCAATCTGGTTTGAGAGAACTTATTATAGGACAGCTTGACAGTACCACTGAGGCATTCAAGGTTGCTATCGAGAACCAGAATAAAGAGAATCGTGCGATTTTAATTGGTGAGCTTAGTACCTTACTTTCAGTTATTCCTACCCGACTTGACCAATGTATCGTAAGTGCCGCTGCTGAACTTGAGCTTGAACGTATAGCAGATCTCATGTCTGAATTACAAGATATCCTTACTTCTGGAACAACACAAGATTTTCCAAAATATGAACGTCTTATCTGTGGTATTGATGTGTTACGGCAAATAGGTTGCGAACTGGCTACACGTGTAAATGAACACACTCTGTTGCAACATCTGGACTCAGAGCTACGGACAATCTATGCGGGAAATATCGGTATATCCCCTCGGATATGGGAGAGTATCCAGGTCCGTGCACGGAATTTGCTTAAACCCCCTTTTTCTGAGACTTTGGATAATCGGATAAAGGAAATGGAAGAGAAAGAAGCGGAAATTCAAAGTGCACTCGATCAGAAAAATAAAACAATAATCAATGATGCTGTAGCCGAATATTTCTGGAGACTTACTGCGATCTTTCAGAATGTAGACAGCGCTCTCAAGGATTTTTGTAACAAACTAAGTCAAAAGACTTTGCCGCGTCTCGAATTACTTCTTGATCTATGCAAAAGAGGACAATCATGACGCCATCGATCAACCCAGAAATTACTTCCATAGAAAGCCTGAATGATTTGAGGAATGTCCATGCACAACTTCTCGAAGAGCTGGATCAATTGCTTGGAGACAATTTCAATCAAGCGAGTGAAGCAGATGCAATCCATAAAATGCAACCCGAAATTCTGGGTTTTTTGGAGAAAGGGGCGTTCAGTGGCAATTGTCTAGAGGATATCCAAGAACGAATAGCCGGTCAGGCGCTCCTGGATTATTGGGCTTCAGCTTTGGTTCGTGCGGGTATTAATGTTGATCGGGTGCAACTCGCCCGCTTTGACGAACAACAACTTCCACTTTTACCTGATGTGCCGCGACCTTATGTTGGCCTGGAAGCATTTGGAGAGAATGAGAAAGAGTTTTTTTTCGGCCGTACAGCAGATATTAAAAATCTGATTGACTTGATTGAAAAAATGCCTTTGATAGTGGTGTTAGGAGCATCGGGCAGTGGCAAATCATCACTCGTCATGGGTGGGGTATTGCCGAGGTTAAAAGAGAGCATCAGCCTAAATCTTCGGATTATCCCTCCCTTTACGCCTGGAAATACACCACTTTTTCATCTGATGAGAGCTGTTCAAAATGGGGGTGATGGGACTGATAAACTCATCGAAACTGACATTCAGCACCTTCGAAAAAATCCAACATATCTTTCTGTCATGCTTGGTGGTGCGAGTGCACCCTCTGCCCTGATTACTATTGATCAGTTTGAAGAATTATTTACGCTTGTTGGCCAAGACGATCGAGATATATTCGTAAATTGCCTGGCCCAATTCCTCGAAGCCAAGCCCAATCACCGAATCATCCTGACTATGCGTGAGGAATTCAAGGATTACATGTCCGGCTTGGGCGTATTGTATGAAAAATATATTAAGCCAAACGATGCTTGGTATTTCATACGACCCATGGGCTATGAGGAACTACGGGAGGTCATCGAAGAGCCCGCCAAGCGTGTCAATCTACAATTCCAGCCCGGGATTGTGGATGATTTAATACAAAAAGTTCTTGGTCAACCCACTGTACTGCCACTATTGCAATTTACCTTGCGTGCTCTTTGGGAAAATCGTCCTAACCATCGAAACCGGATTACCTGGGACATCTACAAACAAGTTGGCGGCTATCAAGGAGACAAAGCTTTACCCTTCGGGCCGATGCAAGCATTAAGCAATGCCGCTGACCAATTTTACAACCGTCTTCCATTAGAAGATCGGGAAGAAGTAAAACGCATTTTACTAGAGCTTGTACGCGTGGATGAACTCCTTGAGGTTTATCGTCAACCATTCCTCCAGCGCCAGCTTATAGCAGCAGGAAAAGCGAATACGCGACGTGTACTCGATTTATTGGTTGAAAACGATTATATCCGTGTAAAAGCGGGGGTAGGTGATAAGGATAAAATTGTCGAAATCAAACACGAGTCACTCCTGCGAAACTGGGGGTGTTTGATTGAATGGATTGCAGAAAAGCGAGAAACGTATAAGCAGCGCCTTACCTTGATGCAAGCTGCCAGACGCTGGGAACAAGCCAATAGGCCCCGCGAGGGTTTGTTGACGGGCTGGCAATTGCAATACGCGAAGCAGCTCTCCAATTTATCCGAGTTGGAACAGGAATTTATTGACGCAAGCGAACAAGCTATCTCAAAAGCGGAGCGGAAAAAATTGCGAAAATTGCAATTAGCGCTGGCTTCCCTGCTTATAGGCATAAGCGTTTACTTTGCATTCGATTATTTCTTTTGGCAGGAATATAAGAAGACTTGGGGGGTAATAGAAGAATTAAAAGCAATGTCCCAGGACGAGAGAGAAAGATATGCTGAAAATCGTCTCGATAGTGTGGCAATTTATTACTGGAGCAAGTATTCGCGGAGTCAAGAAAAAGACGAGAAACAAGATGCGATCGATAAACTTGTGCGCGTTTTACAAGATGCAGATAAGAAAAAACTGTTTGATTCCAAAGTTTATCCTGTTGCCCAGTGGCAAGCGATGGAGAAGGGAATCCAGTCGGTAGCGAAGCGCGAGAGTGGAGAATCGAGCAAGGAAATCCAATCGGTATCAGAACACAAAAGTGAAGAGTCTCCACTAGTCACTTTATATCTGCCAAAGAGTAAAGCTGTGAAAGAGGGAATGCTACAAACATTTTGGCGAGAACTTGCTGTATCTAAGGGGAGCTTGGGAATATCCATTCCACTGCGGTTGGTTATTGAGATGGGTGACGAAGGATATCAAGTTGTCTTTGAACAATATAATTTGCAAACTTCTACTGAAGCTTCTCACCCATCTGAGAAAAGTCCGAATGCAGTTTTTGGTGATAGAACAATAGAAACTCCAAGCCAGGCAAGAGAGGATATCCCGGATCGGAAAGAGTCTCAGACGAAACTGGATATTAAATTCAAGAACAAAAATTACTCGGATACACTCCTTCATCTCGATAGTAGCTTTAAAAATTATCGTGACGTAAAAGAATTACTTGATTTCTATCATAAACAATTAGATGCACGCAGTGTTTCTGAAGAAAGCGAGTTGAAAAATTGGTGGTGGGTACCACGCTGGACAATTCCTCTTTGGAATGCGCTTAAATATCAGGGGATTTATCCTCCTGAATATTACTTGGTGCTTGATGGAATCAATCAATATAGTACGGCACCGGCGAGATTTCCAGGTGAGGTTATTGTGGGTGCTCTACACAAGGAAATGCTATCCTTTAGTAAGGAGACAGTCGAGGCAGCCTGCCAATCAACCAAGGGGTTAAAACAGTTGGTAGATAAATTGAAGGCTGATTTAGTTCAAAAGAAATCGCTTTCAGAGCTCCGATTTTTGTTGGAAAGCCTATCAGATGGAAATGCTACAAAAAATAATACCGACTGCTTGAGTCAAGTAGTGAAGGAATACGAAAAGGTAAAAAGTAGTTATTCAATAGAAGCAATAATAGATAAAGCATACAGCCCAGGACACCCGCTACGGATTGCAATTGCTCCTGATTTAAAAACTTTTATCGCTCCAGATGATGTGCTGGATAAAGGGATTCAGGCAAGTATTGAAGAATTGCGAAAAGAGATCAGGGAAGAGCGGGGAGTTCACATACCTGGAGTTCGATTTAGAGTAGATGATGAATTATCTCCAGAGAAGTTCAGGATAGAGGTTTACAACGAAGGCAGGAGCTTTACTGCTTCGTCGACCGATAAGGCTAAAGAGATTCTGGGGTATTTAAAGGGACGGCTTAATGTTGCGCTTCCTCTTTGGATAACTATTCAAGAGACAGCTTGGTTGCGGGATGAATTGCCAAAGGGAATCAGAGAGTGGCTTTCTGAGCGGTATGATGTCAGTAAGCTTAAATTACTTTTACGGGAAATATTGGCTGAAGGGTGGAGTAAGCGACCTGGATTGGAAGCCTCAGACGTTGAGATCACGCTATTAGAGGGCGCTAGCCTGAGTCATTTTTCCTGGTTGATGCATTCATTGGTATTCTGGGAGAAAGTGTGCGGGCCGCTAGACTATGCCTGCTTGGGAGAAGGGCTGCGAAATACTCAGCAGGCGCGCCTGAATGTGCGAGCCGGGGATACAGCTACAAGCATAGACCAAGTTAAACTTTCTGGTATGGGCCCGTTGATTTTGGGTGATTTAGATGAAGCGGGTAAACAGTTTGAGCAATGGCTTAAGAAGACTGATTCGGATACAGCTAAGGAAGTGTTTGTTCAGGCTTATGGCAGGGTGGTTGAGCCGATTGATACCCTTGAATTGAAAACAGCCTGCAGTCTAGAACCCGGTCGGTTTGCTGCTCATGTAGAACGTGCTCAGAGCGTCGCAAGCAAGCTGAATGCCTTTATGGAAGATTATGGTGAGACATTGCCTCCTCATCTGCAACGAAAGATGAGGTTATGCCAAATTTCAAGCGGATTTGCACAGAACAATAACCCTTCTCTGTGGAAAGAAAAAATTGAGACAGAATTGAGTAGGCATGAAAATTGGGCCCCTGAAGAGAAAAATTGGTTGGGCTACCTCAGTTTATTGGCGCATTTGGGATCAGATGATGCTAAAGATAAGGCGCCGCCATCCTATCTCGATCAGATCAAAGAACTTTTACTTGATGCGCTTCCTAAATTGCCTTTGCAGCAGGCTGAAGCAGCTTTTGAGGAAATTCTTCTACTTTGTTCTGATAACAAAAAAGTTGGCGCATGGTGTCTTGATATGCTGAAACCTTTACCTACTTTGGTAGAGAATAGCTATTGGATTCCATTTCAATTGGCATTTTCGTTCAGTCAAATCAGCCGGGGAGGTGCTGAAGGGGCATTACAGTTGTTGAATCAAGCAGAACGAAACCTTCATCGTATAGAAGAAAACCAGCAATTAACGCAAGCTGCCTGGCTTAGCTTCGTTCGGGGGATTGCCCATCATACCTTGTGGAGTATGGGAAATAGCGCAGACAGCGCAGACGCTGACGAAGCGATCAAGTATTTTAACGAGGCTGCAGAACTAAGCTTTAAACCTAAAAGCAATTTTGATCCAGGATTAGCCTATGTTCAGCGTGCATTGGTTTCATTTGGAGCGGGGGATTTAGAGAGTACCAAGGAGACATTAGAAAAGGCAGAGGACAAAGCCAAAAACGAAGCCACACGTGACGAGATTGAGTTAAGACGCGTAGTAATGCTCTGGGCACACAACAGATTCATTGAGGCCTTAGAAAGTTTGGAAGCTGCTCATGAAAACAAATTGGGTCCTGATTTACTATATCTACGTAGCCTTAGTCGAATGTTTGCACCAAGTCCTATTGACAGTAATGCGCTTAAAACGGATTTCAATGAATTTTATAAGACTTCACATGATTACCGAGATTATCTGCGATTGGCTGAATATTGGACGTTCGTGCGCATGGGGCAGACCGAGGAGGCAACGAATCGACTAGGAATGCGGTGGAATGAGATAAATCCCAGCAGCTGGCCGATACGGTTGCAACCTGAGCGTGGAGACTATATGTCCGTCTGGCGCGAAAAGCTGATTGGTTTTTATATGGACAAGGTTACAGAAGAAGAAATTTTTGATTTGCTCGAAAATGCTGAGAATTTTGACTCGTCACCTTTTGCCAATGCAGAGATATCTCGCCAGGGTTTCCTTTGCGAGTGGTATTTTTACAATGCCTTGTACCATTGGATACGCGATCAAGACAATCGGGCTTTCCGGAATCGTCTTGCCAAAGTGATTAGCACTGATCGAAGGGAATTTCATGAATATAGTATAGCCAAAAGTCTCATCAACCGTATTGATAGTGGAGAAAACTTTTCCCTAGAAGATAAAGCAAATAAGAATATGTAACCTTATACAACAAAATAATAGGATAGGAGTCGGGTGAGGGGAAAGCTCGTTTACTCAATTTAGAAGGCTTATCTGAGCTAAACGTTTCCTGGGCTAGATGTTAAAATAGCGGGCAAATGCCCAACATCACGACCCGCAGTTTTTCTCAATACGCTTTTGACACGCTCAATCAATACGGTTTGCCGCCGGTATTGGCGCGTATTTATGCCGCGCGCGGCATTGAACAGCCGCAACAGCTTGAGACTGAATTATCACGGTTGCTGCCATTTGAGCAGTTAAACAATGTGGCGCACATGGCGGCACTGCTTGCTGATGCCATTAGTGAGCGGAAACATCTGCTGATCGTGGCGGATTATGATTCCGATGGAGCGACTGCTTGTGCCGTCGCTATCCGTGCGCTGAGAGAATTGGGCGCCAGAGTGGATTATCTTGTTCCTAACCGGTTTGAATATGGTTATGGCCTGACCCCGGAAATCGTACAACTTGCTGCGATGCATGCTGCCGGGCAGCCGGATATTCTCATCACCGTGGATAACGGCATTGCCAGTGTGGAGGGTGTACAGGAAGCTAACCAGCTCGGCATGCAGGTGTTGATCACCGATCACCACCTGCCAGGAGACCGGTTACCCGAGGCAGCCGTGATCATCAATCCCAATCAGCCTGGCTGCAGTTTTCCGAGCAAACATCTTGCCGGCGTGGGCGTCATTTTCTACGTGATGTTGGCATTGCGCGCAGAGCTGCGCAAGCGGGGCGCGTTCCTTGCTGCCGGCAAAGAACCCAATCTGGCCAGTTTACTTGATCTGGTGGCGCTGGGGACGGTGGCGGATGTCGTCAGACTCGACAGCAACAACCGCATCCTGGTGCAGCAAGGCTTGCAGCGTATCCGTAAGGGGCGAGCATGCGCCGGTATCAATGCTTTATTACAAGTGGCAAAACGTGATTACCGGCAGGCATCCACTTATGAGCTGGGTTTTATCGTCGGGCCAAGACTCAATGCAGCCGGCCGGCTTGATGACATGACCATGGGTATTGAATGTCTTATTACTGATGATGAATTGAGGGCGCATCAGCTTGCTGCTCAACTGGATGAACTCAATCGTCAGCGGCGTGAGATTGAGGCAGATATGCAGCATGATGCGTTGAACAAGCTGGCAACTATCATTGAAGCGCAGAAACCGGCAACTGAATCTTGCTACAGTTTATGCCTGTATGACCCGAACTGGCACCAAGGTGTGATTGGCTTGCTCGCTTCCCGGATCAAGGAAAAATTTCATCGTCCAGTAATTACCTTTGCGCCGGGCAATGCAGGAGAAATCAAAGGTTCCGGCCGCTCCATTCCAGGTTTTCATTTGCGGGATGCACTCGATCTCGTGGCCAAACGTCATCCTGGTTTGATTCTGAAATTTGGTGGTCATGCTGCGGCAGCGGGGCTGACGGTACATGAGCAAAATTTTGAGGATTTCCGGACTGCTTTCGAGCGGGTCACACAAATGCTGCTGACGCCTGCAGATTTGGTCCGTGTCATAGAGACCGATGGTGAACTGGCGGATGATGAACTGAATCTCGATCTTGCACGCTGTCTAGCTGAGTGTGTATGGGGACAAGGCTTCCCCGAGCCGAGTTTTAATGCGCATTTTTATGTGGAGAGTCAGCGTGTTGTCGCTGAAAAACATTTAAAATTAAGGCTGAAGAAATTTGACTCGCACCGTAGTTACGATGCCATCCTGTTTTTCCAGGCGGCTCCGCTACCCTCAAGGATTAACACGGTATTTCGCGTGCAAGTCAATGAGTATAATGGTAATACCACCCTGCAACTGTTGCTTGAGCATTGGACTCCCATTGGCTCGATAACGACATGAATAGTACTTTCTTGGCGAGTGAAGAGCTTCAGTATCTCACTACATTTGCTACTAGTCTCGCTATCGGTCTGCTGATCGGGCTGGAACGCGAGCGTCGTCCAGCAGCTAAAGCAGGGTTACGAACCTTTGCTCTGGTCGCACTGTTTGGCACACTTGCTGCCATGCTGTCACAAAAAACACATTCACCCTGGCTGCTCTTTGGGGGATTGCTGCTGGTGGGAGTCATGACGATCGCCGCCTATCTGCGTGAGCAGCGTGAGCATGATGAATTAGCCGATCCGGGCACCACCACGGTTGTGGCGATCCTGATGTGCTATGGATTAGGTGCTCTCGTCTGGCACGAGGAATCCACGCTGGCAGTGATGCTCGCCATCGTCACCACTATTTTGCTGTATTTTAAAGCCGAGCTGCATGGCTTGACACATAATCTTGACCGCCGTGATCTGATTTCGATGCTGCAGTTTGCTGTGCTGACTTTTGTCATTTTACCGGTCCTGCCTAATAACAATTACGGACCCTATGAGGCGCTCAATCCCTATCAAATCTGGTTGATGATCGTATTGATATCGGGTATTAGTCTTACTGGCTATATCGCATTACGTTTTACCGGTCAGCGCCATGGTGCTGTTCTGCTGGGGGTGTTCGGTGGACTGGTATCCAGTACTGCTACTACCATGGTGTTTACGCGCCGCAGCGGAGATAATCCGGATCTAACGAAATTGGCGGTGGTGGTGATTCTGCTTGCCAATCTGACAGTTCTGGTCAGACTTGCTGTTATCAGCGCAGTCATTTCTCCGGTGATATTAGCGACACTGTTACCGATACTGAGTGTCGGTCTGATGCTTGGTTTGATTGCGGCTGTTTTCTGGTGGCGTGATTTAACCCGGCAGGAAAATGTTCTGATACCGGAAACCAAGAACCCTGCTGAACTCACCACGGCAGCGGGGTTTGGCATACTCTATGCCGTGGTGCTGCTGTTGAGTGCCTGGTTATCGGATATTGCTGGCAGCGGCGGCCTGTATATAGTCGCCATCATCTCCGGTTTAACCGATGTCGATGCCATTACAGTCAGTAGCCTGCGCTTGCTTGATTTGGGTAAGCTACAGACGGCAGAAGCAGTCACTGCCATTACCCTGGCCATCATTTCCAATATCATCTTTAAGCTGGGATTGATATTTATGATTGGTAGTTCGCTACTGGCCAAGCGTGCTGCTTTTGGCATGATCATGACGGCAGTAGGTCTGGGTGGCGCGCTGATATTGTTTGGAAATGAAGTGATAGATCATGCAATTTAAATTTGCTTTACCCGCCTCTGGCATGTTGATGCGCTATGCTGGTTTTGCCGGTTCCAGCGACGCATGTGCTCTGGCAGAACTGGCGCGCTGCGCGCAATTGACTAAACCGTTGACGATTATCACCGCTAACGCGCTGGATGGGCAGAGATTACTCGAGGAGCTGCCTTTTTTTGCACCTGAGCTGAAGGCGCATCTGTTGCCAGACTGGGAAACGTTGCCTTACGATACCTTTTCGCCGCACTATGATTTGATATCCGAACGGTTGGCAACGCTCTATCAGGTCATGAACGGAGCCTGCGACGTATTAATCGTGCCCGTCACCACTGCGCTGTATCGTATGTTGCCCAAGGAATTTCTGGCGGCGCATACTTTCTTTGTCAAGCAGGGTAATGTGCTTGATTTGGCTGCATTGCGCAGTCAGATGACCCTGGCCGGCTACACGCATGTGACGCAGGTATTATCACCTGGTGAATACAGTGTGCGCGGCGGCCTGGTGGATTTGTTTCCCATGGGCAGTCCGCTGCCATATCGCATGGATTTACTGGATAACGAAATCGAATCGATCCGCACATTCGATGTAGATACCCAGCGCAGTATTTATCCGGTCAAAGAAATCAGACTGCTGCCTGCACGTGAGTTTCCATTGGATGAAGCAGGGCGCATGCGTTTCCGTGTCAATTTTCGTGAGAAATTTGAAGGTGATCCTTCCCGTAGCCGCATTTATAAGGACATCAGTAAAGGTGCCACACCGGCAGGGCTCGAGTATTATTTGCCGCTCTTTTTTGAACAAACGGCTACCTTGTTCGATTATCTGCCGGCAGACAGTCTGTTATGTCTGCATCAGGACATTTATCCGGTGGTGGATAATTTCTGGCGCGATACACAATCGCGCTACCAGCTGTTACGGGGTGATACCGATCGCCCCCTGCTGCCGCCTGCCGAGCTGTTTCTGACCACCGATGGCTTCTTTGGCAAACTAAAGCCTTATGCGCGTATTCAACTTCAAGCTGACAAAGATACGGCCACTGAATCTTCTACCCAGTTTCTGCCAGCCGTGCGGGTGGACCGTCATGCGGCTAATCCGCTGGAAAAGCTGACTGCATTTGTCGCTGAATTTACGTTAGCAGGCGGGCGTGTGCTGCTGCTGGCAGAAAGCATGGGACGGCGCGAACTGATGGCTGAGTATCTGCATGAATATGGCTTGTTCCCCAAGATCTGCAAGGATTATGCCGAATTTCAGGCGAGCAGCGAACCTTTCATGCTGAGCGTCGCGCCGCTGCATAACGGCTATATCCTTGTTGCCGATCGCTACGCGCTGATTACTGAAAGCGAACTGTATGCGACGCATGTGCATGGACGGCGTGAACGCGAGACACGCAAGGCAACTTCGACGGATGTCATGCTGCGCGATTTGTCGGAAATCAAGCCGGGTGATCCGGTGGTGCATGAGCAGCACGGCATTGGCCGTTATCTCGGTCTGGTCAATATGGATCTGGGTGAAGGTGAGCCGGGTCAGACCAGCGAGTTTCTTGCGCTGGAATACGATGGAGGCGACAAGCTGTATGTCCCCGTTTCGCAACTGCATGTCATCGGCCGCTACAGCGGTGTGTCGCCTGAAACAGCGCCTTTGCATAAACTTGGCAGCGGGCAATGGGAAAAGGCCAAACGCAAGGCCATGCAACAGGTGCGTGATACCGCCGCTGAATTGCTGAATTTGTATGCCCAGCGCGCAGCACGTGAAGGGCATATTTTCAGGTTTAGACAGCATGATTATGAGGCGTTTGCAGAAGGGTTCGGCTTTGAGGAAACGGCTGATCAGGCAGCGGCGATTGAGGCGGTCATCAGCGATCTGACTTCGGGCAAACCGATGGACCGGCTAATTTGCGGCGATGTCGGCTTTGGTAAAACCGAGGTTGCTCTGCGCGCGGCATTTATTGCAGTGGCGGATGGCAAGCAGGTAGCAGTGCTGGTTCCCACCACCTTGCTGGCGGAACAGCATTTTCAGAATTTCTCGGATCGCTTCGGCTTGATTGCTGATCAGTGGCCGGTGAAGATCGCCGAGCTATCGCGCTTCCGTTCCGCCAAAGAGCAGACGCAAGCCCTGGAAGGACTGGCCCAAGGACAAATAGACATCATTATCGGCACACATAAGCTGATTCAGGAGAAAGTCAAATTCAAAAATCTCGGCTTGGTGATCATCGATGAAGAGCACCGTTTTGGCGTGCGCCAGAAAGAGCAGTTGAAGAAGCTGCGCGCTGAAGTGGATGTGCTGACATTGACCGCGACGCCGATTCCGCGCACGCTCGCCATGTCTCTGGAAGGGTTGCGCGATTTTTCCATCATCGCTACTGCGCCGCAAAGGCGGCTGGCTATCAAGACCTTTGTTCATTCGTTCTCCGAAGGCATTATTCGCGAAGCTTGCTTGCGTGAACTGAAGCGCGGCGGTCAGATTTATTTTCTCTACAACGAAGTCAGCACTATCCAGAACATGTATGAGAAACTGTCGCGACTCTTGCCGGAAGCGCGCATCCATATCGCACACGGGCAGATGCGGGAAAGCGAACTGGAGCATGTCATGCGGGATTTTCATCAGCAACGTTTCAACCTGCTGCTCTGTACCACCATTATCGAAACTGGGATTGATATTCCGAGCGCTAACACCATTATCATCCACCGGGCGGATAAGTTCGGCTTGGCGCAGTTGCACCAATTACGCGGCAGGGTAGGGCGATCCCACCATCAGGCGTATGCTTATCTGTTGACGCCGGATGAAGAAGCGCTGGGTGCGCAAGCTAAAAAAAGACTGGAAGCAATTCAGGCGATGGAAGAACTTGGCTCAGGCTTTTACTTGGCAATGCATGATCTGGAAATCCGCGGTGCCGGAGCAGTGCTGAGCGAATCGCAAAGCGGCGAAATGCAGGAAGTCGGTTTCAATCTCTACAGCACCATGCTGGAGAACGCGATCAAATCACTCAAGGCGGGTTGTGAGCCAGATATGCAACAGCCGCTCGGCATCGCTACCGAAATCAAGCTGCATGTGCCCACGCTTCTGCCGGAAGACTACTGTCACGATATTCATGAGCGTCTGGTGTTATATAAACGCATGGCCAATTGCACCGATGATGTGCAACTGGATGAAATGCACCGGGAATTGATCGACCGCTTTGGCTTGCTACCCGATCCAGCCCGGGCCTTGCTCGATTGCCACCGGCTGCGTATTGCCGCTAAACCGCTCGGCATAATACGGATCGATGCCAGCGCGGACAGTATACATATTCAATTTGTTCCCAATCCGCCGATTGAAGCGGGCAACATCATCGCGCTTATTCAGAGCAGCCGGGAATATAGCCTGACTGGCCCGGATCGCCTGAAAGTCCAGGTGAAAATTCCAGATGTGGCAGAACGGGTCAAGCGTATCCGCAAACTGATGGAGATGCTGGCGCAGGAATAATGCGCCCGGATTACTTCGATTGGCGCAGTCTGCCGCTATTGAAAGCGGTATGGCTCCAGCGAAGGAATCAATAGTATTTATTCTTGCTAATGTTGACTGCGTCTTGTTGGTGCTTATTGAAGAAGTCAATTGTTTCTTTGAACAGCATCAACTCAAAAGGCTTTTGCATTTTTAGAATAACCTCTTTAAGTTGCAGCATCCTGATCCTTAATACTGCTTCTGCGGCCTTATCCGGTAGTTCTTCCAGCGCTTTGCTGGTGTGTTTTAATACTACAAATTGCTTTGCGGGATCATGAGTTATATTTAATTCGAGCACGCAGAACGAATCAAAGAGCCACACCGTGGTATCTATTTCATCCCTGAAGCTATCAATACGATATGGCCGCATTCTGCCGTATCCATTAAAAAAGATGTCCGCGGTAGCGCGTTGTTTAACACCATTGATAGTCATTACTGGAATATCAATCGCAGCGATAACATCGACTATCACCATATCCTGGAAGAAATTATCGAATAACGTTTGGATATACGGCGTTTTCTTGAAAAGATGAAATAAGCACATATGACAACCCCATCTATTGCCTACTTATCATCATTAGGCGTAAGAAAAAAACTGATCACCATTATGATCAATTCTCAAATTGAAGTATCAACAGAATAAATACTGTTTCTGATCTCTTATTATTAATAACGATAGATTATCTGATAACTTTAGTTTTATGGATTTATAGCAAAGCTCAATCTTGAGCACAATGATCGCAAGACGCTCGGATCACAGGTTCTATTTCGCATTCCGATCGAAATCGGCTATCGCCTTGGCACCAGAAGTGCATTATCGGTATACTTTGACCACGTTTCTAACGCTTCCCTCGCTGATAATAATGAAGGGATGGACACCTTCCTTGGATTGGATGGGCGTTTTGGTTACCGCTTTTAGATTGCTATTTTGATAGCGACATGCCATGGATGGAAATCCAGCTATAATGAAACCCACATTATCCCTAAATAAGCGGAGATGATTTATGCGACATCTGCTGACTGTGATGCTGATTTTTGTGCATGCTTTAATGAGCTCTGCATCAATCCTTGCTGATGATCAGGGTTTATCCTCCGCAGCGATAGAGAACTCCCTCGGCATGAAGTTTGTCCTGGTACCGGCGGGTGAATTCTTGATGGGCAGCGATCAGTCAGCAGATGTATTGTCAAAGACCTATCCGCAGTATGAGCGCCGTCGAGTGCTGGAGCTGGGGGACGAAGCGCCAGTGCACCGGGTTCGCGTCACGCGACCTTTCTACCTGGGTCAGTTTGAGGTGACTGTCGGACAGTTCCGTCAATTTATAGCAGCTTCAGGCTATACCCCGGAATCGGTAGCAGACGGTACAGGTGGCTATGGATACAACCCCAATTATGACGCTGCAAAAGCTGATAGTGGCGACGCTTTCGAGGGACGTGATCCGAAATACTCCTGGCACAATCCGGGTTTTGTCCAGGGAGACAATCACCCGATCGTAAATGTAACATGGAACGATGCCGTGGCGCTGGCAAAATGGCTCAGTGAACAGGAGGGCGTAAAATATCGCTTACCCACTGAGGCAGAATGGGAATATGCTTGCCGCGCCGGTACGCGTACCCGTTATACCAATGGAGATAATCCGGAATCCTTACACAAGGTCGCCAATATTTTTGATTTGGATGCCAAGGAGTATTGGTTACGCTGGGCAGATCTTGCGCTCGCTGCTCATGATGGCTTTCCTTTCACTGCACCTGTTGGTAGCTTTGCGCCGAATGCCTGGGGACTTTATGACATGCATGGTAACGTGTGGGAATGGGTTTCTGACTGGTATAGGGAGGATTACTATAGGGGGTCGCCCCTCGACGATCCACAAGGACCAGCCCATGGCAACGTACGAGTGCGGCGCGGCGGCTCTTGGCATACCTGGGCTTTGTACGCCCGCTCGTCCTATCGCAACTGGCTTTCGCCGAGCTCGCGCTACATCCTGGTTGGCATGCGTCTGGTGCGCGAAGTGCCACTGCGCTGAACGGGCACTGCCTAAGCAATTCTTGCTTTCTTGAAAGAACAGTTAATCAACCCCTTCCGCTAAATAGATTTTATACTATTCAGACTGAATCGATCATCAAGCGTGAGCGGATTTTGCTTACCTCCAAACATGAAAGGAGTTATCTATTATGGAAGCGTGTAACAGTAAATTTCGATTAGCTGAGAATACAGCAATCATAGCGCCTGCTATGACCAGCAGTAATCTGGCAGGAGCGACGTGTAACCAATCAGTTTATGCCGGAAATGGCAGGGAGCCGCTCATGGCAACATTAGCGCGGCCCATCGGCATTAACCGGACATTAAGGAAGGGTGGCTGGCTTCTTGCAGTAGCGTTTATGGCACTGATAGGGACAACTCCTGTTATTCATGCCAGGGGATATGAAGTATGGGTCAGCGATCAGGCTAATACGCAAGGAATCACGGCGCAGGCGCCTACCGGGACGCATGGTGGCGCTGTACGCATCTATGATGGGGCGGATTTGGAAAAAACACCTCCCGTGGACAAACCTGTGGTGCTGGATGTCACGGCCGACTTGTTCCCCGCGGCAAATGCCACCACCGGTGCGCATGTCGTGCGCATTCATGGCATTCTGCCGAGTCCGGACCATCGGTACATGGCGCTCAACTTTGTCGCTTCGGGGCATTTAGGTATCGTCGATGGTGAAACCAAATTGCCTGTATGTCTTTTCCGGGCTACTGGCACATCTACCGGCCAGCAGAACCATATGAGCTTCTGGGCGCCAAACGGCCATAGCATCATTGTCGCTAATCAGAACGGGCGTATGCTGGAGCGTGTCGACGTGACACGTGATAGCAAAGGTACCGTGACCAGTTTTGATTTCAATGCGGCAGCCAGTCTTGATCTGGTTGGCGGTGCCAACCGGATTACCGCGCAGCCCGTCGCGGCCGATCTGAATCCGGACGATGGAATCACATGCACGGTCAGTGGAACGGTTGCGGATGGACAAGCGACGACGACACCCACAGGGGCGCTGAAGCAAGCCGAAGGGGTTCGCCCTTTGAATACGGTCATTTGCCCAATCGTTGCCAGTGCCAGCCAGCATGCGTTTGCGACCTTGGGCGGGGGCGGCATGTTCGTGATCGACACGCGTAGCACACCGATGGCGATCGTAGCCGAGTACGACATGAGCGTTATCCGGGCTGCTGGTTGCGGCGGTGTCGAAGCAGAAGGTTTCATGCATCTGAATACCGGCACGTCAGGGCCAAACATTTCTGAATTCACGCTCTACCGATTCTCACTCGATTATCCGGTGGCACCAGCGTTTAATGCGCCCAATACCCCTGCACCTATTGCAGTGTGGGCAGACGCGGACAATGGTAAAGTGGCAGGTGCTGATATGCCGGCAGGAAGCAATCGCGATGCGCATGGTCTTGTGCTCGCGAGCGACGTCTCAATAGGAAAACCGCGCTATTTGCATCAGATGGACCGGATCCGCAACAATGTCGAGGTGTTCAAGGTGGCTTCGTCGCAAGATAAGCAGCTATTTCAGCATGCAGGCAGCTATAGCTTGACAACCACGAGCGCCTGTGGCTCGACGCTCGGCACCGCCAAAAGCAATGACCCGACACCCGATCTGGGCGATCTTTCAGTGGCTGGCAATACAAAAGGCAAGCGCATTTATGTGGCGCTGCGTGGGCCATTTCCGCTTACCGTCAGTCATGCGGCAGATGGCAGCTGCCCTGGACTGGGTATCATTGAATTGTCGTCCAATCTGACGAGCGGAACATTAACTCATGTGCTGCCTACCACTGTGCTGGACGCGGAGGAATCGAAGAATCTCAGCGATCCCCATGCTGCGATCGTGCGGGTAAAAGCGCAGTAAATCTAGCGGTTAACAAAGTAATACCCAGGTTGAGCCGTCTGCCACAGCCAAGTCTCTGGCAGTTAGTTTAGGCTCGCCTGGGGAGAGCGCGAGCTATCAGCGACTACTACGATATTTTTCTGTTCAGCCATGATCATTGCCCTGGTTTAGTCAGCTGGTCAACGTCAACGAATTGAAGATCTTTGTCTCCTTTTTTCGCTTGCTTTACCTGCCAGATATGCCATTGGGCAGCCATGTTCTTGCCATAGTAGCTAAATTGATATTTACCTAAGGTTCCTTTAAAAAGGCGATCGGTCGCTGCCTTCTTTTCCATCCTTGATTTCAGCACTGCGCGGGCATCTTCGACCACCCGCCTGTTCAAGAGCAACATACTCCAGTATTTAAATCGTGAACGGGCTTTGCTCTCTTCGGCGAAATGCTGATGGGCATCTTCAAGCAGCATATCAATAATCATGCGGGCATCTTCTCCAATCAACCTGAAACCACTGTCCTTGAACTGTGCCGCCTTGAGCGGATGGGCCAGATACACATTCAGTTCTTTCAGCTCATTGGTACCGTATGTGAGCAGTTGCGAATCAACAGCTTGATCGCTCAAAAGAATTGTTGGCAATTTATTTGGAGGAAATATCCGTTTAATCTGCCTGATCAGTATCAGAGCATTCTGCCAATCACCGGCAAAGAAAACCGAATTAATTTTCAGTTGGTTGAGCGTTTCGCCAGGCGGCACTGACATATTGGTTGACCATAGCACCACCTGTCCCTTGTTTTCTTGGACCTTTTTAATAAATTCTAGCGCCAGGTACTTAGAGTAAGTGGGATTCTGCTCGTCTTCCACCACCCAAAAAACTTGGCTGCCATTGGCTTGATTGCGATTGTCGAGAACAAATTGCGCAAACTTGGTTGCTTGTTCATCATCCGTTGGCCACAAGCGGAATACCGGCCGATAATCGCCATCCGAATTTTTGCTGGGAATCAGGTGTGGATTTGTTTCTGTGGTGAGGATGACAGGAATGGCAGGCTGCGCTTGTAGCAGATAATTAGGTAACGCCTCTTTCGACGATGTGCTATAGGCGTGTCCTATCACCATGAGAGTGTCATTACGTTGCGCGAGGTCGGCTGAGATGCGACGAACTTCAGCAAGATCACCTTGATCATCCACACATTTAACCTTAATGGGTACCCCTTTGACCATAATAGCGGACACGCCATCAATGCCTTCCTCCCGCAGGGTGACATCTCCACGGTCACACGCTTTTTCATCCCGGAAACCTTTGAATATTTCAGCAATGGCTGAATTGTTGACGTGATCACCCACCAGGTAGATATAGTAACTGTCGGGACTTTTCCACCAATCGGTGATCCGGCCTACCACAACGATCCCTATAATTGCCATCAGCGTGGGAATCAATACAAATTTACCGAGTGGTTTGAGCAGCAAGCGGCGCAATAATGCTATGAATAGCTTGATGTTTAAAGCAGTTTTCTTAAGCATTTATCCTCCTCTGCTCAATTTATTCATATACCGTATTTTTTGAGATTCCGCCTGGAAGGATGCTGGCAAGAAATCTCATCGGCATAAGCACCCATTTTTAACACGTATGATGTGCCTCGGGTAAATCTTCGTCAAGCAACGTGCATTGTGGATGCTGCTTTCGATCTGAAAATAGGGAGGGATTTGCTCTATCTGCAAGTACAGCTTGTGCTGTGACTACCTCCTGTGCCGGAAGGCTAACAAGCACTATCGCTATAATGATCTCGGAGCCACCTTCATCACTAGCGGCAGCGGGTCAGGTGACGTCCGAGGAGGTGAAAGAGAAGGGGGTTTGCTGATTTGCGGTGTACTGCTGCCCGAGCAAAGCTTCCGGATTGTTACCAGATTTCAACCATTACACCTGGTTTGAGCCATTTGCTGAGCTGATCAATCTGCGCATTGGTCAGCGCAATACAGCCATTGGTCCAATTAAGCTGCCCATGCACCGCATGATCTCCTTGCCCTAGGCCATGAATACCTAAATAACCGCCTAACGGCGTATTCTGCGGAGGAGTCCTTCCCGCTTCAATTGCATGGATAATGGATTGCCATGTTTTTTTAGTGATGCGGTTTTCTGACAGAGCAAGATCAGCGGCTTCTCGATTCGGAAAATCCAGGCCAAAGAAACGGTAATAACGGCTTGGCTCTTTTATCCTGTCAATGCGGAAACTACCGAGCGGTGTTCTGTTGTCACCCATCATTCTGGCTTTGCTGGCACCAAAGCGGCCGATCGCGATATTTTCAAAAACAGCTTCTATCGCCAGGCCCTTCATGACCGATAAAGTCAAATTTTTGGTATCCACATTAATCCAGATATGGTTATGTGCGCTGGAGAGGCTGGGGGCTAACAGGCATAAAATCAATACGAGTAATCTGCTGTACATAGGAAAAAAATGAAAAGAGGGTTAAGGAAAATTTTCTAGTCTGGCAAATACAGTTGAACCAAGTTACTATGTTTATTTCAAAAGTAATCTATTAATCATCCCAATGGTGACGTCACTCAGATGTATCTCCATTGTCTGATCATTTAATGTCATTATGTGTCTGGCTATTCCTGCTTGCGTGGAAGAAATTGTCTCGGAAGATTGCGCAATCGTCAATCTCAGCGGTGTGCGCCGGGAGGTTTCACTGGCCTTGGTGGAAGGTGTCCAGCCTGGCGATTACGTCATTGTGCATGTGGGTTTCGCGTTACAAAAAATAGACCCGCTCGAAGCTGAGCATACCTTGGCGTTGTTTGCCGCAATGCAAACCCACGAGGGCCACTCTTCTAATGAACCTGAAGAATGAAATACATAGACGAATTTCGTGATGGCGCACTGGCCAAAAAAATTGCCGCCAATATTGCGCGTGAAGTGAATTCTCACCGTCATTATCATTTGATGGAATTTTGCGGTGGCCATACTCACGCCATTTCACGCTATGGCATTCCCGCGCTGCTGCCTGATAATGTGCGCATGATTCATGGGCCTGGTTGTCCGGTCTGTGTTCTGCCAGTCGGACGGATTGAAAACGCCATTCAACTGGCGCAGCAACCGGAGGTGATCTTATGCAGTTATGGCGATATGCTGCGGGTACCAACTAACCATGGCATAAGTCTGCTGAAAATCAAAGCACAAGGCGCGGATGTGCGCATGGTGTATTCCACTGCGGATGCTATCAGGATCGCCCAGCAAAATCCGCGGCGGCAGGTGGTGTTACTTGCAATCGGTTTTGAGACGACCACTCCGCCCACGGCGATTGCCATCAAGCAAGCGCAAGCACTGGGTCTGAACAATTTCAGCGTATTCTGCAATCATGTGCTGACGCCTTCCGCCATTTCGCACATCTTGCAGTCTCCTGAAATCCGCCAGCTCGGCTGGGTGCCGCTGGATGGCTTTATTGGGCCTGCGCATGTATCAACCATCATTGGCAGCCAACCGTATGAATATTTCGCTGAAGAATTTCAGAAACCCGTGGTCATTGCTGGCTTCGAGCCGCTTGACGTGATGCAGGCCATTCTGATGCTGATCAGACAGATTAATCAAGGGCGGGCGGAGGTGGAAAATGAATTTACCCGTGCGGTCACGCGTGAAGGCAATCTCAAGGCGCAGCATCTGGTGGCAGAAGTGTTTGAATTGCGGCGTCTGTTCGAATGGCGCGGCCTTGGCTGGGTGCCTTATAGCGCACTGCAGATCAAGGTAGCTTTTGCTGATTTTGATGCAGAAAAACGTTTCCACATTCCTGCACTTTCCATCGCTGATCACAAGGCATGCGAATGCGGCGCCATCCTGCGCGGCATCAAGCAGCCGCAGGATTGCAAAATTTTTGGCACGGTCTGTACGCCTGACAACCCCATTGGTTCCTGCATGGTTTCCTCTGAGGGTGCCTGTGCGGCCTACTATAGCTATGGCCGTTTCCGCAGGACGGCATGATGCCAGACGAGAAGCCTGTTAGAGCGGCCAAAATGACCAAAGCGGGTTATGTACGTCCGATCGATTTTAAAAATGGCCGGGTGGAGATGACACACGGTGGTGGCGGGCGCATGATGATGCAGCTGATCGACACCTTGTTCCTCACTGCCTTCGATAATGATATTCTGCGCCAGATGAATGATCAGGCCTGTTTCTGCGTGCCAGCCGGACGCATGGTGATGTCGACTGATAGTCATGTGGTGTCACCGCTGTTTTTCCCGGGCGGGGATATCGGCAGCCTGTCTGTGCATGGTACGCTCAACGATGTCGCCATGTCTGGTGCCAGACCACTCTATTTGTCTGCCAGCTTTATTCTGGAAGAAGGGTTTCCGCTGGCTGATCTCAAGCGTATTGTCGAATCCATGGCCCAAACAGCGCAATATGCAGGGATATCCATCATTACCGGTGATACCAAAGTGGTGGAGCAGGGGAAAGGCGATGGCGTATTCATTACCACCACCGGTGTCGGCATTGTGCCTGACGGTATTGATATTTCAGCCGAGCGCGCCAAGCCGGGTGACAAGATTCTGGTTTCGGGCACCCTTGGCGATCACGGTATCGCCATTCTGTCGCTGCGTGAGAATCTTACCTTTCATACCACTATCCAGTCCGATACCGCTGCCTTGCACGAACTGGTCGCCGCCATGGTGCACGCTGTTCCCACCATTCATGTGCTGCGTGATCCGACCCGTGGCGGACTTGCCACCACGCTGAACGAGATTGCGCAACAGTCTGGGGTGGGCATGATGCTGTATGAAAGCAAACTGCCGATTCGTGAACAAGTCAGAGCAGCCTGCGAATTTCTCGGCTTTGACCCGCTTTATATCGCCAACGAAGGTAAACTAGTCGCCATCTGCCCACCTGAAGCGGCAGATGCATTATTGCAAGCGATGCGGGCGCATCCCCTGGGCAGTGATGCTGCGATTATTGGCGAAGTGATCGAAGATCCTCATCATTTTGTGCAAATGGAAACCAGTTTTGGTGGCCAGCGAGTGGTCGACTGGCTGAGCGGAGAACAGTTGCCGCGCATTTGTTGAAAATTTTAATGCTTTACCGCGAAAAAGGTAAAGAAGGACAGACCACCTGATCCCGATGATTTTAAGATGATTCCAATTTAAGGATCAGACGGAGTCAGATGCCAGAATCAAGGATTCTTGTTCTTGCGAACAATAACCTCAATCGTCGCTTTCGTTTTTCTTGATTCGCGACCTGATGGTAGACCCCCGATGTTGTTCTATGGGTTTGTTCATCATATTGATTTGTGGAATTAACAAAGTTTGTTATGATGAAAGCTAAATCGACGCAATTCCATAAAATATAAGGAGATAGCGCGCAACTTACCGTGCTAGATTTCATTTTGACGTAATGTGTTGCGTCATTTCGGAGACCTAATTCTAGCTGGGTATTTCGTTCCCCTGCAACCAAAGGAGAAAATTTATGGAACTGTCGGCTGTTTTAAGCCCAGCCCCGGAAGGGGGGTATGTCGCATTCAACCCTGAAACCGGCACGACTACACAAGGCGAAACCGTAGAAGAAGCTTTGGCCAATCTGCGCGAGGCGACAGAGCTATATCTCGAAGAATTTCCCCTTGCTGTTTCTGGTCGGCCATTGCTGACTACGTTTGAAGTGCCAGAACATGCCTAAATTGCCGGTTGTGTCCGGGGCCGAGGTTGTGCGGGCCTTGGAGCGGCTCGGTTTCGTCGTCGTCCGTCAACGCGGGAGTCACATCGTCATGCGCCGCGGTTCGTCTGGCTGCGTTGTTCCCAGCCATCGCAAGTTGAAGACCGGCACGCTGGCTGGTCTTCTCAAGCAAGCTGGCGTTTCCACCGAAGAGTTCGCCGAGGCGCTTCATGCCTAACGGATAAGGTTAGATTGTGAGAGCGAAGCGAGTCACAATCTGAAC
>NZ_JAGFJM010000118.1 GCF_024102715.1 Nitrosomonas communis
AGGCGGTAGCGAGCGGCCCGGTCTCGGCTTCACCATCGCCCACTACGCAGGCGACGATCAGATCTGGGTTATCCAGGCAAGCGCCATAAGCATGAGACAGGCTATAACCCAGTTCGCCGCCCTCATGAATGGAGCCAGGTGTTTCCGGTGTCACATGCGAACCGATTTGGCCGGGGAAGGAAAATTGTTTGAAGAACTTGCGTAACCCCTCCGTGTCTTCGCTCTTGTCGGGATAAACCTCGGCATAAGTGCCTTCGAGATAGGTCGGCCCGATCACGCCAGGCGCCCCATGACCCGGGCCGGCCATAAAAATCACGTCGAGATCGTCGCGCTTGATCAGCCGGTTAAGGTGCGCCCAGACAAACGACAGCGCCGGGCTCGCACCCCAGTGTCCGAGTAATCGATGCTTGACATGCTCGATCTTGAGCGGCTCCTTCAGCAGCGGATTGTCACGCAGATAAATCATGCCTACCGAGAGGTAATTACAGGCGCGCCACCAGGCGTTCATCGTGCGTATCTCTTTGGCACTGAGTGGATTGCTGGCAGCTGCAATTTTTTGTCCGGTATAGTCCATCTTCAGAACTCCTTTTGCGGATAAAGGGATACCCAATAGCCTAGCGGAATACTCTGGCTAAAAAAATACGTACAAACACGTAGGAATGCTTTTATTAACAAGCGCAAACGAGCAAAATTTTTTCTTTTGACTCAAACTACCGAGTATCCAGAAAACCCGGGGTGGTTCGCAGGCCGTGCTTATCAACTCGATTTGAAAGGAGCATAAAGATGAGAAGAGCGTTATTGATGGGTGCTTTTTTAATTTCATTTTTTGTGCCAGCAAATTCATTTGCATTAGAAGTGCAAGGGCATCGAGGCGCTCGCTGGGCACGACCAGAAAATACGCTGCCAGCCTTTGAATATGCCCTCCAATTGGGCGTGGATACCTTGGAGCTAGATACGCTTATTACAAAAGATGGCCATGTAGTAGTTCATCATGACCCGGTGTTAAATCCTGATATTTGCTTAGATCCTCAAGGAAAGAAAATCACAGCCCAAATTCCCATTCGATCACTGACATTAAAGGAGTTAAAAGCTTATGACTGCGGTTCCTTGGTCAATCCAAGTTTTCCTCAACAAGTCATTCAACCAGAAACACCCATTCCAACCCTCGATGAAGTGTTTGAAATGGTTGAAAAATCAAAGCTTTCTGTCGTGAAGAAAGTGCATTTTAATATTGAAATAAAAAGTGAGGAGGCCCACCCTGAATACTCACCTTCACCTGAGGAGTTTATAAAGCTGGTGCTGGCGGTTATAAAAAAACACAACCTCATGAAGAGAGTGGTTTTGCAATCCTTTGATTTACGCACTTTAAAGGTCGCACACGGATTAGAGTCCATGCTACCTCTTTCTATTTTAGTTGAAGATAGACCTGCAGAAGCAGGTGCTTTGGTAAAGCTTATGAAAGCCTACCAAGCACAAATTCTTTCACCAAATTATGAGTGGCTGACGGCTCAAGATGTAGCAGAGATCCACAAAATAGGGGCTCGCGTAATTCCCTGGACTCCCAATACAAAAGAAGATTGGCAATCGATGATTGAGAAAGGCGTGGATGGCATTATCACTGATAATCCCAAAGAACTCCTTGATTTTCTTAAACGATGAATAAGTTAATTTAACTTATTACTCCTCCTGCACATGGAGTTTGATAATAAGTGTTAGCACGTATTTTTTTAACCCATATATTCCTATAACCTCTCAAAGAATCATACCTAGCAGATTTCCTGGGATGAGTAATAGATTTTCCTTTATTGGTAGCAGGGTGGCTTCAAAATAACCTGTTAGAGGAAAATTCAATATCAGCTAAGGTTGAATATATCTATTCCCTTTAAAGCTATAAAACTGATGATTTCTGAGGAGATAAACCATGTTTAAACCAATATCCATTCATCTAGCCATCGGTGCCTTCGGTGTTATTTTCGGCAGCTCAGTGCTTGCACAAGGCGACCCATTTCAGCAAGCTCAGGCCGAGTGCCAGAGTGTTGCTCAGCAACAAACCGGATATAATCCCGGCGCCGCCCAGCCACAAGTGGGCGGCCGAGCCAGGGGTGCGACGGCCGGCGCTATGGCCGGTGCTGCCAAAGGTAGAAGCGAAACTAGCCAATATGGCCATGTCCCCGAAAGCGTCGCCGAAGAATACACGCGTAGCCAGATGGAAGAAAAAGCGAAGATGGGAGCCGCTGCAGGGGCGGCCAAACAACGCCAAGAGCGTCGTCAGGACAGAAGAGCTCAGGATGCTTACAATGAGGCATTTGCTTCCTGCATGGCTGCTAAAGGATTTCCGGTAGGAAACTAAACCACTAATTACTTTGAGCAGGAGGCCTGACGACTAAAGTCATCAGGTCTAAGCCAGACAAACAGGAGTTCAAATATTTAAAATTACCATCGAAAGGAAGCTATTTCGGCCTTGTGATGAAAATAAACAGTTTATCCGTGCTAGTGTTTAATTGCATTAATTCAATAAACACTTTTCTGGCAACATATTCTTATAAAACATATAATTAATTCTAAAAATAAGATAGTTTATTTTTGCAATTAAACATTAGCTCGAATTTAATCTGCTCTTCCAATCTAATCAGCGAGGAGTCAGTGTTGCAATATATTTCCAGTAATAAAGCATGGAACAGGAAAAAACGCTCACTCGTAATCGTTTGAAGACCCCGCGTGCAGCTGCTGTAGCTGGCATCGCGTTTTCTCTGTTGTATATCACTAGCCTGGTACTCTTCCGGATTTCGGTTCCGGCCGATCCGCAAGACGCTGGAACTTGGTTGGCAGGTGGCAAGAAGGCCGTCAATCTCGCACTGTATCTACTGCCATTCGCGGGCATTGCCTTTTTATGGTTCATCGGCGTGCTGCGGGATCGAATTGGGGTTTATGAAGATCGCTTTTTCGCTACTGTGTTCCTTGGCAGCGGCTTGCTGTTTGTGGCCATGCTGTTTGCTTCGGGAGCAGTAGCGGCGGGCATCCTGATCAGCTACAGCGCAACACCCGACAAGTTTGTGGAATCCGGCATTTACACCTTTGGCCGCACGGTGGTGTATCAGATTGTCAACGTCTATGCGATGAAAATGGCGGGGGTGTTTATGATCTCAATCTGTACGGTTGCTGTTCGTACCAAGATTTTCCCTCAATGGATCGCATTTCTTGGTTATGCAATGGCGCTACTCTTGTTATTGAGCGTCGGCTATTTTTACTGGACGCCGCTAGCGTTTCCACTGTGGGTATTACTAGTCAGTACGTATATTTTGCTAACGAATCTCAGGGATAAACCGAACGCGGCTTCCCCAGCAGATAAACCATAACCGCTCCCAAGACAACACTGCGCTACTTTGCAGTGCAGGCCTACCGAGATAAAGATTCCATGTTCAACCAGGTCTGAAACAGTTTGTAGCCCAACGCGAGCACAATCGCGCCAACGAACAGTCCAACGATACCGGACAGCAGCATGCCACCGATCGCTCCCAAAAAAATCACCACCATGGGTACGTCAACACCGCGCCCCAGCAGCAATGGTTTCAGTACGTTATCCAGCAACATAACAAGCATACTCCATATTAGAAATATCACTGCAGTGAGCGTATCGCTGCTGGTAAAGACATAGATTATGACCGGAATGACAATAGGCCCCACCCCGATCTGCACTACTGCTGAGATCAAGCATAATAACGTCCATATGCCGGCGCCGGGCACACCGGCAAAGAGAAAACCAAGCCCCGCCAGTAACGACTGAATAACGGCAACGCCCAGCACCCCGCGCGCAACGCTGCGAATGGTGACTTCGGCCAGATTGGCGAAATCATCGCCGCGCTCGCCCACCAAGCGCCGGGCTATGCCGTGCGCAAGCTGATAACTGCTGGCAGAATGCGCCAGCAACACACCAGCAATGACGAAAGCAAACACGAACATGATCATGCCCAGACCCGCGCTGGCAGCAACGTTAAGCAGCCAGGCAGCGGCGGCTTTAAGCTGGGGCTGTAGCAATTTTAAGGCGTCAGCCAGATTGGTTGAGGCAAGGCTCCACATTTTTACGATAGGCTCGCCAATGAGTGGCCAGTTCTTGACAGCCTCTGGCGGCGGCGGAATGACGAACTGTTCCTGGCGAAATTGCTCCGCCAGCGTTGCCACGTTTTGCACCAGCAGCTTCGTTAAGGTAATAGTGGGTACCATTAACAGCGCCAACAACACGGTGATAAGCAGCGCTGCTGCGATTGCGCGCCGGCCGCCCAGCAGATTAGTCAAGGTGAGGTAAAGAGGATGGATCGCCACCGCAATAATCACTCCCCACACCACCGGAATAATAAATGGCTGCAGTATTTGAAAACACCAAATCAGCACAAGTGCCAACGCGCCTAGGCGTATGGCGGTTTCTGCCACTCTACTGGACAAATCGTCGCGCGGAGGAGGAGCGGCGTTCAAAGTCATGATAGGCTCCTTATGCGTTGTTTTGGGTTTACACTCGATACGCTGGTTTTATTCCTTCAGCAATAGCAAATGCCTCAGAAACATAACCGACTAACCGGATGCTGCAACAGCCACCGCATTGTTCGGCCATTTCGCCATCCGCGGCAAGCGATAGGAAACGTCTTTTTTATTCAACGATGCGTTTCCATAGATTATTAGAAGACATTGGCCAAAGAAATACGTGCAAACACGTACGAATCACGTTAATTGATAAACACTTATTCTTGCATTCAAGCCTTGCATGACCGCCAAGGATTGGAAAAATCAGTTCATCAATGCAACGAGCTGAGTGCGCCAGCGATGGCCGCTATTACGGCAGAACACCTGCCGGTAAATTATTTGCCAAATACTGAAGATATTGACGCTGAGGTTGCAAGCCTTCCTGGCACACCCTTTCAACAAGTACCAATACGGCCCGGTTTAACGGACAAGGAAAGTCGCCCGCCAGCCGGATCAGATAACCATTATAGGCATCGATCTCCGTGCGGCAGTTCTGGCCAGAAATATCCGGAGCCATGGAACAATAGGTGCCGCGTAGCGATGGTCGGAAAAACATGGCCATAAATTTACTCAAAGAGTGCATGCTCAGAATTAAAGAAACGGTATCGGGATGAAATGGTCCGATGCGAGCAAGCTGAATTTGCGCATGCTTGAGAATGGCATAATTTTCGCGCAGCATGCCAAAAAAGAGCTGTTTAGCCAGCAAGTCGGTCAACAATGCGCCGTTATCTACGCCTGCTACCGCCGCAAGCGGAGAGATAGCGGCGTTGTACATCAGTTTGGTTGCTTTGTAAGGACGAATATCGTTAGTCAACTTGACCGGAAATAGCTCTGCCTTTCCCAGAGCTTTAGCTAATGACATTATTTCGTCATGCTCGTATGCGGTGACAGACCGGCGTGCTCCAATATAGAGGCTACCCGCCCTGGTAATTCGAGTTACAGGGCGATCACGCTGACATTCTGACACAAAAGAAGCAATGCCTTCGCATGCATGATTGCGCTGCTCCAGTGATGAATCAAAGCCGTTCTGAATCGTTACCAGAAAGGCATTGTCAGGCAAGCGTGCAAGCACTTCTGCATTGTTATATGTTTTGGTGCAGAGCAGAATGAAGCCTTCTTTTGGTGCAACCCAATCATCAAAAGCCATGAAAGTTACCGCTTGCGTGCCCAGTCCGACAATCGTGACACCATGCTTTCTGCCTTCAGCGACTTTGCCAGCATGATTATCAACCAGTATCACGGAATAACCCTCCCGTGCCAAAGCCCAGCCAAGTACGGCACCAATACCGCCAATTCCCAAGATATGAATAGGTTTGTTAAGCAAATTCAACATTTATTAATACCGCCCCGAAAAAATTGTCAAGGTAAATGGCATATAGCACCCAAAAGAAAAGCGCTCGGAAATGCCAGCGCTGCTCGGGGTAATAATGTACTGCAATATGCTGATTTATAAAATACGTGCAAACACGTAGAGGTAGTTCTTATCGACAAGCTATAAAGCAAGTTTCTGGGCAACACTAAAAATTTAGATGCACACCCTTTCTCTTGATTGCACAGAAAAGACATGATCAAAACACCCAGATGCTAAGACCTCTGCATAACCCTGATAATTTTGTTGTGGTGACGGGGAAAAATTTCCAAATGACACTTTTGCGCGTTTTTTTAACAGAAAAGTAAAGTTTTACTCCTTTTTCAAAGGAGTTTTTCACCCTTATGCTGCATTGGGGGCGGACTGCTCCCCTTTTTGAGGGCTCATCCACAAAAATTTTGT
>NZ_JAGFJM010000119.1 GCF_024102715.1 Nitrosomonas communis
TGAATGCGCTCGGCTCGAACCAGCCGATAAGTGTAATAGCGCTCCCCAGTCGCATTGCTGCGGGTTTGAGTTCGTCGGATAAACATAGGCGCGACGTTACTACAAAGTGGAGGATAAAACAAGATATCATAATAATATTATGGCACTACATTACGCACTCAGGCACGCCACAAAATACAAAGCTTTGTATATCAGTTAGTTAGAAATATATAAAACAGAGAAAGGAGGAGAATTTTGCTGGATGAGGTTAAAGATGGGCTAGGCTTATTTACACGGTACATCTGAACGGTCGATACGCTTGTCCAAACATATCATGCCAACCTTTGATTCTAAGTATGCGGTGATAGTGAGTGAGACAGGAACAGACAAAAGCTGGCCATTGCACCGCCCCCTAATTTGATTTTGTTGCTGCAACGTAAGCGAACAAGAAAAATAAATGTTATTAACCGATTCACCTTTGGGAATAACGTATCGCCTTAATATGGCTCCCTTTAATGTTGGCTGACCAATCCAGAAATCAATTAATAAACGATCAAGGGTAAGGTTGAAAGGACTCCTATTGTAAATGTGGAAATACAGGCTGATTTCCGGAATCTCCATGCCAAAACTGATATTGATTGGGGCATTACTTCGTAGATCAATATCGATTGAGTTTGCGATCCTGTCAGGCTTGTAGAAATAGCGAATAAACCAACCTGGAAGTTTTGCAACTAGAAGCCTCAGCATATAACCAAAAGGTTCAGGAATCATCATTCAATCACATCTGACTGATGCCTGTGTTTTCTTCAGTATTGCTTCTCCCTCACGCATGATCCCTTTAGCTTTGTTCAGAATGTCTGAATGGGCAGCCTTCATAAGTGGTAATTCATTGCGCGCAGAGGCAGCAAGCGCTTGATATTGTATCAGCACCTGTGCTTCATCCCCTGGCTTAGCATTCAATTTAGGCAGGGAATATTTGCTTTCTTTAATTGCCTGATCCAAGGCGTGAGTCTCCTGTCTAATTTTCGTAACGAGAGGTTCAACGTTAGAAAGACGATGCTCTAACTCTTCGAGTCTCACCATGAACTTATCATGGGCATAACCGAGACGTGAACTATAGCTATACGCCATCCTGGAGTTGTAAGCATAGCCAACTCTTGAGTTGGCCTGATAACAGGTCATCGGTCGAAGAGATGCGTCGTGTTTTAATTCGGCAAGATCATTTTCAAGATCATGAAGCGCTGACTGCTCATCATCCAATGCGGATTTTATATCAGCGAGATTCCTCTTGATTCCGGTAGATTTAACCGCATTAATGTCATCGGCAAGAGTGTTAGCAAGCTTCGTTAGGCTTTCCTTTTCTTTGTAGATCGCAGCAAGTTCTTCCTGCCATCGGTTGAGCAATAGATTGTAATCCCGATCAGTTGTAGGCAGGAAAGTCACGGTTGACATATTCCCTGAATCAGTTGGAAACATAAGCACAACTGTTTTTCCTTGCTTTCTACCATTTATTACTAGATCCTGAAAAAGCCTTTCGGCAGTTAACGTAATAGCATCTCCGTCGGTAGTTCCTCGCAGGGGCAAGGTATTGCTCTTTGTGTTTCCGTACCCGTCCGGCGTAACAATGACTAGCGAACCGGACACTATATCTCCCGTTTGAGTCACGCCCAGATACACCACTTCGCGTGGTCTAGAATCCGCTACAAATATACCAGTAAATTTATTCTGACCGTAGCCGGCTGCTATGTTGCAGACTAATAAGAAGCAAAGAAATGCTCCCAGTAACGTTATTTTCCTCAAGCCAATTCCTCTCCTAACAGATGCTCGGCCTAACTAGAGTTAAGCCTCCGAAATGACGCAATTTATGACGTCAATTATGAAATCTAATACACTAAACTTCATGTTATCTCCTTATTTTTTTATGGCAATAGATCGATTTAGCTTTCGTTACAGGAAACTTTATTAGATCCACTTACAAGCAATTGGTAGCTTCGGCTAGCTATATGGATGATCCTTTTACCATACTTTTACTGCTTTTGGCTGGTTGATCTTATCAACATACCTGCCTGCCGCTAAGATGCGCATAAGGCGGCAGCGTACGCAGGCGCGGGTCGTCCAGCGGGCCGCCGACGGTGAAGTGATAGAGCGATTGCCACCCGTGGCCTGATAAGCCGAGCAGGGCGTGCAGCGCGTCATCGAAATAGCAGCCGATGCCGGTGCCGCGCAGGCCTGCGGCTTCTGCTTCCAGGTAGAGCACCTGACCGAGCATGCCCGCTTCATGAAACAGCTCGCGGTAATGCCAGGCTCCCGCGTTTAACGCAGCCTCGAATTCAGCCAGCATGCCGAGCGAGAAGCAGCTATCGGCGGCGATGTCCTGGCGGCAACTGATCAGGCGTGCTGCGTCCCGGGCATCGGCGGCGAATAATCGGAACAAGCCAAGATGCCGGGGTGCACCGGCTACTTCGGCCCATTCGGCATCCTCGCGTATTGCTTGACGTAACGCGGGCGCGACGGAGTGATCCCGCAGAAGCAGGTAGATACCTGGTGTTATCCCTGCGATACGATGCACGAACAGGATGAGATGTACTCGCGGCGGCCGCTGCCAAGCATCCCAGGGCGGTAGCTCAGGACGAGGCAGCAGGGCATCGAGCATTGTGAACCAGCGTTCTGTTGGCATGGCAGTTATGCCATCGAAACCGACAGCACTGCGGCGCTGGCGAATCAGTACATCTGCATCTTGCGAGCAATCAATCGGTGCCAGGGGTGGCCACTGTGCTGGCGAGATCAATGGCGAGGAAGGCGGAACAGGCCGCTCAGCAGCAAGGTGCACTGCATCGATTCCCGCCCAATGAACATGTTTTGCACTGAGGCGATTGGCCTGGCCGACAAAATTCAGGCCGCTGGCCAGGACTGTGGCTGTTTGAGCCAAATCCAACGACTCGGGCGCATTCCCGCAGCCAATCCAGAGCGCTACCTCTACTGCTTCGCTTTCATGCTCGGCAAAATCGTTTTTGTGCGCAGCACCAGTTAGCGCAGCAAGCACCGCATCAGGCCAATTCTCCAGTATCTGCGCGCGCCAGCCAAGCGTGGCGGCGGCATAGCTGACTGCTGCCATGGCATGGCCGCAGTCGTGTTGACAATAGCGGTAGGCGCGCAGCCCATACTTCCAGGCTTCGCGCCAATGAATGGACGTAAGAATCAGCACGAAACCGCCAGCCAACTCGCCATCCCAAGCGGGATCTGCCTCGGCGCGCCGTTCCAGGCTGTGGTCGTAGCTGACATAGTGATGCACGCCGCTGGCAAGGCCATCGCGTGCAGCGGCGAGCACATAGCACTCGGTGGGATGCAAATTTCCGCTGGAAGGATTGCAGCGCAACGCCCAGCGCGAGCCCCCATACTCTTTCCATGCCGACAAGCCGAAACTCAGCTCCAGCAACGTCGCCAAACCGGCCAGATTGAGAGCTGCCGGTGTTTGCTTCCGACCGCTGCGGATCTCGCTAAACGGCATCTGCAAGGGAGTAACGCGTAAAGGCAACTCGCAACGTTGCGTCCCCGCATAACGGCGAAACGGATCAGGCTGGTTGGCCCAGTCCAAGTCGCCTGGCCCCGGCGCATAGCCATCCAAGCGGTGTTTGCTGGCTTCGTGATAGGCGATGATGGTTGATAATGCGTTGTTATTCATGATTTACCCACAAAAATTACATTTAGCTGTGCTTGCTTTCCACAAATTGAATTGTCGCTGAATCATGCGCAGGATGACGGGGATGTTTTATCTGCTCTATGTAGATAATTATATAGTTTCTGTATTTCATCGTTCATGGTTCGACAGGCTCAGCACGAATGCAATTAGCCACCAGGCCGCTCCAAGCATGGTAGGTATAAAATACCGTTCGGTCTGAGTTCGTCGAAGGCTGATAAATGCCCGCGGCGCAACAGGTTTCTTTTTGTCTTTTCGTGTTAGACTGAGCCACCGGCTACGATGGAAAAATTCTGCTAGAAGCGCAAGAACACTGCGAACTGATTAATCGACTTTATGACTACTGAGCTTACTCCCTCCCAACCGCTTGTGCCTGTATCGGTCCTGACCGGCTTTCTTGGCAGCGGCAAGACGACCTTGCTCAATTACCTGGTCCATCAGCCTTGTTTCAGCGATACCTTGGCCATCATCAATGAATTTGGAGAAATCAGCCTCGATCATTTGCTGGTCACCCAAAGTCAAGAAGCTGTCGTGATGGAAATGGACAGCGGCTGTATTTGCTGTTCGATACGCGGCGATCTTGCGCGCGTGCTCAGAGATATCGGCTGGCGCTTCTCGCGGGGTGGTAAAAGAAAATTCAACCGGGTCGTGATCGAAACGACAGGCTTGGCCGATCCAGCTCCTATCCTGCTACACTCATGACGGACGAGTTCATTGCATCGCGTTACCACTTGGATGCGGTCATTACCACGGTCGATAGCGTCAATGGCATGCAGACGCTCGATCATCACCCTGAGGCCATCAAGCAAGCAGCTGTAGCAGATCGGCTCATTCTGACCAAAAGTGATCTGGTAGACGAAGTCCAGTTGGCTGTCCTGCAGCAGCGCCTGACTCAGCTCAATCCAGCCGCGCAACAGTTACGGGTGGTGAAGGGAGAAGCAGCAGATTTGCTGTCTCTGTTCAATACCCGTTTGTTTACTCTCGATCAAAAAACACCCGATGTACTTGGCTGGCTTGATGAGTCGTCATATGCGGAAATACCCGGGCGTTCAGCAGGTCCATTGCGCTATCAGCCTGTCACCCAACATGCACCCAAAAAGCTTTTCCAGAAAAAGCCATCCGTTCAGCCAGATGCCAATCGTCATGATGATCACATCCGGGCATTCTGCTTTACCTTTGATCATCCGATTGATCCCGATCTATTTGATCAGTGGCTGAGTCTATTGATGGCGTTCAAAGGCCCCGATATTTTGCGTGTGAAAGGGGATCATCAATCTGCAGCACCGCTCGGGACCTACGGTGATCCATGGCGTGCAACATGTCTTTCATCCGCCAGTTGAGCTCGTTGACTGGCCATCTGCAGATCACCGCACGCGCATCGTTTTTATCACGCGGGATGTCGCTCGTTCGGTGATCGAACGCACTTTCAGCGGTTTTGTCAGCTCATGCACGGAAATGTCTTCTGTCGCAGCAGCTTCTGGCGTTGAGACATAATTTCCTTTGAGCATCCTATCCTGGAGAGGAGCTATGGTAAACAGACAGTTATTGACAGGATTACTATTGCTTTTGCTGGGTGGCAGTAGTCATGCTTTTTCAGCGGCGGCAGCATCCCAAGGCGCGCATGTGCATGGTGAAGCGACGCTTAATGTCGTGCTGGAGGGCAATACCTTGTATATCGAGTTTGATTCTCCCGCGATCAATCTCATTGGATTTGAGCACGCGCCCAACAATGAGGAGCAAGCAGCAGCCTTCTCAAATGCAAAACAAATGCTGGCTTCCGCTGAGCGTCTGTTTGATTTTTCAACCACGACATGCTTGTTGGAGAATGCGGAAATTGAGGCGCCTTACATGAAAAACCATGAGCCCGCAGATCATCAAAATCACCATGAAGCGCAGCAGGAGCATGCTGATTTTCATGCAAGCTATATTTTCCAGTGCGAGCAGGCTAAAGATTTAACCGCCATTTCGATCAAGTTCTTTGCGCTTTTTCCGGGTATCCAGGCAATCAAAGCATATTGGATTTTTCAGGGCAAGCAGGGCGCGGCTTCATTGACTGCGGATGCGGATAACCACATGCTCACGGTTAACTAAGCAGCGGTTTATTCTGTATAGGTTTCCACAGTAGCCACTTCCATTGCATAAGCAGAGGTGGCGACATCATTTTCCGTCAAGGTCGTTTTCAAAATACCCGTTACCCAGACAGGTTCATGCAACGCAGTAACTTCTAACCCTTTTTCAAAAACCCCGTAGACAATCTGGTTGGGCGGTGGGGGGGGGACATGAATACACGCTCCAAAGAATGGCACTAAAAAGAAACGCGTGAGAGTTTGTTTTTCGTCAAACTCCAGCGGTACGATGAAACCCGGCAATCTGATCCGTTGATTGTCAAATTCCGGCTTGATGCGCGTGGATGAAAGCGCTTGCATGTAACGATCGTCACTTGCCTGCGCCATGGCCAGCATGAATTGATTGCTTAACATATCCTCCTCAGAGCCATCTTCGATCTCATCAAGGTAGGCCGGAGGATTCAACAAAGCATCCAGATCGTCCTGTGGCATCAGGTCGGTCCATTGGATGGTTTTATAAGACTCAGTCTGAAGCACCTGTGGTTTAGCTGGTGTTTGCTTGCCGGAAATCACCTCTGCGCCTGCTTCAGGTTCGCTTTGAGAACATGCGATCAGCAACGCAGCCAGCAGGCTGATGAATGCAGCGGAGTTGACAATAAAAAAGTTGGATTTCATAAGCAGTGGTATCACTATCCTCAAGTCAATGCCATGGTACAGTATAGTACATTAGACTTCGAATAAAAGCGGTAAGGAGTTTCTTCATGTACCCTGACTCTCCAGAAAATGCCACATTGACTGTGCCAGAAGCGAAGCTTGATGCGGTAAAAATCAACAACTTGTACTTTTTTTACCCTGGAAAAGCGCGCACTGCTGTTTTGGTTATTCCGGAATGGCGCATAGCCAGAGGTGCGCGGGTATTTCTCAAAGGTCCCTCGGGTTCCGGCAAATCGACGCTGCTGAATTTGCTGGCTGGTATTTTGGTCGCTAATAAAGGCAACATAGAAATACTTGGTCAGAATCTGGGCGCTTTATCCAGCCGCGCGCGCGATCGTTTCCGCGCAGCGCATATCGGCATGGTATTTCAGCAATTCAATCTCATTCATTATTTGAGCGTGCTGGACAACATCCGGCTCGCCGCCCATTTTGGCAAAAAGGATATGGTCGATCTTACGGTAACGGCAAAGCAGCTTTTTGATGCACTTGGGCTGGATAACATGCTGATCACAAAGAAAGCGGGTGAGCTCAGCGTCGGTCAGCAGCAGCGCGTCGCCATTGCCCGCGCGCTGATCAATAGCCCGGAGCTATTGATTGTGGATGAGCCTACCTCGGCATTGGATAGTGATACGCGGGATGCCTTTATGAAGATACTATTGGAAATCAGCCAAAAGCAAGGTAATACCTTGATTTTTGTGAGCCATGATACCGCGCTGACGCATCATTTTAATCATATCGTTAACTTGGCGGAAATCAACCAGGCAGGAGCTGTCGAATATGTTTGTTAACGTCGCCTGGCATAGCCTGCTCAATCGGAAATATAGTGTGCTGCTCGCCTTGATTTCAGTCGCGATCAGTACCTTTGTTTTGCTTGGAGTTGAGCATATCCGGCATGAAGCAAAAGAAAGTTTCAGCAACACGGTGTCAGGCGTCGATCTCATCGTGGGCGCCCGCACTGGCCCGTTAAACCTGCTGCTATATTCTGTTTTCCGCATGGGTAATGCCACCAATAATATCGCGTGGGAAAGCTACCGTGAGCTTGCGGCTGATGCCAAGGTTGCCTGGACGATACCGATTTCATTGGGGGACTCTCATCGCGGCTACCGGGTAATGGGCACCACGCAAGACTACTTCGCGCATTTCCGCTTTGGCCAAAACACACCGTTAACCTTCGCTGAAGGTCGCCCCTCTGCGCAGCTGTTCGACGTGGTGATTGGCGCCGAGGTCGCCAGAAAGCTTGACTATCGTCTGCATGACCACATCATCCTGGCGCATGGCCTTGGACAAGCAAGCTTTAGTCTGCATGATGATAAACCTTTCCAGATAGTTGGTATCTTGCGAGCGACTGGTACACCAGTGGATCAAGCGCTATATGTTAGCCTGCAAGGAATGGAAGCAATTCATCTGAACTGGAAAGATGGCGTAAAAATACCAGGCAGGCAAATGGCTGCGCATGCGCTGGAAGCGGACAAACTGACGCCTAAAAGCATCACTGCTTTCATGGTGGGGCTTAAATCCAAAATGGCTACCTTTCATGTGCAACGGCAAATCAATCATTATCAACGTGAACCGCTGCTCGCCATTTTGCCAGGCATCGCGCTCACCGAGCTGTGGCAAATGATGAGTGTGATGGAAAATACGCTTAGATTGATTTCTATTCTGGTGTTATTTTCCTCGTTATTAGGGTTAAGCACCATGCTGCTCTCTTCCATTCGCGAAAGGCAGCGCGAAATTGCGGTCATGCGCGCCATCGGCGCCAGCCCCCTTTTCATATTTCTGGTCATTCAAACCGAAGCACTGCTGATTTCCTTAAGCGGTATCATCATTGCCATTTGTGCGCTAGCGGCAGGGATTCTGTTCACCCAAGCGTTGCTTGCAGAAAACTATGGTGTTTTCATTAGCCATTTTTCTATGAATAGTCAGATACTCGGAATATTGGGCATCATCATTGCGAGCACGCTGGTGCTCGCACTTATTCCTTCGCTCAGTGCCTACCGCATGTCCCTGCATCAGGGTCTTGCAGCGAGGAGCTGAGTGGAAGCACTAGACGAGTGGAGCATGCCGGTATAACGGCTACAAAAACGCTGTTCGGCCGGAGCTGATCCAAGGCGGCATAGTTGCTTGGCAGTTTGATCAGCTTGCCGCGAACGGTAATGGATTTACTGGAACGATTCACCAGTAAGCGAGGAATATATATGTTTAGCACATTCTGCGTTGCTCGACTGCTTCTGCCAGCCGATGCAACACCTGCTCAGTGGCATCAAAGCTGATGCAGCCATCAGTAATGCTTTGTCCATAAACCAATTCTTCGCGTTTCTTGCCGTCTGTTTTCTGGTTGCCTTCAACCAGATGACTTTCGATCATCACGCCGCAGATGGCTTTATTCCCGCCTGCAATCTGTCCTGCCACATTGACAGCCACTTCCGGCTGGCGGCGATAGTCCTTATGACTGTTCGCATGGCTGAAATCGACCATCAGATAAGGCGGCAGCTTGGCTTTGGCTAATTCTTCAACTGCTGAAAGCACGCTATCGGCATCATAGTTAGGCTTGCGTCCGCCCCGCAGGATGATATGGCAATCTTCATTTCCTTTGGTGGCAAAAATGGCTGTGCGCCCCTCTTTGGTAACCGAAAGAAAATGGTGCGGACGGGAAGCTGCCCCAATTGCATCGATGGCAATGTTCAGATTACCATAGGTGCCATTCTTGAACCCAATCGGGCAGGATACACCTGATGCCAATTCGCGATGCGCCTGGCTCTCAGTGGTGCGTGCACCGATGGCAGCCCAGCTGATCAAATCAGCCAGGTATTGCGGGCTGATCAGATCAAGAAATTCCGTTGCCGCAGGCATTCCCAAGTTGTTCAAATCCAGCAGCAGTTTGCGTGCCATGCGTAATCCCTTATTGATATGAAAGCTGTTATCCAGATCAGGATCGTTGATCAATCCTTTCCAGCCAATGGTCGTGCGCGGTTTTTCAAAGTACACGCGCATGACGATAAGCAACTGATCTTTGAACACTTCACGCAGATGTTTCAAGCGGGCCGCATATTCTAGTGCCGCATCCACATCATGGATGGAACACGGACCGGCCACGACTAGTAAGCGATCATCTTCACCATGCAAAACATGATGAACAGCTTGTCGGGCAGCATAAACCGTTTCGGTTGCCACCTCTGACAGCGGATATTCGCGGTGCAATTCCACCGGCGGAGTAAGTTCGTGCATGCCGATAATGCGTAAATCATCGGTCTGAAATTTCATAATGATTCCTTTGTTTAATTGCTGACTGGTCCGGGAGCAATATTCTGCGAGCAATAGGAACAGCAAGCAGAAAAATACATAAGATATTTTAACCTAGCCGGAACATACTTTTCGCTAGTTTGGGAGAGATTTATGGTAAAAAAGCGGGCTGCAGAGTAAGGGAAGTGGGGTGTTTATCCGCTTCGTCAGAGGATGGGTAACATTTTCTACCTCCCTTTAGTTAATGGCTTTCCTGCATGGACACGGACAAAATGCGCTGATGCTATCAATTTCTTCCACAAACTCAACACAAAGTTATTGTGAAATTATTTTGCTCAAATAACTGCCTTCTTGACTACCTGATATCACGGGACTTAAAGGCCCAATTCCCAAGAAGGTAAAATTTCCAGAAAGTCCACGGATATCTGTCCAGGTACCATTGAGCGATTCCGTGTTCATCGATACAAAAAATTCTCCGAGAAGGCCATTACTTAAATGAGAGGTAAAGCCAAGATGAAACCTATTTGATGGACGGTCTAAATTAGCTGCGCCATGCGAGGGGAATTCGTAAGCAGCGGTTTTTTGAGTACCCGTAAGCTCAAAAACAAATCCTTTACTATCTACATCAAAACACAAAATGTCGGAAAAAGGGTTAAGTCTCCAGCAAAACACACCCGCGCTTTGAGCGTGGCTAGTAAGTGGTGACAATAGCGCAATGAAACTACCTAACATAATTAACTTTTTCATCTTTTCCCCCTCTTGATGTTGATAATCAAATTGACGACTCCAGGAACTAACTCATCAGAGCAACGGGGCTGCTAGCTTCTTTACATCCCAATCAGATCTCATGAGGAACAGGCTGATTTACCGCATACGACAACTTTGTTCAACGCTCGGCTAGAAACTGCCTGGATTGTATCAGTAAGTTGTTAATCCTCAGGTTTCTCACATATGGTATCGCCGCGCATTTCGCAAGCACGCCACCGTATTTTCTTAGCCCAATAAGTGTAGGCCAACTCGACATCTTCCCATTGGTTCAGTGATTTCCACGCGTATTTCCCCCCACCGCGGCGATCAACACCAGCAGCCAGTAATTCACCCGTTTGACTATCTGTTGCTTCCATTTCGATGGAGGCCTTGCCAACGAAACTCTCTGTTCCACTGAGTGTTTTCTTTCCTTTGGACACGATGAGGGAACCTGGATGCATGGCTGTCAGGTTATCCAGTACCGGTATACCCTTACCGGCTTCCGTGATGCCGATGCGAATCTTTATAACGCCAGGACCAGGTTGCTGCACCATGGTATAGTCCTTACGCAACTCTTCATCGACGCGCGACCAGAGATATTGCGATAAATGATTTGCATCTTCCATATCGATATCCTTGGCGCTCGATTTTTCTCCACGCCAGACCTGCACTGGTTCCAGCAAGATTTTGGTGTAGGATTTGAACCTGGTTTTGTCTGGCGTAAAATAAACCAATGATGCCTCAGTTTCGTCTGCTGCGGGATGGAGCTTTGAATAATCTTCCAAAAATCCGGAGGACTCAGCCTTTCCATAGCCGCCAGCCTGTTGGGTAGTGGCGCAAGCTGTGAACATTGCTGCACATACACTAATTAATAACAGCCGTTGTATGATCATCATTCGCAGTCTCCTTACATAGGTTACACAAAGGTTCATTCTTCTATCCCAGCTAATCCTATTTTACTTGCGTAAGCAAAGCAATCAAATTGAATATGGGCAACAGGCAAAGCAGGGAATATCTACTCATGCACTTGATCGTTTTTACTCAATGAAAACCGCGGTCCCGCTGACAGAAACCATCAGCATGCCATTTTCCTTGCCAAGTACTTCATAATCAATATCGATACCGATTACTGCGTTGGCACCGAGTTCCTGAGCGCGTTCTTGCAATTCTTCCAGCGCGATATCGCGTGCACGTTGCAGTTCTTTCTCGTAGGTTCCAGAACGCCCGCCAACAAAATCCCGTATCCCTGCAAACAGATCCTTCAACACATTAGCGCCCAGCACGGCTTCGCCAGCAACGATACCGCAGTATTTGGTGATGCGCTTGCCATCGATAGTGGGAGTCGTTGAAAGTAGCATGATTATCTCCAATGAAGGTTAGCCGATGAATATCTTTTTCGCTGATGAGCGATTATCCCGTATTTCTTATCCAGAACGCATTTTTTATCTATCCAATTAGGCAGCTGAAGGACGAAACAACAATAGGGGAGGGGGAGGGATGTAACTTTGTCAGGAAACAATACAGAATCTAGCGAGAAGGCAAAAAGCCGCATCTTTACTTGGTTTGGTGTTTTTGTTTTTCTGTCATGGGAACAAATATGGGAACATTTCTGTCTGATAGCCCCTTGAGCAATGTCGCGTTCGTCCTTGCCGCTGATTTTTTTATCTGACTTTTGTTTATTTGTGACGTATCAGGATCGTCAACCTTGCCAGATAAAACACAAGGTGACTCTTTTTTAGTGGGGACACTGGGGACATTGGGGACAGGTTCTTGAAACCCTTTATCCATGCGGATTTCCATCTTCTCATTTTGTCCCCAATCAGTTTTTGGGGACTGGGGACAAGTGGGGACAAAAGCATCCGACCAGCACCATGCGGTCACTGTGCAAGCACCATGCAGGCCCCTGTTCGTTTGAGCAGAGAATTATCCTCAAGATGTAATTTTCAATTTGTGGGGCTTGCTGCTGCTATTCCTATTATTTTTGCTCCAGATGAGGATCGCTTCTAAAGAAAAGTTATTTTTTCTTCTACATGCGAACTGACATTACTGACAAAAGATTAAGGGGAATTTCGCCCCTTTCAGCAGGCTCATGCAGGCTTCCGCTAAGGTGGCCAAGATGGCCAAGATTTTATCCTGGACAACTTGGACATCTTCAGGGGCGAATTGGGCGAAAACCATTTATCCATGCGGTTCTTGCTGAAGGTGCTCAAGATGCTCATCTTTTTCTTCTGGAGGATTTGAGCACCTTTGAGCATCTTCAATTCCTGGAAGACACCATATCCACCAGACCACATAACTTGACCTTCTTGTATGTTACTGCATATAGCAAAGCTCAAATAAATTGATTACAATTCATAGATGACTTATCCATCATCATTTCGCTGCAAAGTTTTGTCCGTTCGCAAGAAGGAAGGACTTACCATTGCGCAGGCGGCGGCGCGTTTTTG
>NZ_JAGFJM010000042.1 GCF_024102715.1 Nitrosomonas communis
GCTTTTTCAGAGATTCATACTCAGCAGGATCAATGGTAGCAGGAAGATCGCCAGAGCCACCGCCACTTCCGCCGCCATCACCTTCACCACCGTTTTCTTGATTCATCAAATGCCATTTCAATTTCATGCACGCTCCTTGTTAAAAAGTGATGTTATAACATATCATTTAGTATCTTTTAAAAAATCACAATCCTGCTCGCTCAAATGCTAGAGGTTCAAGCTTGCGCATAGCCTCAAGGTTCAAAGGCTCAAAATTGCGACCAATATTCAATTCTGCAAAACGCTCTGCACTCAATCCACCCTCACGTAGTAATTTGCCGCGCGTTGGGCCTATAACAGAATCCTGGAATGATTTGCTCTGTTTCTTCAACCACGAGTAATAAGTTTCGTTAGCATCGACGCTGATTACCTCGCCATCTTCATCCCGCGCAGCTCTTGTCGCATCCTCATCCAATATGCTAAAGCGAGAATCAATAACAGCTGAAGTGGTCGTGCGGCATAAATGATGGTAGGGAGGCATTGGCGCTTTGCCCACAGGGAATATCTTTGAATCTAGAGACCGGCAAAGATTGGAATTATGCGCAACAATGCCGTGAATAGAAAAGCTGTGATCCAATTCAACTTCAATATCATAAACATCTATTGGATCATCGAGATTTATGATTTCAACTGATTCTACTCGAACAATATTCATAGAAATGAAATAACCTTCTGCATAGGATTATTCTTCCTGTATTGCCATTCTGTTTTCATATGGCACGATTTGCACAATGTCTCCAAATTATTCAAATTATTAGCTTTACTATTATTTCCAGAAAATTGCCAGATTGGTATTTTGTGATTCACTTCAAGACCGCTTCCTGTTTTAAGTTTATGATCCATTTCGGTAATACCACACTTCAAGCACTGATAATTATCCCTTTCTAATACTTTCTTTCTTATCCTAGACCACCCCGCTCCTCTATAACCTCTATTGCTGGCTGGCGCTCCTCCTTGCCAATTAGGATGATTGCTCCCAGAAAATGCTAGGCTTATTTTCTTTTTGCGCTCTTCGTTTTTACTAATCCATTTCAGATTGCATTCTTTGGAGCATGTGTGCCTAGAATTCACACTTATATATTTTCCGGTAGATTTTCTAAAAGTTATTGGAGTAAATACAGTTCCACAACAAATACATTTTTTAGGACTCGCCCTCCTTGCCAATATTCTGCAATCCCATGAGCAATATTTGCTTGCGTATGACCCAGTCAGATTCTTTGTTAATTCTTTATTGCAATACCCACAATTACCATACACATTCTTAGTGATTGCTGACCTATAGTTGTCATAACACGATCTTGAACAAAATTTCTTATCGCTTTTACTGCCATCCCTTCTTGTTGAAAAACTTTTGTTATCAAATTCTTTTTTACAAAAAAAACAAGTATGCTTTCTATTTGATCCTCTGTTATACAAGCCAGCTCTTATAGCCACCAAATAACAAGCTTTAGAACAGAATTTCCCAACTTTACTACTATGTGATTTAAATTGCTTACTACATGTAACACATATACAATTCAGCATAGCCATATAATCATTCCCTTAAAATGGTTTATGGTTAGGGGTGCAAGATGCCAACACATCTTGTTTCCCCGTTTATAATTTATTAGGCAGCTCTTCTCCAGAAAGCAAATATTGTGCTTCCACCCACCCTCTGTTTGTCCAGATTAAATGGTCATCTGTGCAAATAATAACTTTTCCATTACTGAGTTTTAGTTTACATAATCTTTTTGATTTGGCTTTTGTGTCAGCCATCACACGTCTAATTATACCACTCCCGCCGATTACAAAATCACCTTTTCTTATTGATTCTATTGGCCTTTCTCCTGAAGGAGTGTTGATTAACGACCCCTTTACTAGGCATGTCCTTGAATCCAGTGTCGCAACGATCTTAACACCCTTGATAATATCCCTATTCCTATCCCACGTTGCAAACCTGGCTTGACTTGATACATGCTGTAAAGCCGTCCGAGTTATCAATTCAGCATCGCGTTTTGATAACGCCATCAACCCATCGGTATATCTAGCCTTTGCTGTGCCTCTGATGCGCTGGATTACTTGCTGCGTAGTCTGACCTTGCGCGAATCCTAGCCTGATGGCACCTTCCACGCGCTTGATAGTGCTATCGGGCAGGCCGCGAAAAAACTGGTCAAGTAACGCACCATTATTGATCCCCTCCACCGACAACGGTCTGGCAAATACCGCTGCACTAATCTGCGTTTCTGTTGGCAACACAAACTCGTGATTGATCACAACACGGTCAAGCGCTTTTTTCTCAAATTCCGACTCGTATTTAGCTGCTTCAATCATGCTGTCACGCCACGTCTTTTCGTAATCGTCATAGACTTCCTTGATGATCTCACGTATAAGAGCCAGTTGCCTCTCAAGTCTTGCTCGCGTGAACAGCGTCAAATCTGACTTTGATAACTGCTTTCTCAAATCCTCGTCGAGCAGCTTCAAGAATTCGTCGAATGATTTTACCTCGTGCGATTTGAGTCTTTCGTAATGCGCCTGATGTCGCGACGCTATTTCGATCAGTTCGGATGACGGTGTTGGCATAGGTTACGGCAAGATAAAAGTTCTTACTTCGCCGCCAGTCCAGCAATCTCTATTCATCGTGGCTTTCACCGCTCCTTCGGCATGATATCCGGCATCCATGAATGCGAGTGCAAATTGCCCGCCAGAGCCAATAGCATACGAATGCTCCATTCTTAATGGAGATTTCCAGCAAACGCCTTTTTCATCCACAGACGACCTATACAAGATACCGCCCTGGAAAACAATAGCCTCAACGTCAATATTCTCATTTTTATCTTCCTTACCCAGGTAGACATTAATAAATGATTTGTAATCAGCAACAGTGCCGCTTAAGAAGAATACCGCGCCATCAGATTCTATCTTCT
>NZ_JAGFJM010000043.1 GCF_024102715.1 Nitrosomonas communis
AAGCACTTGTGAAGCTTTTTTCACAGCATCGGATCATTACAAAACAGAATTACGCACACTATTAACCGATAATTTCCAAATCATCGGTAGTGCCTGAGTGCCGAAATTTCATGTGCGATGAGTATAAAACATCTACTTTTTCAGTCGCGGCCAGGATTAAAAGCTTCAGTTACGCTTTTGCGGGTATTGCGGTATTGATAAAAAGCCAGCACAATGCCTGGATTCATCTTCTTGTAGCCATTGTAGTCATTAGTTGCGGACTGTTTTTTCAGATTGATTCCGTTGAGTGGTGTCTTATCATCTTTGCTATTTTGGCAGTATTGGTTTCAGAAGCTTTAAACACCGCCATTGAGTTTTTATGTGACGCTTCTTCTCCCGCTCCACATCCACTGATACAAAAATCTAAAGATGTGGCTGCAGGTGCTGTGCTAATCAGCGCCATGGGCGCCATTATCGTAGGGCTAATCATTTTTCTGCCCTATTTCAAAACACTGCTGTGATCTTATCTCGGAACTGCTACATGCCTTGGACAGAATTCGAGAAAAGCATAAAACTATGCGCCATTAATGGTAATGATAAGACTTCTGCTTCCACCATGATTGCGATGTTCGCAAAGATAGATTCCCTGCCATGTGCCTAGGTTCAGCCGGCCGTTGCTGACTGGAATGGTCAAACTGCAACCTAGCACACTCGATTTTAAATGTGCAGGAAGATCATCGCTTCCTTCATCCATATGTCTGTAGTAGGATGCATCCTCAGGTATGGCATGATTGAAGTAATTCTCAAAATCCTGGCGCACTGCTGGATCTGCATTTTCATTCAACGTTAATGATGCGGAAGTATGCTGCATAAAGATATTCATGATTCCTATGCCGATATTCCTTAATTCCGGCAACTGCTGCAATATCTCATTAGTCACCAGATGAAATCCACGTGCACGCGGTCTAAGATGGAGTCTTTTTTGTATCCACATGAAATATCAGTCAAATTCTCCAAGCTACGTATTTTAATCCAACGGTCTGATATATTATCAGAATACCCAAATTCGATGCCGCTTCTATTCCCGCATAATCCTGAACAAATTTAAGGAAAATCTGTTCTATTGCGCCATATCAGATAGACTATGGCATCAAAAATTACCCCATAAAAATTCTTATGACAGAAACTGTAATTGACTTAATTCGTCACGGCGAACCTGCTGGCGGACGCCGTTATCGTGGCCACAACATCGACGATCCGCTCACCGAAAAAGGCTGGTGCCAGATGTGGGATGCGGTAGGTCAGTATAATGCATGGGAGCAGATCGTCACCTCGCCGCTTCAGCGCTGCCAGGCGTTTGCCCATGCGCTGGGGAAGCGTCATAGCATACCGGTCACTATTGAACCTCGAGTAAAAGAGGTAGGATTAGGTTCATGGGAAGGACAGAGCCACGATGACATTAAAATAGGTAGAGCCGATGAGTTTCAGGCTTTTCTGAGCGATCCGGTAAACCACCGACCGGATGGAGCAGAGAAGCTGGACGCATTTATCAACCGCGTTAGTTCCGCCTATGATGAAATCGTTGAACGCCATCATGGTAAACATTGTCTCATCGTTGCTCACGCGGGTGTCATTCGTGCAGTGATCACAAAAACCATTCATGTCGCACCGGCTGGTCTTTATCGTATCAAAATCAGTAACGGCGGAATTACCCGTATTCGCCACACAGCCACCGGTGGAATGCTGGAATTACTGAATGGAAAGCTGTCTGTCTGATAACTGCCGGGAACCATATCTATCCCCGCCAGAAGCACCCTATCAGCAGCATCAAAGTGGCAGCAGAAAAACAATGCCCTCGCGCTCAATCGATAGTATTTCAGAAACTTTGCTCATAATATCAGCCGTCTCTTGCGTAAACGTCTTGACCTTGCAATTGGTTACAGGCTGGCTTTAGCCATAGTGTTTACCATCCTCCGCGTAATGATTGATTCAGAAGCTGCTTGCTCAGACTTGTTGCATGTTGGCAAAGACTGGTATTTGACAGCCCATAGCGTTCTCGCTACATTCTAGAGATATGGAAAAAGGTATTTATACCACATATACCCGAATCTGGCACTGGGGAAGCAGAGCGATTGCTGTCGGCATAGCAGCCTACATCGCATATGTATATCTCACGCTGCCCGATGTCCGTTCCCTGCAGACAATGAATCCTGCGTCGACTGCATTCATCGACTTGCACGCCGCTAAAGCACAACAAATGGGCATGGCGCCGCGCCGCCTGCAGCGCTGGATTCCATACGATCAAATATCCCCCCATCTAAAACATGCGGTACTCGTGGCTGAGGACGCCACTTTTTTTTCGCACGGAGGCATTGACTTCAACAGACTGCAGAAATCCATTGCAATAGACTGGAAGAAAATAGAATTGACAGGCAGTGGCACCATCACGCAGCAACTGGCCAGAAATCTTTATCTCTCGCCGTCGAACAATTTGTTCTCCAAGTTTCGCGAAGTGCTCATCGCCCGACGACTCGAAGCTGAATTGAGCAAGCACCGTATTTTTGAGATTTACCTGAATGTAATTGAGTGGGGTAATGGGATTTGGGGAGCAGAAGCTGCAGCTCAGCTCTACTTCAAGATTCCTGCAGCGGCGCTGAACCGCGAACAGTCAGCCTTGATGGCCGCAGCCCTCATCAATCCTAGGTCCCTGAATAGCGGCAAACCACCGAAGCGACTGTTGCGCCGGCAGGAGTTCATTCTCAGACGCATGGATGAAAGCGCGCCGCCACCATCAGCCTCACTGCAATAGACCCAGAGATCGCACTGGAGATTAAAACTGCTCGTCTTCCCGCAAATACCGCCATTGCCCTTTCGGTAAATCACCCAGCCTGACCTTGCCGATACGCACGCGCTTGAGACCCACTACTTTAAGCCCTACCAGTTCGCACATACGGCGGATTTGACGCTTCTTGCCTTGCTTCAGAAGAAAACGCAACTGATCCTGGTTCTGCCAGGTTACGTGCGCAGGTTTAAGCGGTATGCCGTCAAGTCTGAGACCATGATTGAGCTGATGCAGGCCTTTGTCGCCCAGCCTGCCTTCCACTCGCACCAGGTATTCCTTTTCAATTTGCGAATCGGCGCCAATCAGCTGCTTGGCGATACGACCATCCTGGGTAAGAACCAATAAACCGCTGGAATCGATGTCCAATCGTCCAGCAGGGGCAAGGCCGCGCAGTTGCGCTGCAGAAAGCTGCTGAAGCAATGAGTCGTTCTTGTAGTGATTGCCAGCGGTGATGAGCGTCACTGCTGCTTGGTAGCCTGGTTCTGGCTGGCCAGAGACATAACCAATAGGCTTGTGCAGCAGGATGGTGACGCGCTGGGTTTGTTGAACTTGCGCCTGCTTATTGAGGACGATATTCTGCTTGGGATAAATCTTGGTGCCAAGTTCAGTGATTTTTATGCCGTCTACGTACACCCAGCCACGCTCGATGAAGACATCCGCTTCACGGCGAGAGCATAAACCGCGTTCGGACATAATTTTAGAAAGTCTTACCTTTTCAGTCATGCGCCTTATTTGTTGTAAACTATATTTATACCAATAGTAACCTATAGCGCCAAACTATGTCGTTGCTTTATCTAATTAAATAAAAGCAAAGGAGATGCACCTTGTCTTCCACTCTTAGCAAACTAATAAGGTTTCAATGATCCAAGCCCACTAAAAAACCAACACATGCAAAATTTTACGGGTAATATATTGATAGGTGCTTTAACCAGTGCAGGTGATTAGTTTTTAGTGTGCATCTTATAAAGGGAGCTACCATGAAACATCACAAATACCTCATTGTGGGCGGAGGAATGGCTGCCGACTCAGCTATTCACGGCATCCGCAAAGTTGATCCAAGTGGCGCTATCGCCATGATCTGTGAAGAATTACACTCACCTTATGATCGCCCTCCTCTATCCAAATCATTGTGGAAAGGCGCACAATTCGAATCGATTTGGCGTAGCCAACATAATCTCGATGTTGCCCTGCATATAGGCAAAAAAATAGTCAATCTTGATACGGCGAACAAGACAGCCACGGATAACACTGGCAATGTCTACACTTATGAGAAGCTCCTACTCGCCACTGGCGGATCAGTTCGACGATTGCCTGATTCAGATGAAAATGTAATTTACTTTAGAACAGTAAACGATTATCACAAGTTACGCGAACTATGCGAACGCGGTACAGATTTTGTCGTTATCGGTGGTGGTTTCATAGGCTCAGAGATTGCTGCCGCGCTTGCCATGAACAATAAGCAAGTAACAATGATTTTTCCAGAAGCTGGTATTGGTGCACGTGTCTATCCACCAGCACTGTCTGAATACCTGAACAACTATTACCGGGAGAAAGGCATCACCCTGCATGTATCTGACACGGTTAAGTTCATTCGAAAGGCAGGCACAAAAATAATTGTGACGAGCAAAAATGGCATTGAAATAGCCGCTGACGGCATCGTGGCCGGACTGGGGATCCAGCCCAATACTGATCTTGCCGAGCAGGCCGGACTTACCATAGATAATGGAATCATAGTCGATGAGCTGCTACGCACGAGCAATCCTGATATTTATGCCGCCGGCGATGTCGCAAATTTCTACAGCACACTCCTGCAAAAACGGATGCGTGTAGAACATGAAGATAACGCAAATGTCATGGGAGAAATGGCAGGCAGGAACATGGCCGGTCAATCGAATCCTTATCACTACCAGCCTTTTTTCTACTCTGATCTATTTGATCTCGGCTACGAAGCAGTTGGCGAGCTTGATGCTGGTCTCGATATCGTCGAAGATTGGAAAGAACCCTTCCATAAAGGCGTGATCTACTATTTGCGAGAGGGTCATGTCAGTGGCGTCCTACTGTGGAATACTTGGAATCAGGTCGAGACTGCCACACAACTGATTGCAGAAAAGGCTGAACATACGCGTGCAACCTTGCTGGATCGAATTAGCGATTAATCATTATGTTACAGTGATTAGCGAGGTTATCAGCCCGGTAGTTGAAGATAGTTATGCGGGAAAAATTAGCGTTCGCGATGAATAACAGGTGTTTGTGACCATCAATAACGGTACGTCAATCCAGTTTTGATGCTAATTGATCGCCTGTTCGAGGATCAAAGAAATGTAATTTATTGATATCGAACGTAAGTTTTATCGTATCCCCTTCCTTGATGGGGTAAGTAGCATCTAGCCTAGTGGTAACCTCCAACATGTCACCTGGCTTCTTATCTAGATTAAGATTCTGTGCTAGTGCCGGCATGTCAGGCCAATGGTTAATTTCGATCTGAAAATAAATGAGCAATTCAGCACCTAACCATTCGACGATATCTATTTGAGTATCAAATATGGCTTGGTTTTCAATCTGTTCACTCTCATTTGCTAACACATAAAAATCTTCAGGACGAATACCGATGATGACATCGTCAAGCTGGTTCGGAAAATTAGCATGTGCAGGGAGATTTGTTTCAAGATTGAGTGAGAAAAAAAATAAGTGGTCACCTTTGATTTGTCCTGGAAAAAAATTCATTGCTGGTGAACCGACAAATCCAGCAACAAATAAATTGGCCGGCTGTTGATATAACTGGTAAGGTGTACCGATTTGTTGAATAATTCCATTATTTAGCACAGCTACTCGATCACCCAGCGTCATGGCTTCGGTTTGATCGTGAGTCACATAAATTGTCGTAGTACCCAGCCGTTTTTGGAGTCGAGCAAGTTCATTACGCATTTGATTGCGCAGCCGGGCATCAAGATTAGATAATGGCTCGTCAAGCAAAAAGGCCGCTGGCTTGCGCACGATCGCCCTTCCCATAGCCACACGTTGACGCTGACCTCCCGATAGATTGCGCGGTTTGCTGTCGAGTAAATGGCTCAGTTCCAGGATGGCAGCCACTTCTTCCACACGTTTATCCATTTCCTTTTTAGGTACTTTGGCCATGATCAACGGAAAAGCGATATTTTCCCGTATGCTCATGTGCGGATAGAGCGCGTAGCTCTGGAACACCATGGCCATATTGCGATCCTTCGGATCAAGATGATTAATCATTTTACCGTCTAGCCGAATCTCACCGCTGCTGACTTCTTCAAGGCCGACGATCATATGGAGCAATGTTGATTTGCCACAACCGGAAGGCCCCACCAGAATAAAAAATTCACCATCATTAATGGTAAAACTGGCAGCCCTTACCGCTATCGTTCCATCTGCAAATTGTTTAGTGACATTGCTTAGTTCGATTTTTGCCATCTTCCCTTTTCGCTTATATCAACCCTTGACAGCACCCGATGTGAGGCCCGCAACGATGCGTCGTTGAAAAATTAACACCATGGCCATGACAGGCACAGTGACTACTACTGAAGCTGCTGCGATGGAACCAGTGGGTAATTCAAAACGAGAGCTGCCCGTAAAAAAAGCAATCGCTGCAGGCACCGTTCGAGCGTTGTTGGTAGAGGTCAAAGAAATCGCAAACAAAAAATCATTCCAGGCAAAGATAAATACCAGTATTGCAGTGGTAAAAACAGCTGGTGCAGCTAGTGGCGCAATCACCCAAATAAAGGCTAGTAAGGGTGTAGCGCCATCGACACGGTCTGCTTTATCCAGATCCCAGGTAAATTCACGAAAAAAAGCGTGTAAAATCCAAATTGACAGAGAGAAAGTCAAAATCATATAAGGAAGGAGCAAGCCCAACCAGAGACAACAAAATC